>SEAY01000041.1 GCA_004144865.1 Comamonadaceae bacterium
AGGAGATTTTGATGAGCGACGCACAGCAACGAATCGACGACCTCGTGAAGAACAGCGAAGTGGTGCTGTTCATGAAGGGCAACGCGAGCTTTCCCATGTGCGGCTTCTCGGGCCGCGCCATCCAGATCCTGAAGGCCTGCGGCGTCGACCCGAAGCAGCTCAGGACCGTGAACGTGCTGGAGGACCAGGAAGTCCGCCAGGGCATCAAGGAATACAGCAACTGGCCGACCATCCCGCAGCTGTACGTGCGCGGCGAATTCGTCGGCGGCTCGGACATCATGATGGAGATGTACCAGAGCGGCGAGCTGCAACAGGTCCTGGGCGCGCCGGCGCAGTCGTGATCCTTGGTGGGCAAGCAAGCTTGCCCACCCTACGCGTCCCGATGCTCCCGTAAGGTGGGCAGCTGCGCTGCCCACCGTTTCCCGCATCAGCACTCCACGCGTGCGGCTGCCAACAGCCGCCCTTCCCGCGTCCACTGTCGACTCCTGCTGACAAGCTCGTGCGAACGGTCGTCCACTGATTGCTCGCTGAGCCGGCCTATGCTGGAATAAAGCACAGTCGTCGAAGGAGTGGCCATGCAGCAGTCGCGAAGTCTCGTTCCGCACAACCCGGGCCTCAAGCTGCCGATCGCCAACATGCGCAGCGTCTTCCGTCCGCACGACGTGGAGCGCAAGCTGGCGAAGCTTCCCGCCCGGGACCATGAAAGCCTGCGGGCCACCTACGAGCGCATGCTCGAACGCGGGCCCGAGCGCTTCCAGGTCAAGCCCAGCGGCATCCCGGAGATGGCAGCGCTCTACGAGCAGCTGCCCAACTTCGCCGATGCGCTGGACGACATCAAGCGCCACGTCGCCCTGGCGCAGGATTCCGGCGACGGCATCGAGATCACGCCCATGCTGCTGCTCGGCCCGCCCGGCATCGGCAAGACGCACTTCGCACGCCAGCTCGCCGAGCTGCTCGGCACCGGGATGAGCCTGGTTCCCATGAGCTCGATGACGGCGGGCTGGCTGCTTTCAGGCGCGTCCTCGCAATGGAAGGGTGCCAAGCCGGGCAAGGTGTTCGAAGCGCTCGTGGACGGCCAGTACGCCAACCCGGTGCTCGTGGTGGACGAGATCGACAAGGCGAGCGCGGATGCGCAATACGACCCGCTCGGCTCGCTGTACAGCCTGCTGGAGCACGACACCGCCGAATCCTTCATGGACGAATTCGCCGAGGTCGCCATCGACGCCAGCCAGGTGATCTGGATCATGACGGCCAACGACGATCGCTGCATCCCCGAGCCGATCCTCAACCGCATGAACGTGTTCGAGATCGATGCGCCCAGCCTCGACCAGGCACGCGCGATCGCGCGTAACCTGTACCAGTCCATCCGCAACGAGCACGGCTGGGGCCGCCGTTTCGATGACGAGCCGGCCGACGACGTGCTGGATTGCCTGGCGGAACTCGCGCCGCGCGAAATGCGCCGGGCCCTGATGACGGGCTTCGGCAATGCGCGCCTGGACCACCGGGGCGCGATCCAGGCGGACGACCTGCCGAAGTGCGGGAACGGCAAGACGAAGCTGGGGTTCTTGAACTGACCTCGGCGCGCTACGAACGCGCGGGTTGGACGGACTCGGCGGGCATCTGCTCCCGCCACTCCCAGTTCTTCGCCGCCGCGAACACCGCATTCGGATACTGCGGCTTGCCGCGGCTGCCGTTGTAGCGGCCCAGGGCCAAGTAGAGGTCGCCCTTCTCGCGATCGAGGTAGTGGCGCAGGATCACGCAGCCGAAGCGCAGGTTGGTCTGCATGTGGAACAGGCTGGACGGATCGCCGTTGCCGATGACGCGCGTCCAGAACGGCATCACCTGCATGTAGCCGCGCGCGCCGACGCGGCTGACCGCGAACTTGCGGAAGGCGCTCTCCACCTGGATCAGGCCCAGCACCAGGCCGGTGTCCAGTCCGGCGCGGCGGCTCTCGTACCACGCGGTCTGCAGGAATTCCTTGCGCTCGTCCCAGTCGGGCTTGCGGCGGCGCAGCCGGCCGCTCATGGCGCCCAGCCAGCGCAGGTATTTCAGGCGCGCATCGATATCGTTGAACACCGGCACCGGCGGCGCGCTGTTGGCGATGGCCGAAGTCAGCGCCGTGCGCACCGAATCGGCCAGCGGCTCCTCGAGCTGCCCGCCGGCCTGCGCCGGCGCGCCGATCATCCATAGCCCCGCGCCGGCGAGCGCCGGGCGCAGGCAATCCCGCCGCGTGATCACGCTGCCAGCCGCCCCTTCAGGAAGGCCGCGATCTCGCCGGCGCCCAGCTTGGTGGCTGCGGCGTCGCGGCGGTGCTGGTATTCCACCTGGCCTTCCTTGAGGCCGCGGTCGGAGATCACCACGCGGTGCGGCACGCCGATCAGCTCCCAGTCGGCGAACATCGCGCCGGGACGCTCGCCGCGGTCGTCCAGCAGCACGTCGACGCCGGCGGCGGCCAGCTCGTCGTGCAGCTTCTCCGCGGCGGCCTTCACTTCCGCGCTGCGGTCCATGCCGATCGGGCAGACCACCACGGTGAAAGGCGCGATGGCGTCCGGCCAGACGATCCCGCGCTCGTCGTGGTTCTGCTCGATGGCGGCGGCGGGCAGCCGCGTGATCCCGATGCCGTAGCAGCCCATCTCGAAGACCTTGGGCTTGCCGTCCTCGTCGAGGAAGGTGGCGTCCATGGCCTTCGAGTACTTCGTGCCGAGATAGAAGATGTGCCCCACCTCGATGCCGCGCTCGATGGCGAGCTTGCCCTTGCCGTCCGGCGACAGGTCGCCCTCGACCACGTTGCGGATGTCCGCGATCGCATCGGGCTCCGGCAGGTCGCGGCCCCAGTTCACGCCGGTGAGGTGGAACCCCTCCTCGTTGGCGCCGCAGATCCAGTCGGCCATGAAGGCCACTTCGCGATCAGCCACGACCTTCACCGGCTGCTTCAGCCCGATCGGGCCCAGGTAGCCGGGCTTCGTGCCGAAGTGCGCCTCGATCTCCGCGATGGTGGCGAAACGGAATCCTGCATCCAGGCCCGGCACCTTGCCGACCTTGATCTCGTTCATGTCGCGGTCGCCGCGCACCAGCAGCAGCCACACCTGCGTCTTCACGGGCGCGCCCCGGTCATCGAGCTGGTCGGTCGCCAGCACCAGCGACTTCACCGTGGTCTCCAGCGGCACGCCAAGGAGCTGCGCGACGTCGGCACAGTTGGCCTTGCCGGGCGTGGGCACCTTCTGCATGCCTTGCTGCGCCGCGCCACGGGGGCCCTTCGGCGCCAGCGCCTCGGCCTTCTCCATGTTGGCCGCGTAGTCGCTGTCGGGGCAGTAGACGATCGCGTCCTCGCCCGTGGCGGCGATCACCTGGAACTCCTCCGACAGGTCACCGCCGATCGCGCCGCTGTCGGCGGCGACGGCGCGGTAGCGCAGGCCGAAGCGGTCGAAGATGCGGCGGTAGGCCTGCGCCATCACCTCGTAGCTGCGCTTGGCGCCCGCCTGGTCGCGGTCGAAGGAGTAGGCGTCCTTCATGATGAACTCGCGCCCGCGCATCAGGCCGAAGCGCGGGCGGCGCTCGTCGCGGAACTTGGTCTGCACCTGGTACAGGTTTTTCGGCAGCTGCTTGTAGCTGCGGAGTTCCTGGCGGGCGATGTCGGTGACGACTTCCTCGCTGGTGGGCTGCACGACGAAGTCGCGGTCGTGCCGGTCCTTGATGCGCAGCAGCTCGGGGCCCATCTTCTCGAAGCGGCCGGTCTCCTGCCAGAGTTCGGCGGGCTGCACCACGGGCATCGCGCATTCGACGGCGCCCGCGCGGTTCATCTCCTCGCGCACGATCGCCTCCACCTTGCGGATCACGCGCAGGCCCATGGGCATGTACGTGTAGATGCCGGCTCCGAGCTTCTTGATCATGCCGGCGCGCATCATCAGCTTGTGGCTGGCGACTTCGGCGTCGGCGGGGGCTTCCTTGAGGGTGGAAATCAGGAACTGGGAGGCTCTCATCACATTGGGCGGGGAGGTGGCTGCGGCTGAGCCCTTCCGGCGCGCGGGAGCGCCGTGCATAATGAACTCAGTTCAAAGATTTGGGGTGTGATTATGCTGGACCGGGACGGCTTCAGGCCCAACGTCGGCATTATCCTGCTCAACCAGAAAAACCAGGTGTTCTGGGGCAAACGCATCCGGACGCACAGCTGGCAGTTCCCGCAAGGCGGCATCGACCGCGGCGAAAGCCCCGAGCAGGCCATGTTCCGGGAACTCCACGAGGAAGTCGGGTTGATGCCGGACCATGTGCGCATCGTCGCGCGCACGCGCGACTGGCTGCGCTACGAAGTGCCGGAGCGCTACATCCGCCGCGACGCGCGCGGCCACTACAAGGGCCAGAAGCAGATCTGGTTCCTGCTGCAGCTGATGGGACAGGACCACAACCTGAACCTGCGCGCCACCAACCACCCGGAGTTCGACGCCTGGCGCTGGAACGATTACTGGGTGCCGCTGGACGTGGTGGTGGAATTCAAGCGCGGGGTGTACGAGATGGCGCTGCGCGAGCTCGCCCGCTACCTGCCCCGCAACGACCACCGCAACCGGTACCTGCGCAGCGGCATGCGCACGCGCGATATCGAGCACGGCCCGCACGACCAGCCCGGCGCGCCGCTGCCGGCGCCCGCCATGGAACTCCCGCCCGGCGCCACCTTCGAACCGAATCCGCAGGGCCGGCAGCTGCCGGTCGCCGCCAAGGGAAAGCATGCTCCGTAGGATCCTCGCGCTGGCCATCGCCGGCGGCGCCGCCACCGCCGCGGCCCAGCTCGTGCCCGACATCCACATCGACTGGAAGGAAGTCGAGGCGCCGCCGCCGCCGGAGCTGCGCACGCGCGGCCTCATCCCGGTGGAAGTGGTGGGCACCAGCCTGAAGTTCGGCGTCGATCCGGCGTCCATCACGGTGGGCAGCGACGGCGTGGTGCGCTACGTGGTCGTCGCCACCAGCAGCACGGGCGCGGTGAACGGCATCTACGAAGGCCTCAAGTGCAACACCGGCGAAGCCAAGGTGTACGCCCGGCACAACCCCGACACCGGCTGGGTGCCCGCCAGGGGCGAATGGCGCAATGTCTACCGCACGGCCAACAGCCGCTACAGCCTCGCGATCGCCAAGAGCGGCGCATGCAAGGAGCACGCCGCCAACGGCACGCCCGCGCAGATCGTGCAGGACCTGCGCGCGCCCGCCGACCTGCGCTTCGAGCGCGGCGGCGTGATCAGGTAGGCCGGGTCACCACCAGGTTCGTCCGGTGGATCATCTCGGGCTCGGCCATGTACCCGAGCAGCTTCTCGATCTCCGCTGAAGGCTTGCGGCACAGCAGCCGCGCCTCGGCCGAGGCGTAGTTCGCCAGGCCGCGGGCGATCTCCTGGCCCGCGGGGTCGCGCACCGCGATCACGTCCCCTCGCGCGAAGTCGCCGTCCACGGCCACCATGCCGATCGGCAGCAGGCTCTTGCCCTCCGCGCGCAGCTTGAGCGCCGCGCCCTCGTCGACGGTGACCGCGCCGCGCAGCTGCAGGTGGTCGGCCATCCAGCGCTTGCGCGCCTGGCTCTTCTGCGTGGGGGCGACCAGCAGCGTGCCGATGATCTCGCCGCGGGCGAGGCGCAGCAGGCAGTCCGGCTCGCGGCCCCAGGCGATCACGGTGGAGGCGCCCGAACGCGCAGCGCGCGAGGCGGCCAGCACCTTCGTGATCATCCCGCCTTTGCCGATGCTGGAGCCGGCGCCGCCGGCCATCTGCTCCAGCGCGGTGTCGCCGGCGCGCGCTTCCTGGATGAAGCGTGCGGACGGGTCCTTGCGCGGGTCGGCGCTGTAGAGACCTTTCTGGTCGGTGAGGATCACCAGCAGGTCGGCCTCGACCAGGTTGGCCACCAGCGCGCCCAGCGTGTCGTTGTCGCCGAACTTGATCTCGTCGTTGACGACGGTGTCGTTCTCGTTGATCACCGGCACCACGCGCAGCGACAGCAGCGTGAGGAGCGTGGAGCGCGCGTTCAGGTACCGCTCGCGATCGGCCAGGTCGGCGTGCGTGAGCAGCACCTGCGCCGAGCCCATGCCGTGCTCGCGCAGCTTGGTCTCGTACATCTGCGCCAGGCCCATCTGGCCGACGGCGGCGGCGGCCTGCAGCTCGTTGAGTTCATGCGGGCGCGCGGTCCACCCCAGGCGCTTCATGCCCTCGGCGATGGCCCCGCTGGACACCATGATCACCTCGCGGCCGTCACGCGCCAGCGCCGCGAGTTGGCGGCTCCACTCGCCGATCGCGACCTCGTCGAGGCCGCGGCCGTCGTTGGTGACGAGGCTCGATCCCACCTTCACGACGATGCGCCGCGCATCGCGCAGCGTCGCCGACTCTTTCTTCTCCGTCATCAGGAAGCCTCCGTGCTTCGCACTGCGGCTCGAGCCCCTTCGGGCGGCCGTGCGGGGCTCATGGAGCCGTATTCTCGCCGCCCGCGAAGCGGGGGTCGACTTCGGCCTCCGGCGGCTGCTCCGCCACCTGCACCTGGTGCACGTGCTGCCAGATCGCCTTGATCAGCGGCTCGCAGCCTTCGCGCGTGAGCGCGCTGATCTCGAAAACCGGGCCCTTGTACCTGAAGCGCTTGACGAAGTCCTTCACGCGCGCGGCGCGCTCGTCGGCGGGGACCATGTCCAGCTTGTTCAGCACGAGCCAGCGCGGCTTGTCGTGCAGCGCCTTGTCGTACTTCTTCAGCTCCTGCACGATCGCCTTGGCCTGTGCCACGGGATCGACGCCTTCGTCGAACGGCGCGATGTCCACGACGTGCAGCAGCAGGCGCGTGCGCTGCAGGTGGCGCAGGAACTGGTGGCCCAGGCCCGCGCCTTCGGCCGCGCCCTCGATGAGGCCGGGCACGTCGGCGACGACGAAACTCTGCTCCGGCCCCACGCGCACGACGCCGAGGTTGGGGTGCAGCGTGGTGAACGGGTAGTCGGCGATCTTCGGGCGTGCATTCGACACCGCGGCGATCAGCGTGGACTTGCCCGCGTTGGGCATGCCGAGCAGGCCGACGTCGGCCAGCACCTTCAGTTCGAGCTTCAAGCTCTTCTTCTCGCCGGGCCAGCCGGGCGTCTTCTGGCGCGGCGCGCGGTTGATCGAGCTCTTGAAGCGCATGTTGCCGAAGCCGCCGTCGCCGCCCTTGGCGATCATGATCTTCTCGCCCGGCTGCAGCAGCTCGTAGAGCACCTCGCCGGTCTCGGCGTCGGTGATGATGGTGCCCACCGGCATCTTCAGCGTGATGTCGCCGCCCATGGCGCCGAACATGTCCGAGCCCATTCCGTGCTCCCCGCGTCCGGCCTCGTGCCGGCGCGAGAATCGGTAGTCGACGAGCGTGTTCAGGTTGGGATCGGCGACCGCCCACACGTGGCCGCCGCGGCCACCGTCGCCGCCGTTGGGGCCGCCGAATTCCTTGTACTTCTCGTGGCGGAACGAGACGCAGCCGTTCCCCCCATCGCCCGCAGCGATGTCGATGAAGGCCTCGTCGACGAATTTCATGGATGCCTCAAATGAAAAAGCCCCGACAAGTCGGGGCTTGGTGACCTGCGCGCTTCGAGCTTAGCTCAAGCCGCCGGCGTCACGTTGACCGTGTGCTTGTTCATCGAGCCCTTGACCTTGAAGCTCACGTGCCCGTCCACCAGGGCGAACAGCGTGTGGTCCTTGCCCAGGCCGACGTTGGTGCCGGGGTGGAACTTGGTGCCGCGCTGGCGCACGATGATGGAGCCGGCGCTGATGAGTTCGCCGCCGAAGGCCTTGACGCCCAGCATCTTCGGCTGGGAATCGCGCCCGTTTCGCGTGGAGCCGCCGCCTTTTTTCTGTGCCATTTGCTCTGCTCCTTAGCCTGCGATCGCACCGATCTGCAGCTCGGTGTATTGCTGGCGATGGCCCTGGTGCTTCTGGTAGTGCTTGCGACGGCGCATCTTGAAGATGCGCACCTTGTCGTGCTTGCCGTGCGCCACGATGGTGGCCTTCACCGTGGCACCGGACACCAGGGGGACACCGATCTTCAGGTCGCCGCCGTTTCCGACAGCGAGCACCTGGTCGATCGTGATTTCCTGGCCGATGTCCGCAGCAATCTGTTCTACCTTGATCTTGTCGCCGGAAGCAACGCGATACTGCTTGCCACCGGTTTTTATGACCGCGTACATGTTGACCTCACAATGAGAAATACCTCTCCCGGACGGATTTCCGGAGAGCCCGCGACTATAGCATGGTTGGTGGTCGCTCACAAGCCGCGGCCCCGGCGCGCCCGGAGAGCGGGAGGGGGCTTCCTATAATCCCCGGCAACTCTGCAAGTTCCGCCTTGACTGACTCCCCCTCCAGTGCCTCCACGGTCCTGTCCCTGATCACGGACGACATGCGCGAGGTCGACGCCGTGATCGCCCGGCGGCTCGAATCGGCCGTTCCGCTGGTCGGCGAAGTCTCCCGCTACATCATTTCCTCCGGCGGCAAGCGCCTGCGCCCGGCACTGCTGCTGCTGGTCGCGCGCGCGCTCGGCTACGACGGCGCGCAGCGCTTCAACCTGGCCGCGGTCGTGGAGTTCATCCACACCGCCACCTTGCTGCACGACGACGTGGTGGACGAGTCCACCCTGCGCCGCGGCCGCGCCACCGCCAACGAACGCTTCGGCAACCCTGCCAGCGTGCTGGTGGGCGACTTCCTCTACTCGCGCGCCTTCCAGATGATGCTGGACGCGCACGACATGCGGATCATGGAGATCCTGGCGGACGCGACGAACGTGATCGCCGAGGGCGAGGTCATGCAGCTGATGAACATGCATGACCCCGGGCTCGACGAAGCGGCTTACCTGCAGGTGATCCGCTCCAAGACGGCCAAGCTGTTCGAGGCGAGCGCGCGGCTGGCCGCCGTGCTGGCCAAGGCACCGCCGGCGATCGAGCGCGCATGCGCCGAATACGGCCAGGCCCTGGGCACCGCCTTCCAGGTGATCGACGACGTGCTCGATTACACGGGCGACGCGAACGAGCTCGGGAAGAACCTGGGCGACGACCTGCGCGAAGGCAAGGTCACCCTGCCGCTCATTGCCGCCATGCGCCGCGGCACGGACGCCCAGCGCGCGCTGGTGCGCCGCGCAGTGGAGGAAGGCGCGCTCGACCAGCTGGACCAGATCATCGCGATCGTGCGGGAAACGGGTGCCCTGGACGTCGCGCTCGAAGCCGCCGCAGCGGAAGCCAAACGCGCGATGTCAGCTGCCGCACAGCTGCCGCCCGATCCGCATGCTCAGGCTTTGGTACAATTGGCGGCTTCGCTGCTGCAGCGTCGCAACTGAAGGCTTTTCTTCAGCATCGCGGCGGTCGCGGCATGAATCGGGGTGTAGCTTAGCCTGGTAGAGCGCTACGTTCGGGACGTAGAGGCCGGAGGTTCGAATCCTCTCACCCCGACCAGTTTCCAGCTGGTCTTTCCCTCCCACAGGTAACAAGTCATTGCACGCGGTGCCTCCGGCGCACCCCGGCGTGACTTCCTTCCAACGCTGGCGAGTCGCGAAGAGCTTGCGCATTTACACCAACTCGGCTTTTCGGGATGATCGGGACTGACTTTCACATCGGGGTCGGGCTTCTTTCCGACCCTTACGCATCCACCCATGGCCGCTGTCAATCCCGCTGCTGAAGCATCCATCGCACTACCCGGACTGGGCCGTGCGCTGGTTTCGGCCGGCAAGCTGGGCCAGAAGGCCGCGGAAGACCTGTTCCGCAAGTCCAAGGCCAACCGCACGAGCTTCATCGCGGAACTCACGGGCTCCGGCGCCGTGTCCGCCGCCGACCTGGCGCACACCTTGGCGCAGTCGTTCGGCGCCCCGGTGCTGGACCTCAATGCGATCGACCTGCACCGCCTGCCGCGGAACCTGCTGGATGGAAAGATCTGCCAGGACTACCGCGTGGTGGTCCTGTCCAAGCGCAACAACCGGCTGATCGTCGCCACCGCGGACCCGTCCGACCAGGGCGCCGCCGAGAAGATCAAGTTCGCCACCCAGATGGGCGTGGACTGGGTGATCGCGGAATACGACAAGCTGTCCAAGATGGTGGAGGGCCTCGCCACCAGCGCCACCGAGGCGATGGACAGCATCATCGGCGACGACTTCGAGTTCGACGAGTCCACCATCGACCAGCCGGCCGCCGAGGACGACGGCGGCGCCACCTCCGATGTCGACGACGCCCCGGTCGTCAAGTTCCTGCACAAGATGCTGATCGACGCGATCGGCGCGCGCGCATCGGACCTGCACTTCGAGCCCTACGAGCACACCTACCGCGTGCGCTTCCGCATCGACGGCGAGCTGCGCGAGATCGCTTCGCCCCCCGTGGCCATCAAGGAAAAGCTGGCCTCCCGCATCAAGGTGATCTCCCGCATGGACATCTCCGAGAAGCGGGTGCCGCAGGACGGGCGGATGAAGCTGAAGATCGCGGCCGACCGCGTCATCGACTTCCGGGTCTCGACGCTGCCCACGCTGTTCGGCGAGAAAATCGTGATCCGTATCCTGGACCCGAGCAGCGCCAGGCTCGGCATCGAGGCCCTGGGCTACGAGCCGGAGGAGAAGGCGCGCCTGCTGGAAGCCATCGGGCGCCCCTACGGCATGATCCTGGTGACCGGCCCCACCGGCTCCGGCAAGACCGTGTCGCTGTACACCTGCCTGAACCTGCTGAACAAGCCGGGGGTGAACATCTCCACCGCGGAAGACCCGGCGGAAATCAACCTGCCCGGCGTGAACCAGGTGAACGTGAACGACAAGGCGGGCCTCAGCTTCGCGGCCGCCCTGAAGTCCTTCCTGCGCCAGGACCCGGACATCATCATGGTCGGCGAAATCCGCGACCTGGAAACCGCCGACATCGCGATCAAGGCCGCCCAGACGGGCCACCTGGTGATGTCCACGCTGCACACGAACGACGCGCCCACCACGCTCACGCGGATGCGCAACATGGGCATCGCGCCGTTCAACATCGCTTCCTCGGTGATCCTGATCACGGCGCAGCGCCTGGCGCGCCGCCTGTGCGGGCAGTGCAAGAAGCCGATCGACATCCCCTACGAGACGCTGCTGGACGCCGGCTACAAGGAAGAGGAAGTCGACGGCAGCTGGACGCCCTACCACCCGGTGGGCTGCTCGGCGTGCAACAACGGCTACAAGGGCCGCGTCGGCATCTACCAGGTGATGCCCATCAGCGAGGACATGCAGCGCATCATCCTCGCCGACGGCAGCGCGCTGGAGATCGCCAAGCAGGCGAAGGTCGAAGGCGTGCGCAGCCTGCGCGAATCCGGCCTGCACAAGGTCAAGCTGGGCCTGACTTCCCTCGAGGAAGTGCTGGCGGTCACCAACGAATCATAAGAGCAGTCGTCGAGAGGAGCGCAGATGGCCACGGCAATAGCAGGACCCAAGGAATTCGTCTTCGAATGGGAGGGACGGGACCGCAACGGCAAGACCGTGCGCGGCGAGACCCGTGCCGCGGGCGAAAACCAGGTCATGGCGTCGCTGCGGCGCCAGGGCGTGTCGCCGCTGAAGATCCGCAAGCGCAAGATGCGCTCCGGCTCGAAGATCAAGGCGAAGGACATCGCGATCTTCACGCGCCAGCTCGCCACCATGATGAAGGCGGGCGTGCCGCTGCTGCAGGCCTTCGACATCGTGGGCCGCGGCAACACCAACGCCAGCGTCACCAAGCTGCTGAACGACATCCGCACCGACGTCGAGACCGGCACGTCGCTCTCGGCGGCCTTCCGCAAGTACCCGCTGTACTTCGACAACCTGTACTGCAACCTGGTCGAGGCCGGCGAGGCGGCCGGTATCCTGGAAAGCCTGCTGGACCGCCTGGCCGTCTACATGGAAAAGACCGAGGCGATCAAGGGCAAGATCAAGTCGGCCCTGATGTACCCCATCGCGGTGCTGATCGTCGCCTTCGTCGTGACCGCGGTCATCATGATCTTCGTGGTGCCGGCCTTCAAGGAGGTCTTCACCAACTTCGGCGCCGACCTGCCGGCCCCCACGCTGTTCGTGATGGCCATGAGCGAGATCTTCGTGGAATGGTGGTGGCTGATCTTCGGCGGCGTCGGTGGCGGCGTCTACTTCTTCCTGCAGGCCTGGAAGCGCAACGAGAGGGTCCAGGCGTTCATGGACCGCGTCCTGCTGAAGATGCCGCTCTTCGGTGACCTGGTCTACAAGTCCGTCATCGCGCGCTGGACGCGCACGCTGTCCACCATGTTCGCCGCGGGCGTGCCGCTGGTGGAAGCCCTGGATTCCGTGGGGGGCGCCGCGGGCAATTCGGTGTACTCGATCGCCACCGCCAAGATCCAGCAGGAGGTGTCCACCGGCACGAGCCTGACGGCAGCGATGACCAACGCCAACGTGTTCCCCTCCATGGTGCTGCAGATGTGCGCCATCGGCGAGGAATCGGGCTCCATCGACCACATGCTGGGCAAGGCCGCGGATTTCTACGAGCAGGAGGTCGACGAAATGGTGGCGGGCCTGTCCAGCCTGATGGAGCCGATCATCATCGTGTTCCTCGGCAGCCTGATCGGCGGCATCGTGATCGCGATGTACCTCCCCATCTTCAAGCTCGGCGAAGTGGTCTGATGGTGTTCGGAGCCGGCGGTATCGAAGCCGCCGTCCTGGCCGGCGTCATCGGGCTGCTCGTGGGCAGCTTCCTCAACGTGGTCATCTACCGCTTCCCCCGCATGCTGGAGCGGCAATGGGCCGCCGACTGCGCCGAATTCAGCGGCGCGCCGCTGCCGGAGGAAGGGCAGGATCGCTTCAACCTCCTGGTGCCGCGCTCGCGCTGCCCGAGCTGCGGGCACGCGATCCGCTGGTACGAGAACATCCCCGTGTTCAGCTGGCTGGCGCTGCGCGGCAAGTGCTCGCAGTGCAAGGCGCGCATCAGCATCCGCTATCCGCTGGTCGAACTGGTCACGGCGGCGTTCTTCGCGCTCTGCGGCTGGCGCTTCGGCCTGGGCCTGCAGGCCGCCGCCTGGGCCGCCTTCGCAGCCCTGCTGATCTGCCTGTTCCTGATCGACATGGACACGCAGATCCTCCCGGACGACCTGAACTACCTGCTCCTCTGGTCCGGCCTGCTCGCCTCCGCGGCGGGCTGGACGGTGCCGCTGTCCTCCGCGGTCTGGGGGGCGGCGCTCGGCTACGTGGTGTTCTGGTCCATCTTCCAGCTCTTCAAGCTCGCCACGGGCAAGGAGGGCATGGGCTACGGCGACTTCAAGCTGCTGGCCGCGCTGGGCGCCTGGCTGGGGGCCGAGTACCTGCTGGCGATCGTGCTGCTGTCGTCCATCGTCGGCGCGATGATCGGCATCCTCCTGCTGGTGGTGGGCAAGCTCGCCAACCGCGACATCCCGATGCCCTTCGGCCCATATCTCGCCGGCGCCGGCCTGCTCGCGCTGGCGCTGAGCCCGGCCGCCGTCCCTGCCCTGCTGCCGTTCGCCTTCCCGTTCGGCGTGAGGTAGCCGTGGCCTCGCGCATCGGGCTCACCGGCGGCATCGGCAGCGGCAAGAGCACGGTGCTGCAGATGCTGCAGGCGCTCGGCGCCGCGGCGATCGATGCCGACGCCATCTCGCGCGCCACCACGGCGCCCGGCGGCGCGGCGATCCCCGCCATCGCGCAGCGCTTCGGCCCGGAGTTCATAGATGCCGACGGCGCACTGGACCGGGGCCGCATGCGCGAGCGCGCGTACGCGCACCCGGAGGCGAGGCGCGAACTGGAGCAGATCATCCACCCCCTGGTGGGCGAAGAGATCGCGCGCCAGGTGGAAGCCGCGCTGGCCGCCGGTGCGCGCTGCATCGTGTTCGACATCCCGCTGCTCGTGGAATCCGGCCGCTGGCGCGCGCAGGTGGACCGCGTGCTGGTGGTGGATTGCGAGCCCGACACGCAGGTGGAGCGGGTCGTCGCGCGCAGCGGCCTCACCCCCGCCGAGGTGCGCGCGATCATCGCGGCACAGGCGCCCCGGGCGCTGCGCCTGGCCGCCGCCGACATCGTGATCTGCAACGAGGGCCTCACGCTGGAGGCGCTCCGCTACGAAGTGGAACAGGCCGCGCGATCCTTCGGGCTATGATGGCGCCTCGCCGCCCGTCAGCAAACGCCCTAACCCGCGCGTGATCCTCTACGAATACCCCTTCAACGAACGCATCCGGACCTACCTGCGGCTGGAACACCTGTTCCGCCGCCTGGGCGAGCTGATTCCGCGCAGCCATCCCCTCGACCATCACTACGCGCTGGCGACGATCTTCGAGGTGATGGACGTCGCGGCGCGCGCCGACCTCAAGTCCGACGTGCTGAAGGACCTCGAGCGCCAGAAGCAGGTCCTGAACGGCTATCGCGGCAACCCGGGCGTGGCCGAGCGGGTGCTCGACGGGGTCATCGCGCAGATCGAGTCCTGCTTCGCCGCGGTGAACGGCACGCCGGGCAAGGCCGGCCAGCCCCTGACCGAGAACGAATGGCTGATGAGCATTCGCAGCCGCGCCGGCATCCCGGGCGGCACCTGCGAATTCGACCTGCCCGCCTACTACGCCTGGCAGCACCATCCGGCGGGGGACCGCCGCGCCGACCTCGAGCGCTGGGCCAATACCCTCGGCCCTCTGGCCGAATCCATCGTGCTGCTGCTGAAGATGCTGCGCGATTCCGGCGCGCCGCAGAAGGTGATCGCCGCCGGGGGCCAGCTGCAGCAGCCGCTGCCGCAGGGCCGCACCTTCCAGCTGCTGCGCCTGCGCATCGACCCCACCCTGGGCCTGGTGCCGGAGATCAGCGGCAACCGCCTGATGGTCTCCGTGCGCCTGATGCGCCAGGAGGCCGACCGCCTGCAGCCCAGCACGGCGGACACCCCCTTCGAACTCACGCTCTGCGCCTGAGGCGGACCCGATGGCAACGCGTGCAGACAAGCCTGCCAAGCCGCGCATCGTGCGCTGCCCCGCCTGCGGCGGCGACAGCGTCTATGCGCCTTCGAACCCGTTCCGGCCGTTCTGCAGCGAGCGCTGCAAGAACCTGGACCTGGGCGCGTGGGCGAGCGAGAGTTTCCGGGTGCCGGACGAGACACCGGCGGACGACCTGCCGTTCGGGGACCCGAAGGAACAATAAACCGGTGACGGGGTTCAGTGGTGCGTGGCTCCCCGGAAGCCGCGTTCTTCCGCGAACCACGCCAGCACCGGCACCGTCCCCGGCAACACGGGCCGCACCGCCACCGGCAACTGCTGCCACGCGCACTCCTGCCCTTCGTGCATGTGCAGCTCGCCCGCCCACTCGTAGACCTTGCAGAAGTTCAGGCGCACCAAGGCATGCGGATAGTCCACGCGCTCGACCCGCCAGGGGTGCACGGCGCCTATCGTGACGCCGATCTCTTCCTGCAACTCACGGCGCAGGGCCTGCTCCACGCTCTCCCCGGGCTCCACCTTGCCGCCCGGAAACTCCCAGTAGCCCTCGTAGACCTTGCCGGGCGGGCGGGAGGTCAGCAGGAAGGCGCCGTCCGGGCGGATCAGCACGCCGACGGCGACCTCCACCTCCTTGCGGTCCGGCCCGCCCTCGCGCGGCCGGTGGCCATCGGCAACGAGGGCCTCGCTCACGCGTGGTGCCGTCCCGCGTAATCGCGCGCGAACTGGTACGCCACGCGGCCGCTGCGCGATGCGCGCTCGAGCGCCCAGACCAGCGCCTCCGGCCGCGCGGCCTCGATCTCCGCCGCCGGCACGCCGAAATGCGCGAGCCACGTCGCCGTGATGTGCAGGTACTCGTCCTGGCTGAAGGGGTAGAAGCTCACCCACAGGCCGAAGCGTTCGGACAGCGAGATCTTTTCCTCCACCACCTCGCCGGGATGCACCTCGCCGTCGTCGGTGTGCGTGTACGTGAGGTTCTCCTTCATGTACTCGGGCAGCAGGTGGCGCCGGTTGCTGGTGGCGTAGATCAGCACGTTGGGCGTGGAGGCGGCCACCGAGCCGTCGAGGATCGACTTGAGCGCCTTGTAGCCGGGCTCGCCCTCCTCGAAACTCAGGTCGTCGCAGAACACCATGAACTTCTCCGGCCGCCCCGAGACCACGTCGACGATGTCCGGCAGGTCCACCATGTCGGCCTTGTCGATCTCGATCAGGCGCAGTCCCTGCCCGGCGTATTCGTTCAGGCACGCCTTCACCAGGGAGGACTTGCCGGTGCCGCGCGCGCCGGTCAGCAGCACGTTGTTGGCGGGGTGGCCCTGCACGAACTGCAGCGTGTTGCGCTGGATCTTCTCCTTCTGCGGCTCGATCTCCTTCAGGTCCGCCAGCCGGATGTCCGCCACATGCTTCACCGGCTCCAGCAGGCCGTGGCCGCTGGAACGCTTGCGGTAGCGCCAGGCGATGGCCGCTTCCCAATCGGGCGCGCCCAGGGGCTGGGGCAGGATGGCCTCGATGCGGTCGAGGAGCCGGGTGGCACGCGCGATGAGCGTGTCGAACTTGTCCGTCATGAGCGGTAGTCGGCGTTGATGGTCACGTACTCGTGGCTGAAGTCGCAGGTCCACACCTGGTCGGCCGCGTTGCCGCGCCCCAGCCCCACCCGCACCGTGATCTCGGACTGCTTCATCACGCGCTGGCCGTCTTCCTCTCGGTAGGCGGGGTTGCGCCCGCCGCGAGTGGCGACGTGCACGTCGTCCAGGTGCAGCTCGATCTTCGTCTGGTCGAGGTCGTCGATGCCGGCGTAGCCCACGGCCGCCAGGATGCGCCCGAGGTTCGGGTCGCTGGCGAAGAACGCCGTCTTCACCAGCGGCGAATGCGCGATGGCATAGGCCACCTTGCGGCATTCGTCGGCGTTCGCGCCGCCTTCCACGCGCACCGTGATGAACTTGGTGGCGCCCTCCCCGTCGCGCACGATGGCCTGCGCCAGCAGGCGGGCGACCTCCAGCATGGCGTGCTTCAGCGCCATGCCAGCGGGCGTGTGCAGCGAAGTGATCACCGGATGGCGCGCCTTCTGCGTGGCCACCACCACGAACGAATCGTTGGTCGAGGTGTCGCCATCGACCGTCACGCGGTTGAACGAGCCTTCGGCGAGCTCGAAGGCCAGCTCCGGCAGCAGGCGCGGATCGATCTGGGCATCGGTGGCCAGGAAGCCCAGCATGGTCGCCATGTTCGGGCGGATCATGCCGGCGCCCTTGCTGATGCCGGTGATGGTGACGTTCGCCCCTTCGACCTGCACCTGGCGCGAGAAGGCCTTGGGCAGCGTGTCCGTGGTCATGATGCCTTCGGCGGCGCGCAGCCAGTGGTCCGGCTTCGCATCGGCGATGGCTGCGGGCAGCCCCTTCTCGATGCGGTCCACCGGCAGTGGCTCCATGATCACGCCGGTGGAGAACGGCAGCACCTGCTCGGGCGCCAGGTTCAGCAGGCGCGCCGCGGCGCTGCAGGTCGCGCGCGCGCGCACCAGCCCGTCCTCGCCCGTGCCCGCATTGGCGTTGCCGGTGTTCACCACGATGGCGCGGATGTCCCCGCGCAGCAGGTGCTCGCGGCACACCTGCACCGGCGCGGCGCAGAAGCGGTTCTGCGTGAACACGCCGCCCACCGCGCTGCCCTCGTCGAGCAGGAACACGGTGAGGTCCTTGCGGTTGGCCTTGCGGATGCCCGCTTCGGTGACGCCGATGCGCACGCCCGGGACGGGATGCAGCGCGTCCGCGCGCGGCGCGGTCAGGTTGACTGCCATGGGGGAAACCTTGTCGTTGGAATGAAGGGGGCTCTAGTTCTGGCGCCAGGGAAGGCCGCGCTTGCGCCAGCCGCCCTTGTTGCCGCGGTGGCCGTCGGCATCGGGGTCGCCCTCGAAGCCCTCGAGGATGTTGTACGCCTCGAGGCCCATCTCGGCCGCGCGCCTTGCCGCGGCGATCGAGCGCACGCCGCTGCGGCACAGCAGCACCACCTTGCCGCCCGTCGGAACCGCGGCACGCAGGCCCTCATCGAAGGCGGCGTTCATCTGCATCCCGGGCCACTGCTTCCAGGCGAGCGGCACGGCGCCCGGGACGAAGCCGACCCATTCGCGCTCGGCGTCGCTGCGCACGTCCACCAGCACGGCCTCGCCGGCCTGCCACCAGCGGCAGGCCAGCTCGGGCGAGACATCGCCGGCGTAGCCCTCTGCGGGCCGGGGCTGCTCCGCGGGGGAGCCGGACGGTGACGGGGCGGCGGCGTTCATGCGGGTGATTCTGCCAGCGCGGCGCGGGTGCCCCGGGTCACGGGCGGGAAGCCACCCGACAGCGATACGTCAGCTAAGCAACGGGACGCTTGGTGAAAACCCTATTACTACTTGAGGGGGGTGCATCAAAGATAGCTCGCCAACTATTCCAACGCAACCAGGAGACGCAGATGTCCGACCCCAAGACCCCCCGCCGCCGCAGCCTTCTGAAAGGCGCAGCTGTCGCCGGTGCCGCCATGTCGGCGCCGATGGTGGCCGTCGCGCAGACCACTTCCTTCCGCTTCCAGAGCACCTGGCCGGCGAAGGACATCTTCCACGAGTACGCGCTGGACTTCGCCAAGAAGGTGAACGACATGGCGGGCAACCGCCTGAAGATCGAGGTGCTGCCCGCCGGCGCCGTGGTGCCCGCGTTCCAGCTGCTCGAGGCGGTCAACAAGGGCACGCTCGACGGCGGCCACGGCGTGGTGGCGTACCACTACGGCAAGAACTCCGCGCTGGCCCTGTGGGGTTCGGGCCCGGCGTTCGGCATGGACCCCAACATGGTCCTCTCCTGGCACTACTACGGTGGCGGCAAGGCGCTGCTGGAGGAAATCTACAAGTCCATCAACATGGACGTGGTCTCCTACCTCTACGGCCCCATGCCCACGCAGCCCCTGGGCTGGTTCAAGAAGCCGGTGTCCAACGTCAACCAGCTCAAGGGCCTGAAGTTCCGCACCGTGGGCCTGGCCGTCGACCTGTTCAAGGACCTCGGCGTCGCGGTGAACCCGCTGCCCGGCGGCGAGATCGTGCCGGCGCTGGACCGCGGCCTCATCGACGCGGCTGAATTCAACAACGCCTCGTCCGACCGCGTGCTGGGCTTCGCGGACGTCGCCAAGAACTGCATGCTGCAGTCCTTCCACCAGTCCGGCGAGCAGTTCGAGATCCTGTTCAACAAGACCAAGTACAACGCGCTCCCGGCGGAACTGAAGGCCATCATCGACTACGGCGTGCAGGCGGCCAGCGCCGACATGTCGTGGAAGGCCATCGACCGCAACTCCAAGGACTACATCGAGCTGAAGACCAAGGACAAGGTCGCGTTCTACAAGACCCCCGACGCCATCCTGCGCGCGCAGCTGGATTCGTGGGACAAGGTGACGGCGGCGAAGGCCAAGGAGAACCCGCACTTCCAGAAGGTGCTGGACTCGCAGAAGGTCTTCGCGCAGCGCGCCGGCCAGTGGCAGAACGACTACATGGTCGATTTCAAGATGGCCTACAACCGCTACTTCGCCAAGGGCGGCAAGAAAGCCTGACGCGACCCGGCCGGCAGGAAGGGCGGCTGCACCAGCCGCCCTTTTTTTGGCCGGGATCGAGCGGCAAGGAAGGAAAGCAATGCAGAAAGTATTACTGGCCGTCGACCGGCTGTCCACCTGGCTGGGGCAGCTGTTCGCCTGGGCCATCATCCTGCTCACGGTGTTCATCTCGTGGGAGGTGTTCTCCCGCTACGTGCTGGGCACGCCGCACGCGTGGATGCTGGACGTGCAGATCATGCTGTACGGCGTGCTGTTCATGATGGCGGGCGCCTACACCCTCTCGAAGAACGGCCACGTGCGCGGCGACGTCCTGTACGGCTTCTTCCGGCCGCGCACGCAGGCCACGCTGGACCTGATCCTCTACATCCTCTTCTTCCTGCCCGGCGTGGTCGCCATGACCTGGGCCGGATGGACCTACTTCCAGGAGTCGCTCGCCATCCGCGAGCACACCTTCAACGCGGACCCCATCCCGGTGTACCCCTTCAAGTTCTTCATCCCCTTCGCCGGTGCCATCCTGCTGCTGCAGGGCTTCGTCGAGATCGCGCGCTGCATCGTGTGCATCCGCCAGGGCGAGTGGCCCTCGCGCGAGCAGGACGTCGAGGAAGTGGACGTCGACAAGCTCAAGGCCATGGTGCATGCCGACGAGCACCGCGAGCTGGCTGCCCCGCCGGCGGAGAAAGGGAGCCCGCTGTGAAGATCCGCAAGGAACTCTGGTTCGGCTTCACGCTGATGGCCATCATCGTGGCCGCCGCGCTGATCATGCTGCTGAGCGTCGAGCGCATAGAACGCGGCCACATCGGGCTGCTGATGCTCTCCCTCGTGGTCGTCGCCATCATGCTGGGATTCCCCACCGCCTTCACGCTGATGGGCATGGGGATGATCTTCACGTGGTTCGCCTATGACGGGAACACCACGCACACGCTGGACCTGATGGTGCAGGCCACGTTCAAGACCATGGGCAACGACGTCCTGATCGCGATCCCGCTGTTCGTGTTCATGGGCTACATCGTCGAGCGGGCCAACCTGATCGAGCGGCTGTTCCGCAGCATCCACCTGGCGCTCGCGCGCCTGCCGGGCGCACTGGCCGTCGCCACGCTGGTCACCTGCGCCATCTTCGCCACCGCCACGGGCATCGTGGGTGCCGTCGTCACGCTGATGGGACTGCTGGCCATGCCGGCGATGCTGAAGGCCGGCTACAGCGTGCGCCTGACGGCCGGTTCGATCACCGCGGGCGGCTGCCTGGGCATCCTGATCCCGCCGTCGGTGCTGCTGATCGTCTATGGCGCCACTGCAGGCGTCTCCGTGGTGCAGTTGTACGCGGGTGCTTTCTTCCCGGGCATCATGCTGGCCGGCCTGTACATCCTGTACGTGATCATCGTCGCCAAGATCAAGCCGTCGATGGCGCCGCCGCTGTCCGCCGCGGACCGCTTCGTGCCGCTGCCGCCGCTGACGCAGAAGATCACGAACCCGAACGGCACGCAGCATGCAGTGCTCGGACTGGTCGCCGCCCTGAAGGGCCGCCGCAACCAGGACGTGCCCACCGGCTACCTGGTGCGCCAGCTGGCCCTGGTGTTCGTGCCCCTGCTGCTGTTCGTATTCGCGTCGCTCTGGAGCTACCGCGCCGTCACCGAGCCCCTGGAGGCGGAAGCCAGCTACGAGAACCTCACGCGCATGGGCGAGACGGGCGAGCGGGCCCAGCGCAGCAGCGCCACGGGCCTGGCCGAGCCGCCGGCTGCGGGCGGACTGGCGGAGCCTCCCTCGGGAACGGGCCTGGCCGAACCTCCCTCCGGCGAACTCGCGGAGCCTCCCGCGGCTGGCGGCCTCGCGGAGCCTCCCGCGGCTGGCGGCCTCGCGGAGCCGCCTGCAGCAGGCAGCAGCGTGGCCGAGCCCCCCGGCGCGAACGGCGTTGCCGAACCCCCGGGCGCCGTTGCCGAACCTCCGTCTGCCGGCGCCGTGCAGGAGCCCCCGGGCGCCAGCGGCACTGCCGCCGCGCAAGGTTCGGGCGAGCGCGAGGCATCCCGCACGTGGTGGACCACCTTCGCGGTGTTCGCGGCCCTGTTCGCGATCTTCTACGGCATGCTGACCTTCGCCCGGCTGGAAGTGTTCAAGATGCTGCTGACCAGCTTCTTCCCGCTGATGGTGCTGATCCTCTCGGTGCTGGGATCCATCGTCCTGGGCCTCGCCACGCCGACGGAGGCGGCGGCCGTGGGTGCGCTCGGCGGCTTCCTGCTGGCCATCGCCTACCGGCAACTCACCTTCGAAGTGGTCAAGGAAAGCGTCTTCCTCACCGCCAAGACCTCCGCCATGGTCTGCTGGCTGTTCGTCGGCTCGGCGATCTTCTCCGCGGCCTTCGCCCTGCTGGGCGGCCAGGAGCTGGTGGAGCGCTGGGTGCTGTCGATGGACCTCACCAAGACCCAGTTCCTCGTGCTGTCCCAGGTGATCATCTTCATCCTGGGCTGGCCGCTGGAGTGGACCGAGATCATCGTGATCTTCATGCCGATCTTCGTGCCGCTGCTGGACAACTTCGGCGTGGACCCGCTGTTCTTCGGCCTGCTGGTCGCCCTGAACCTGCAGACGGCGTTCCTGTCGCCGCCGGTGGCGATGTCGGCCTTCTACCTGAAGGGGGTGAGCCCGCCGCACGTGACGCTGAACCAGATCTTCGTGGGCATGATGCCGTTCATGGGGATCCAGGTCCTCGCGATCATCCTGCTGTACATCTGGCCGGAGATCGGCCTGTGGCTGCCCTCCGTGCTGTACGCGAGGTAAGTTCGCTTCGTCATTCCCGCGCAGGCGGGAACCCAGGGAAGGCGGCCGCTGGCCGCCTTTTCTCTTGGGGCGCTCTGGATTCCCGCCTGCGCGGGAATGACGGGTTCCCGCAGATGATGCTTGATTGACGTTGACGTAAACGTAAACTACGCTCCGACGACCAGGAGATTTCCCCCATGACCGACCTGTCCGCCGAATTCAAGGCGCTGGCCAGCTATCGCCCGACCCACAAGGTGCGCTTCGTCACGGCCGCCAGCCTGTTCGACGGGCACGACGCGGCCATCAACATCATGCGGCGCATCCTGCAGGGGATGGGCGCGGAGGTGATCCACCTCGGGCACAACCGCAGCGTCGACGAAGTGGTGACCGCCGCCCTGCAGGAGGACGTGCAGGGCATCGCCGTGAGCTCCTACCAGGGCGGGCACGTCGAGTACTTCAAGTACATGGTGGACCTGCTGCGCCAGCGCGGCGGCGCGCACATCCAGGTGTTCGGCGGCGGCGGCGGCGTCATCGTGCCGTCGGAGATCCGCGAGCTGCAGGACTACGGCGTGTGCCGCATCTACAGCCCCGAGGACGGGCAGCGCATGGGCCTGCAGGGCATGATCGGCGAGATGGTGATGCGCTGCGACCAGGACCTGGCGCCGCACGCGCCGCGCCAGCTCGCCGCCATCCAGGGACATGAAGAGCGGCACTGGCGCGCCCTCGCCCAGCTGGTCACGGCCCTGGAGGCAGGCAGCGCCGACGCGCAGGTGCTGCGCGCCGTCCACGCCGAAGCGAAGCAGCGCAGCACGCCCGTGCTGGGGATCACGGGCACCGGCGGCGCGGGCAAGTCTTCGCTCACCGACGAACTCGTGCGCCGCCTGCGGCTGGACCAGGACGACCGCCTGCGCATCGCGATCATCTCCATCGACCCCTCGCGCCGCAAGACCGGCGGCGCCCTGCTGGGCGACCGCATCCGCATGAACGCGATCGGCCCCTGGCAGCAAGGACCGCGGGTGTTCATGCGCTCGCTCGCCACGCGCGACTTCGGCAGCGAGATCAGCCAGGCCCTGCCCGACGTGATCGCCGCCTGCAAGGCCGCGGGCTTCGACCTCGTGGTGGTGGAAACCAGCGGCATCGGCCAGGGCGACGCGGCCATCGTGCCGCACGTGGACGTTCCCATGTACGTGATGACGCCGGAGTTCGGCGCGGCCAGCCAGCTCGAGAAGATCGACATGCTGGACTTCGCCGAGTTCGTGGCGATCAACAAGTTCGACCGCAAGGGCGCGGCCGACGCGCTGCGCGACGTGGCCAAGCAGGTCCAGCGCAACCGCAATGCGTTCGCCAGGCGCCCCGAGGAGATGCCGGTGTTCGGCACCATGGCCGCGCGCTTCAACGACGACGGCGTGACCGCGCTGTACCAGGCGCTCAAGCCGCGCCTGGCGGAACTGGGCCTGCCGCTGCAGGAGGGCCGCCTGCCCGCCGTGGCCGTGCGCCACAGCACCAACCAGTCGCCGGTCGTCCCGCCGGCGCGCAGCCGCTACCTGGCCGACATCGCGGAAACGGTGCGCGGCTACAAGAAGCGCGCTGGCGCGCAGGTGGCGCTGGCGCGCGAGATCCAGCAGCTCAAGGAAGCCGCGCGCATGCTGAAGGTCGAGAAGCCCGGCCGCGCGCCCGCCGCCGAGGCGGCCCTCGACCTCGCCGGGCAGCGCCTCGCGCGCATGGACAAGGATGCCCTGCACCTGCTCAAGCAGTGGCCCGACATGCAGCAGGCCTATGCGGGCGACGAGTACGTGGTGAAGATCCGCGACCGCGAGATCCGCACGCGGCTCACGTACCAGTCGCTTTCCGGCACCACCATCCGCAAGGTGAGCCTGCCGAAGTACGACGACCACGGCGAGATCCTCAAGTGGCTGATGCTGGAGAACGTTCCCGGCAGCTTTCCCTACACCGCCGGCGTGTTCGCCTTCAAGCGCGAGAACGAGGACCCCACGCGCATGTTCGCCGGCGAAGGCGACGCCTTCCGCACCAACCGCCGCTTCAAGCTGCTGTCCGCCGGCATGCCGGCCAAGCGCCTGTCCACCGCCTTTGACTCGGTCACCCTGTACGGCAACGACCCCGACCCGCGGCCCGATATCTACGGCAAGGTGGGCAACTCCGGCGTGTCGATCGCCACGCTGGACGACATGAAGGTGCTGTACTCCGGCTTCGACCTGTGCGACCCGGCGACCTCCGTCTCCATGACGATCAACGGGCCGGCGCCCAGCATCCTGGCGATGTTCATGAACACCGCCATCGACCAGAAGCTGGAGAAATTCAAGGCCGACAACGGCCGAGAGCCGACCGACACCGAGGCCGCCAAGATCCGCGAATGGGTGCTGGCGAACGTGCGCGGCACCGTGCAGGCCGACATCCTGAAGGAAGACCAGGGCCAGAACACCTGCATCTTCTCCACCGAGTTCAGCCTCAAGGTGATGGGCGACATCGCCCAGTACTTCGTGCACCACGACGTGCGCAACTTCTACTCGGTGTCGATCTCCGGCTACCACATCGCCGAAGCCGGGGCGAACCCCATCTCGCAGCTGGCCTTCACGCTGTCGAACGGCTTCACCTTCGTCGAGGCCTATCTCGCGCGCGGGATGCACATCGACGACTTCGCGCCCAACCTGTCGTTCTTCTTCTCCAACGGCATGGACCCGGAATACACGGTGATGGGCCGGGTGGCCCGCCGTATCTGGGCGGTGGCGATGAAGGACCGCTACGGTGCCAACGAGCGCAGCCAGAAGCTGAAGTACCACATCCAGACGTCCGGGCGCAGCCTGCACGCGCAGGAGATCCAGTTCAACGACATCCGCACCACGCTGCAGGCGCTGATCGCGATCTACGACAACTGCAACTCGCTGCACACCAACGCCTTCGACGAGGCGATCACCACGCCCACCGAGGACTCGGTGCGGCGCGCGATGGCCATCCAGCTGATCATCAACCGCGAATGGGGCCTGGCGAAGAACGAGAACCCCAACCAGGGGGCCTTCGTCATCGAGGAACTGACCGAGCTGGTGGAGGAAGCGGTGCTCGCCGAATTCGAACGCATCGCCGAGCGCGGCGGGGTGCTGGGCGCCATGGAGACCGGCTACCAGCGCGGGCGCATCCAGGACGAGAGCATGCATTACGAAATGCTCAAGCACACGGGCGAACTGCCCATCGTGGGCGTCAACACCTTCCGCAACCCGCACGGCGACCCGACGCCCGACAAGCTGGAACTCGCCCGCTCGACGGAGGAGGAGAAGCAAAGCCAGCTGAAGCGCCTGGGCGAGTTCCATGCGCGGCACGCGAAGGAAGCGCCAGCCATGCTGCAGCGGCTGCGCGATGCCGTGATCGAGGACCGCAACGTCTTCGAGGTGCTGATGGACGCGGTGCGCGTGTGCTCCCTCGGCCAGGTCACCAGCGCGCTGTTCGAGGTGGGCGGGCAGTACCGTCGCAACATGTAGGGCGTTCCGGCATACTCCGCGCGTGAACGCCTCCCTGCACTTCACCGCCGGCCCCGCCTACGCGGTGGCCGAGATCACCTCGCTGGCCTTCCTGGAGTCGGCCGAGCCCGTCCTGCAGGAACTGCAGGCCCGCACGCGCGAGACGGGTTCACGTCGCCTGCTGATCAACCTGCTGGACGTGGTGGGCACCTTCGGCCCCGAGGAGCAGCAGATCATCGGGCTGCTGGCGTACAAGTACCTGGCGCACCTGGAGAAGGTGGCCTCGCTCGTGCCGCACGACAAGCTGACGCGGATCTCCGAAGCGGCGGCGCGGAAGAAGGGCATGGAGCTGCGCGTGTTCACGACGCTGCCGGAAGCGGTGGACTGGCTGCGGGAGTAGCGGCGCATCGTCGGGGTTCGGCTTCGCGCTCACCCCGACCTACGGGATTCGGCTCTCCTCGTAGGCCGGCGGTGAGCGGCGCAGCCCGAACCCCGGTGTCACCCCGGACGCCGCACCGCCGCCGCCAACTCCCGCAACACCCCTTCGGTCTCCTCCCACCCGATGCACGCATCGGTGATCGACACGCCCGGCTGCAGCGGCACGCCCGGCTTGAGGTCCTGCCGGCCCGGCTGCAGGTGGCTCTCGATCATCACGCCGAGGATGCGACGTTCGCCGCCCTGCAACTGGCGGGCCAGGTCGCGCGCGACCTCCGGCTGCCTGCGATAGTCCTTGGCCGAATTGGCATGCGAGCAGTCCACCATCACGCGCTCGCTCACCCCTGACTTGCGCAGGATCGCGCACGCCGCCTCGATGTCGGCCGCGCCGTAGTTCGGCCCGCGCGAGCCTCCGCGCAGGATGATGTGGCAGTCGCCGTTGCCCTCGGTCTCGAACACGGCGGCCACGCCCATCTTGGTCATGCCCATGAAGGCATGCGGCGAGCGGCACGAGACCAGCGCATCGGCTGCCATCTGCACGCCGCCATCGGTGCCGTTCTTGAAGCCGATGGGACAGCTCAGGCCCGAGGCGAGCTGGCGGTGGCTGGGGCTTTCCGTCGTGCGCGCGCCGATCGCGCCCCAGCTGAT
>SEAY01000223.1 GCA_004144865.1 Comamonadaceae bacterium
TTGTGGAGGGGTGCCATGACTCTAGGAGGCGCAACGGTGCCCGGAAACCGTCGGGCGCGATAATTGGTTTTGCTCCAAACGCAAAGGCATTCGATGCGAAATTTCTTGCCGGATCCTGCAGATTTGCGCTGGCTGGTCCGCTCGCTCGACCTGCGCTCCTTCTCCGCGGCCGCCCGCGAACTGGATGTGGCCGTCTCGGTCGTGGCACGCGGGGTGGATCGCCTCGAAGCCGGATATGGCGTCACGCTGTTGCGCCGCTCCACGCATGGGCTGTCGGCAACGCCCGAAGGCTCGGAGCTGGCACAGGAGGCCCGTGAACTTCTGGCTCGACTGGAGGACATTTCTGCCGGGCTCACGAAGCAGCGGGGCCGGGTGGCCGGCACCGTCCGGCTGGCGTCGAGCCAGGAAATCTGCGAGCAACTGGTCGTGCCTCACCTGGCGCGGCTGCGCGCGCAGCATCCGGCGCTGCGCATCGAACTGGTGGCCGAGGATAGGGTTGCGGACCTCGTGACCGACGGCATCGATGTGGCGCTTCGCACCACCGTCGGCAACAGTGAATCGGTCGTGGCCCGCGAACTGGGGTCGTTCGAGCGTCGGCTATACGCTTCCCCCGATTACTTGCGGCAGCATGGCGAACCGGACCACCCCCAGGATCTGCACCAGCATCAGACCGTCACCCACACCGCGCAGGGGCCAGCCATGACCTGGACGTTCCGCAAGTCAGGCCGGGTAGTCGAGCTGGCTGTGCGGTCGCAGCTCGCCGCCAATACCTCGGCCCTGGTGCATCACGCGCTGGTGGCCGGGGCAGGCATCGGGATGCTGTCGGCGCCGCTGGCGGCCGCGGACGTGAAGAGCGGGCGGCTGGTGGAGGTTCTGGCACCGTTCGCCTCTGGTGCGCGGCACACGATGTTCGCGGTCTCGCTGCCGAGCCGACGCAGCGCTGCCCGAGTGCGCGCCGTGATCGTCTTCCTGCAAGAGGCGGCCCGCAAGCAGTGGGTCATGACCTGAGCCTTCCGCTGCGGATTTCGAGCCGAAGGCCCTAGCGCGTTGCGGCTGTCCCGCGCCCTCGCACGCCCGCCCCGCGCACCTCCACCCGAATCTCATCCTGCACCTGCCCGCGCACATCGACCAGCTGCACCGCGTGCCGCCCCGGCCAGGGCAGCCATTGCGCGCTGCTGCCGCGCGCGATGGTCTTGCCGTCGATGCGCCACTGCAGGCCGGCGGCGCCGGCCGCATTCGTCTCGAAGCGCACGCGCTGCCGGGTCGGCGGAATGTCGGGATCGAGCGCGAGGATGGTGCCGTTGGCTGGCGCGGTGATGCGAGGCGCCCCACCGTTTTCCTTGCCGACCCCTTCGAGCGCGAACACCGGCTGCTCGGTGCCCTGCAGGAACCATTCGCT
>SEAY01000224.1 GCA_004144865.1 Comamonadaceae bacterium
TTGTGGAGGGGTGCCATGACTCTAGGAGGCGCAACGGTGCCCGGAAACCGTCGGGCGCGATAATTGGTTTTGCTCCAAACGCAAAGGCATTCGATGCGAAATTTCTTGCCGGATCCTGCTGATTTGCGCTGGCTGGTCCGCTCGCTCGACCTGCGCTCCTTCTCCGCGGCCGCCCGCGAACTGGATGTGGCCGTCTCGGTCGTGGCACGCGGTGTGGATCGCCTCGAAGCCGGATACGGGGTCACGCTGCTGCGTCGCTCCACGCATGGGCTGTCGGCGACGCCCGAAGGCTCGGAGCTGGCTCAGGAGGCCCGTGAACTTCTGGCTCGGCTGGAGGACATCTCTGCCGGGCTGTCGAGGCAGCGGGGCCGTGTGGCCGGGGTTGTGCGGCTGGCTTCGAGCCAGGAAATCTGCGAGCAACTGGTCGTGCCACAGCTCGCGCGGCTGCACGCGCAGCATCCGGCGCTGCGCATCGAGTTGGTGGCCGAGGACCGGGTTGCCGACCTCGTGACCGACGGCATCGATGTGGCCCTTCGCACGACCGTTGGCAACAGTGAATCGGTGGTGGCCCGCGAACTGGGCGCGTTCGAGCGTCGCCTGTACGCTTCGCCCGGCTACTTGCGCCAGCATGGGGAACCGGACAACCTCCAGGATCTCCACCGGCATCAGACCGTCACCCACACCGCGCAGGGGCCCGCGGTGACCTGGTCGTTCCGCAAGTCAGGCCGGGCAGTCGAGCTGACCGTGCGGTCGCAGCTCGCCGCCAATACCTCGGCCCTGGTGCATCACGCGCTGGTGGCTGGCGCAGGCATCGGGATGCTGTCGGCGCCGCTGGCGGCCGCGGACGTGGCCAGCGGGCGGCTGGTGGAGGTTCTGGCGCCTTTCGCCTCCGGCGCGCGGCACACGATGTTCGCTGTCTCGCTGCCCAGCCGGCGCAGCGCGGCCCGGGTGCGCGCCGTGATCGCCTTCCTGCAAGAGGCAGCCCGCAAACAGTGGGGCATGACCTGAACCTTCCACTGCGGATTTCGAGTCCTAGCGCGTTGCGGCCTTCCCGCGTTCCCGCACGCCCGCCCCGCGCACCTCCAGCCGGATCTCGTCCTGCACCTGCCCACGCGCGTCGACCAGTTGCACCGCGTGCCGCCCCGGCCAGGGCAGCCATTGCGCGCTGGCGCCGCGCGCGATGGTCTTGCCGTCGATGCGCCACTGCAGGCCGCCGGCGCTGGGCGCATCGGTCTCGAAGCGCAGACGCTGCCGGGTCGGCGGAATGTCGGGGTCGAGCGCGAGGATGGTGCCGTTGGCTGGCGCGGTGATGCGAGGCGCCCCACCGTTTTCCTTGCCGACCCCTTCGAGCGCGAACACCGGCTGCTCGGTGCCCTGCAGGAACCATTCGCT
>SEAY01000042.1 GCA_004144865.1 Comamonadaceae bacterium
CTGGAGCAGGACATGCTGGACGCCGCGCGGCCCCACCTGCTGCGCGTGCTCGGTCCCAACTGCATCGGCGCCCTGGTGCCCGGCGCGAAGCTCGCGTTGAGGCCGATGCCGGGCACCAGGGCGCCGATGCAGTTGGGACCGAGCACGCGCAGCAGGTGGGGCCGCGCGGCGTCCAGCATGTCCTGCTCCAGCGTGCGCCCCTGCGGCCCCGTCTGCTTCAGGCCGGCCGACAGAACGATCACGCCGCGCGTGCCCTTGCGGCCGAGCGCCTCCACCAGCTCCGGGACGGTGGCCGCGGGCGTGCAGAGGACAGCCAGGTCCGGCACGCCCGGCAAGGCGTCGAGATCGGGGAACACCTGCAGGCCGTGCACCTCCGCGGCGCGCCGGTTGACCGGCCAGACCGGGCCCCGGAAGCCGCCCTGCAGCAGGTTGCGCAGCACGATGGCGCCCAGGCTGCCCTGGCGCTGCGAGACACCGATGACGGCCACGGAACGCGGCGCGAAGAGGGAGTCGAGATTGCGGACGCTCATGGGACGGGACGCTCCTTGCGGGGGCAGGCCCGCGGCTTCAGGTTAAGCCGCGGCCGCACCAGGGACTTGTTCCAGATCAAGCCGTACGGCGCTGCCGTGGCCAGAATGAACGCACTTCCTCACCCACCGGTGTCCGCCATGCCCTCCATCCTAGACACGACCCCCGCCGCCCGGAATCCCGCCGCCCGCCTGCGCGAGCGCGCGGAGGAACTGCGCCGCGTGCTGCAGGCCGCCGCGGGGGCGGCCATTTCCGGCGAGCATGCCGAGGTCGTCGACTTCAAGGACGTCGCCGCGGAGGACACGCGCGCCGCCGTGGACGAGGTGGCGCAGACGCTCGCGGCCGACGAGCTCGCCCAGGTGATGGCGGCGCTGCGCCGCGTGGACGACGGCAGCTACGGCCTGTGCGAAGACTGCGGCGAACGGATCGACGAGCGGCGGCTGCTGGCGCTGCCCGCCACCGCCTACTGCACGGCCTGCCAGGCGATCCACGAGCGGCCGGCGCTGGCGCGCCGCTGACCCGGCAGGCGCGACGCCGCCGCCCTGCGGAAAGGCGCACGCGGGATGCTGCCTTCCTTCATGACCGCCATGGTGGCGGATGCCGGCTCCCGCCAACTGCGTGCCGAGCGGCGTCCCCTCCCCGTTCCGGCCTCCGGTGAAGTCCTCGTCCGGGTGCGGGCCTGCGGGGTGTGCCGCACCGACTTGCACATCCTCGACGGCGAGTTGCCGCCCCATCGCCCGGCCGTGGTGCCGGGGCACGAAATCGTCGGGGACATCGTCGCGCAGGGGCCCGCCGCCACCCGCTTCGCGATCGGCACGCGGGTCGGCATTCCCTGGCTGGGCCACACCTGCGGCGCCTGTCCTTACTGCCGCATGCAACGCGAGAACCTGTGCGACCGGCCGCAGTTCACCGGCTACGACCGCGATGGCGGCTATGCGGAGTACGCCGTTGCCGACGAACGCTTCTGCTTCGCCCTGCCGGCGCACTGCGACGACGTTCACGTCGCGCCGCTGCTGTGCGCGGGCCTGATCGGCTTCCGCACCTGGCGGCTCGGGGGTGGCGAGGTCCCGCGGCGCATCGGGCTGTACGGCTTCGGCGCCGCCGCCCACATCGTCTGCCAGCTGGCGGTGGCGCATGGCCAGGAAGTCCATGCCTTCACGCGGCCAGGCGACTTGCGGGGCCAGGCCTTCGCGCGCAGCCTGGGGGCGGCCTGGGTGGGCGACAGCGACGCTGCCCCGCCGCAGCCGCTCGATGCCGCGCTGATCTTCGCGCCCGCCGGTGCGCTGGTGCCCGCCGCGCTGGCGGCGGTGCGCAAGGGCGGCGTGGTGGTCTGCGGCGGCATCCACATGAGCGACATCCCCGCCTTTCCCTATGCGCTGCTCTGGGGCGAGCGCGAGCTGCGTTCGGTGGCGAACCTCACGCGCGCCGACGGCGAGGATTTCTTCGCCCTGCTGGAGCGCGTCCCCGTCCGGACCCACGTGCAGCCCTATGCGCTGGCCGAGGCGAACGCCGCCCTCGAGGCCCTGCGCAGGGGGGCGATAGCCGGCGCCGCCGTGCTCGTGCCGGTTGAGGCAGGTCAAGCGCCCGGCCGCGTGTCCTGAGAGCATCGCGCAATGACCCAGGCAGCGGGAAGCAGCGAGCCGGTCCTGCGGGCCCGGGGACTGAGCAAGACCTACGGCAGTGGCGATTCCGCCGTGCATGCCCTGCGCTCGGTCGACCTCGACGTGGCCAGCGGCGAATTCATCGTGCTGCTGGGCGCATCCGGGAGCGGCAAGTCCACCCTCCTGAACATCCTTGGCGGCCTGGACATCCCCACCAGCGGCGAGCTGTGGTTCGAGGAGCATGCCCTGCACGGCGCGAGCGACGATGCGCTCACCACGTACCGGCGCGAGCACGTGGGCTTCGTCTTCCAGTTCTACAACCTCATCCCCAGCCTCACCGTGGCGGAGAACGTCGCGCTGGTCACGGACATCGCGGCGGATCCCATGCCGGTGGACGAAGCGGTGGGCCTGGTGGGGCTGGCGCCCCGGCGCAACCACTTCCCCTCGCAGCTCTCCGGAGGCGAGCAGCAGCGCGTGGCGATCGCGCGGGCCATCGCCAAGCGCCCGCAGATGCTGCTGTGCGACGAGCCCACCGGCGCGCTCGACTACGCCACCGGCAAGCTGGTGCTGGAGGTCATCGCGCGCATCAACCGGGAGCTCGGCACCACCGCGCTGGTCATCACGCACAACGCGGCGATCGCCGGCATGGCCGACCGGGTGGTGCGCCTCGCCGACGGGCGCATAGCCAGCATCGAAAAGCCCGAGCGGCGCCTGACGCCCTCGGAGCTCTCCTGGTAGCAGCGACCATGCGCGCCCTCGACCGCAAGGTGCTGCGCGACCTGCGCCTGCTGTGGAGCCAGGCGATCACCATCGCGCTGGTGGTGGCCAGCGCCATCGGCGGCTTCGTCGCCACGCTCTCGGCCGTCGACTCGCTGGCCGTGGCACGCGACGCCTTCTACACCGGCGGCCGCTTCGCCGACGTGTTCGCGAGCGTGAAGCGCGCGCCCGAATCGCTGGCGGCCCGCCTGGCGGAGTTGCCCGGCGTCGCCCGCGTGCACGTGACGGTGGAGGCCGCCGCGCGGGTGACCGTGCCCGGCAGCTCCGATCCCGTGATCGGCCAGCTGATCGGGCTGGACGGCGACCGCGCGCCCGCCTTGAACCGCGTGCTGCTGCGCACCGGCCGCTGGCCGGAGCCGGGCATGCGCGCCGGCGACGAAATGGAAGCGGTGGTCAACGAATCCTTTGCCGACGCGCACCGACTCAAGCCGGGGGCGACCGTTTCGGCCCTCGTCAACGGCAAGCGCCGCACCCTGCGCATCACCGGCACCGCGCTGTCGCCGGAATACATCTTCGGCGGCCTCATGGGCGTGCCCGACATGCGGGCCTTCGGCGTGTTCTGGGTGCCCTACGACGAACTGGCCGCCGCCATGGACATGCGCGGCGCCTTCAACAAGGTAGCGATCCAGCTCGCGCCGGGCGCATCGCAGCCGGCGGTGCAGGACGCGGTGACCCGCAGGCTCGCGGGGCTGGGCGGCGCGCCGGCGCACGGCCGCGACGAGCAGCCCTCGCACGCGATGCTGGACAACGAGATCCGCGAGCAGCGCGTGCTGGGCACGGTGCTGCCCGCCATCTTCATCGTCGTGGCCGGCTTCCTGCTGCACGTGGTCACCGCGCGGCTGGTGGCGACGCAGCGCGAACAGGTGGCGGCACTCAAGGCGCTCGGCTACCGCAACCGCGACGTCGCGGCGCACTACCTGAAGCTGGTCGCGCCCATGGTGCTGGGGGGCTACCTCCTGGGCCTCCTGCTCGGCCAGTCGCTGGGATCGATGCTCACGGGCCTGTACGCCGAGTTCTTTCGCTTCCCCTCCTTCCGCCACCGCATCGAGGCCGACCTCGCCGTCATCGGCCTGGGCATCGTCCTCGCGATGGCGGTGCTGGGCACCCTCACCGCCATCGCCGCGACCGTGCGGCTGTCACCCGCCGAAGCCATGCGGCCTCCGGCGCCCGGGCGCTATCGCCGCTCCCTGCTGGAGCGCATACCGCGCCTGAAGCTGGCGCCGGCGCTGCGCATGATCCTGCGCAACGTGGAGCGGCGCCCCTTGCGCGCCGCCCTCACCATCGGCGGCGTGGCGGCGTCGGTGGCGATCGTGATCATGGGCAACTTCTTCCGCGACGCCATCGACGCGATCATCGACACGCAGTTCAACATGGCGATGCGCGGCGACGTCGTGGTCTGGGTCACCGACGCGGTCGATGCGGCGGCCGGCCGCGAACTCGCGCGGCTGCCGGGCGTGCTCCAGGTCGAGCCGGGGCGGCGCGTGGCCGTGCGCTTCAGCAATGGGCACCGCAGCGAGAAGGGGGCGATCGACGGCTATGCGGCCCCGCCGGTGCTGCAGCGCGTGATCGACGTCGACGGACAGCCCGTGCTGCCGGGGTTCGACGGGCTGCTGATGACGGACCGCCTCGCGCGCAAGCTGGCGCTGCTGCCGGGGGATCTCGTGACGGTGGAGGTGCGCGAGGGCGAGCGCCAGGTGCGCAAGGTGCGCCTGGAGCGCACGGTGCGCGACATGATGGGCCTCAACGCCTTCATGGACCGCGAGCAGCTCAACCGGCTGCTGGGCGACGGGGACCTCGCCAACTCCTTTAGCCTGCGCGTGGCGCCCGAATCCCGCGTGCGCGTGCTGGATGCCACCCAGCAGCTGCCCCGGGTGGCCGGCGCCTTCAGCAAGGCCACGATGCTGCGCAACATGCAGGAGATCAGCGCGCGCAACATCCTGATCATGAGTTCCATCCTGACCGCCTTCGCCGCCGTGATCGCCGTCGGCGTCGTCTACAACAACGCGCGTATCGCCCTGGCCGAGCGCACCTGGGAGCTGGCGAGCCTGCGGGTGCTGGGCTTCACGCGCGCCGAGGTGTCGATGCTGCTGCTGGGCGAGATGGCGCTGGGCATCGCCGTCGCCTTGCCGCTGGGAATGCTGCTCGGCCGCGGGCTGACGGATGCGGTGGTGGGGATGATGGTGTCCGACCAGTTCCTGTTCCCGGTGGTGATCCAGCCGCGCACCTATGCCTGGGCCGCCATCTGCGTGGTCGCCGCCGGCGTGGCCAGTGCGCTGGTGGTGCGCCGGCGCATCGACCGCCTCGACATGGTGGCGGCGCTCAAGACGAGGGAATGATCACGATGAAACGCAAGACGCTCCTCACGACGGTGGTGGCCGCGGTCGCTGCCGCCGCCCTGCTCGCCTGGGCTTTCCGGCCGCAGGCGGTGGAAGTCGAGACGGCCGCGGCCACCCTCGGCCGCTTCGAACAGGCGATCGAGGAGGACGGCCGCACGCGCTTCCACGACCGCTACACGGTGTCCTCGCCGGTCGCCGCGCGCGTCCTTCGCATCGAGCTGCACGAGGGCGATGCGGTGAAGGCCGGCCAGACGGTGGCGCTTCTGCTGCCCGTGATGCCGGCCGTGCTGGACGAGCGCAGCGTGCGCGAAGCGCAGGCGCGCCACCGTGCCGCCACCGCGGCGGTGGGCGGCGCCGAGGCACGCATGGCCCGCGCACGCGTCGCGGTCGAACAGGCCCGGGTGGACCTGCAGCGCGACGAGAAGCTGGCCCGCGAGGGATTCCTCTCCCCGTCCCGCCTGGACACCGCCCGTCTCGCCCTCGCCGCCGCCGAGCGCGAATTGCAGGTCGCGGGCGCCGAACGCCAGGTGGCCGTGCAGGAACGATCTGCCGCGGCGGCGACGCTGCTGCCCGCCGAGGGCAACGTGCGCACCGGCAAGCCGCTGCCGGTGCGTTCGCCGGTCGACGGTGTCGTGCTGCGCATCACGCAGCCGAGCGAATCGACCCTGGCGGCCGGCGCGCCCCTGCTGGACGTGGGCGATCCCACCCGGCTCGAAGTGGTGGCGGACCTGCTCACGGTCGATGCGGTGCAGGCGCAGCCGGGCCGCCGCGTGGTGATCGAGCGCTGGGGCGGGCCGCCCGTGCAGGGCCAGGTGCGCAAGGTCGAGCCCGGCGCGTTCACGAAGGTGTCGGCCCTGGGCATCGAGGAGCAGCGCGTGCGCGTGGTCATCGATGCCGAGTCGCCGCCGGCGCAATGGAAGCTGCTGGGCGACGGCTACCGGGTGACGGCGCGGATCATCACCAACGGCGTCGATCGCGCGCTGCTGGTCCCGGTGGGCGCCGTGTTCCCGCACGGCGACGGCGGCATGGCGGTGTACCTGGCCGACGGCGGCCGCGCCCGGCTGCAGGTGGTGGAACTGGGCGGGCGCAATGGCAGCGAAGCCTGGGTGCGCAGCGGCCTGCAGGCGGGGCAGCCCGTGATCGTCTACCCGCCCCCCACCATCGCGGACGGCAAGCGGGTGCGCGTGCGCAGGCCGTAGGATCGCGCATGGCCGAGATCCTGACCCTGACCATGAATCCCGCCGTGGACGTGTCCACGCGCACGGCGAAGGTGGAGCCCACGCACAAGCTGCGCTGCGCTGCCGCGATCCAGCACGCGGGCGGCGGCGGCATCAACGTGGCCCGGGTGGTGCACCGCCTCGGCGGCGCCGTGCGCGCGGTGTTCCCGACCGGGGGCCTCAACGGGCAGGTGCTGTGCCGGCTGCTGGAGGCCGAAGGCGTGCGCAGCGAATGCGTTGCCATCGCCGGCGAGACGCGCGAGAGTTTCTCCGTGTTCGAGGAGTCGACTGGAAAGGATTGGCGCTTCGTGCTGCCGGGCCCAACGCTCATGCCGGAGGAAGTCCAGGCCTGCCTGGACCGCACGAGCGCGGCGGCCACCAGCACTTCCTTCGCCGTGGCGAGCGGAAGCCTGCCGCCGGGCGTGCCCGAGGATTTCTATGCGCGGCTTGCACGGCTGCTCGCCGCGCGCGGCGTGCGGCTGGTCCTGGACAGCTCGGGGGCGGCGCTGGCCGCGGCGCTGGAGGCCGGGGTGTATCTCGTGAAGCCGAGCCGGCGCGAATTGCACGAACTCACCGGCTTGCCACTGGACCAGGCCGCGCAGCAGCTGGCGGCTTGCCGCGCACTGCTCGCACGCGGCCAGGCGCAGGTGGTGGCGCTCTCCCTGGGCGAGCAAGGTGCGATGCTGGTGAGCCGCGACGGCGCATGGCAGGCGCCAGCCCTGGCCGTGACGGTGGCCAGCACCATAGGCGCGGGGGACAGCTTCGTGGGCGGCATGGTGCACGCCCTGCAGCGCGGCGATGCGCTCGATACCGCCTTCCGGCAGGCCATGGCCGCGTCGGCGGCGGCTCTGCTGGCGCCGGGCACGGCGCTGTGCCGGCCCGAGGACGTCGCCCGCTTGGCACCCGAGGTGCGCATCGAACGCCTCGCCTGAGACTCAGGCGCCGGTCGCCGCGCGAACGCGCTCCTCGATCTCGGACAGCCCCAGCGCGGTGAGGTCCACGTCGTGCATGCCGGCCAGGTGCCGGCGCGTGCCGTCTTCCAGCGCATGCCGGATCTCGCCCAGGAACGGGCTGGAGGCGAACACCTGCACGGTGGCATAGCGGTCCTCGCGCGTGCCCTGCTCCAGCGCTGCAGCGAGCTCGTGTGCGAAGTGGAGGTGCTCCTTGGTCTGCGCGTCCACGCGCGGCTCGTAGGCGGCGCCCCCGAAGCTGCGGTCGCTCTTCTCGCGGCCGGCCTTGTCGTCGCCGAGCGTGCTGCTGTGCTGGCGGCTGGCGGGATGGTGGAAGGCCTGCAGCACGACCAGTGGCGAGCCGGGTTCCTTTTGCAGCAGGCGGGCCTGGGAGGCGTTGGCGACGAGGATCCAGTCGGGTTTCATGGCGGCTTCCGTGGTGCGTGGGAGTGACTGCAAGTCTGGGCGCCCGGGCGCCCAGCGGGTTGACGTGCGTCAACCGGCGCCGTCGCACGCCCCCGCGACAATGGGCGCACGATGAGCCCTGCCGCCAGCCTCGCATCCACGCTCGCGCGCCGGCTGGGTGCGGAGCTGGTCGAGACGCACATCTCCTGGATCCTGCTCACGCCGGCGCTCGCGTACAAGCTCAAGAAACCGGTCCACCTTCCCTTCGTGGACTACTCCACCTTGGAGCGGCGGCGGCACTTCTGCGAGGAGGAGGTGCGGCTCAACCAGCGCCTCGCGCCGGCGCTCTACCTCGGTGTGTCACGCGTCACGGGCACGCCGGACGCGCCCTCCATCGATGGCCCAGGCGAGACGCTGGACTGGGCTGTGCGCATGCGCCGCTTCCCTCCAGGCGCGCTCTTCAGCGAGCGCGTCGCGGCCGGCACGCTCACCGCGGCGAGCGTGGCCCGGTTCGCGGCACGGCTGGCGCATTTCCATGCCGGCGCGCCGCGGCTGCAATCGCCCGCCCCCGGGGGGCAGCTGCTGCAGCGCGCACTGGCCGCCCTCGCCGGCTGCGAGGCGCTGCTGGCGCCGGAGGAGCGGGAGCGGTTGCAGCAGTGGATCGCCTCCGAGGGTGAGCCGCTGGAGCCGTTCTGGGCCGCGCGGCGCGCCGCCGGCTTCGTGCGCGAATGCCACGGCGACCTGCACCTGGCCAACATCCTGGAACTCGATGGCGACGTGGTCGCGTTCGACTGCATCGAGTTCGACGCCGGGTTGCGCTTCATCGACGTGGTGGAGGAAGTCGCCTTTCCCCTCATGGATTTCGCCGCCCAGGGCCAGCCCGCACTGGGCTGGCGCTTCCTCGATGGCTGGCTGGAGGCGACCGGCGACTACGAGGGCGTGGCGGGCCTTCGCCTGGCGCTCGTGTACCGGGCGCTGGTGCGCGCGACGGTGGAAAACCTGCGCAGCCCGGGGAGCGCCGCAGCCCGCACGTACGCGCGTCACGCGCTGGCCTGGAGCCGGCCCGGCGAACCCGCGCTCTGCATCACGCACGGCCTGCCGGGCTCCGGCAAAACCTTCCGGTCGCAAGCATGGCTCGAGGCCCGCGGCGCGATCCGCATCCGGTCCGACGTGGAACGCAAGCGGATGCACGGGCTCCAGGCGCAGGCGGATTCCCGCGCCGCCGGCCTCGCGATCTACACGCACGACGCGACGCGGCGCACTTACGAGAGGCTCTTCGTACTTGCGCGCATCGCGCTGCGCGCGGGGTTTCCCGTCGTCCTCGACGCCGCGTTCCTGCGGCGCGACGAACGTGCCGCCGCCCGCGCGCTGGCCGTGCAGCTGGGCGTGCCGTTCAAGATCCTCGACTGCGATGCGCCGCCGGAGGTGCTGCGTGCACGGCTCGCACAAAGGCGCGGCGATGCGTCGGAGGCCGACGCCGAAGTGCTCGCCGCCCTGGCCGCCGCTGCCGAGCCGCTGGATGCCGACGAACGCGCGGCCGCGTGCCCGCCCTGATGGGTCAGCTTCGCGCTGCCAGCTGCCGCTGCACTTCGTCGCGCTTCATGCGCAGGTAGGCGTCGCGGCCCACCTCGCGCAGCTGCCGGGGGTACTTCTCGGTCGCGTCGAACCAGGCCTGCAGCCGCTTCTCCAGCCGCTGGCCTGCGGGCGTCGAGAGCGAATCGAGGTAGGCGTCGATGGCAAGGTAGTAGCGCATGGTATTGCGCTCCGTCACGCCGCGCATTCCATCGACGAAGCCTTCGTTCCCCGCACCCGACGCCTTGATGCGCGTGAAGCCCACCTTGTCGTTGCCGATGGTGCCGAGGTAAAGGCGCATCGCGAAATCGCTCGCGCTGCCGTAGCTCAGCGCGTAGCCCATGTGCAGGAAGGTGCGGTTCGCATCGAGCGGCACCGCTTCGGCCATCAGCCGGTAGTCGCGTGTGTCGTAGGGGCCGTCGGCCGCCTCCATGCGCACCGACAGGTAGTCGGCCGACGTGACCGGGGGCCGCCACGTGAACGACAGCAGCGACGCGGCGTCGACGGACTGGGGATGCTTCTTGCCCACCCGCAGGTCCACGCGGGTCATGCCCTGCTGCTGCGCGCGCCGGCAGAACTTGTTGTTTAGGTGCAGGATCAGGATGTCGCACCACTGCGCCGGATCGGAGAGCGCGGCCGACACCGCGGCGAACGGGTGTTCGATCACGGCATAGACGTCGCCGTCGATGCGGCGCGCGGCCTCCTGCGATTGCAGGACCACCGGCCCGCCGAACGGGTTGTCGGCCAGCTGCGAAGCCAGGCTCGCATGGCGCTCGCGCAGGCCGGCGGGGCCGTGCGCCTCCTCCGCGGAGACTGCAAGAGGTGCAAGCAGGAGCAACAGCAGCGCGATGGCCGCCGCGATCCAGAAGGCCGCGGAATGCTTGTGAAATCTCATGGGCAAAAGATAGGTGGCCGATCGGGTGCAGCCTTGACGTGGGTCAAGGAGCGCGGGCAAACCGCTAGGACGCGCCTGCGGCCGGGAAGTTCATTCCGCCGGCGTGGGCCAGGCCTGCGCCAGGGCGGCCACGAAGGCGTCCAGGCCGGCCTGCGGCAAGGCATCGATGCCGCCTGCTGAGGCACGTCCCCCGCCGGTGGGAAAGCGCAGGCACAGCGCGTCGGCGCCGTGCGGGCAGCGCTGCGGCGCCCGCACGCTGACGACGTACGTGCCTTTGCCCGTATCGCGCAGCACCGCATGGGCGCGCGCCGGATCGCGCTGGCTCAGCAGGTTGCCGAGCACGCCCTGCGCGCGCCGCGCCCAGCCCGCATCGGGCAGCAGCACGACACGAACACCCGCCAGTTGCCGCCACGGCGCGATGGCGAGCGCCTGGGCCAGGTCGGCCTCCTTGCGGGCGATGAGCGCACGCGCCACGGGCTCCTGCGCGACGAAGGCGAGCGGGTCCGCATGCGGCCGCACGCGCAGCGCCAGCTCCGCCGGCGCCACCAGCAGGTCGGCCTCGCTGTCGCCGTAGGCGTTGTAGTTGATCGCCTCGCCGAGCGCCTGCAGCGCGCGCAGCTCATCCGGCGACTTTCCCTGCGCGCGGCCCAGGGCCTGGGCCCCCGCCGGCAGGTTGTCGCCGAAGGCGCCCACGATAGCCCATGCGCGGTGGCGGCCTTCCAGGTGGCGGTCGACGATCAGGCTGGTGCACATGCCCGGCGCGCCATCGAGGTGGATCCGCAGGAGCGGGTGGGTCGGCACCTCGCCCGCGAAGTGGTGGTCGAAGTACTCGACCGCGACGCCCTGCGCGAGCAGCCGTTCCAGCGCAGCGCGATTGCGGTGCAGCGATACATCGAGTACCGTGACCGTGTCGCCGCCATGCGCCGGCACCCGTTCCAGCAGGCCGATGTCGCGCTTGACTCCCGTCACCATGACGGCGGCGCGCGGGTCCGCCAGGCGCAGCTGCTGCAGGGCGCAGATGCCGTCGGCGTCGCCGTTGAACACGTCGTAGTGGGCCATCGCGGACCAGCTTAACAAAGCCAGCCATGAACGACCTCAGCCTCTTCGCCCTCGAGGGCAGCCACGCATGGGGCGAGGCCGTGGCCGCGCGGCTCGGCGTGGCGCTGTCGCACCACGAGGAGCGCGGCTTCGAGGACGGCGAACACAAGCTGCGACCGTTGGAGAACGTGCGCGGGCGCGAGGCCTTCGTGCTCCATTCGCTGTACGGCGACGACCGGCAGGGCCCGGACGAGAAGCTGTGCCGGCTGCTCTTCTTCATCGGTGCGCTGCGCGACGCCTCGGCCGCCACCGTGACGGCCGTCGTCCCCTACCTCGCCTATGCACGCAAGGACCGCAAGACCAAGGCGCGCGACCCCGTCACCACGCGCTACGTCGCCGCGATGTTCGAGGCGGTGGGCGCCGACCGCGTGCTGACACTCGACGTGCACAACCTCGCCGCCTACCAGAACGCCTTCCGCTGCCGCACCGACCACCTGGAGGCGACCGGGCTGTTCGCCGCGCACTTCGCGCGGCTCCTGGGCGGGCGCCCGGCGGCGGTGGTGTCCCCCGATGCCGGCGGCATCAAGCGCGCGGAGAGCTTCCGCCTGCGGCTCGAGAAGGCCCTGGGCCGCCCGGTCGCGGCGGCGTTCGCGGAGAAGCACCGCAGCGAAGGCGTGGTCAGCGGCGACCTCATCGTCGGCGACGTCGCGGGACGGGTGGCCATCGTGCTCGACGACCTGATAGGCACCGGCACCACGATCGCGCGCACCGTGGCCGCCTGCCGCGGCCTGGGCGCCGCCGAGGTGTACGCGGCGGCCAGCCACGGCCTCTTCGTCGGCAATGCGGCGCAGGTGCTGGGCGACGCGGCGCTGACCGGCATCGTGGTGACGGACAGCGTGCCGCCCTTCCGGCTGCCGCCCGGTCCGGCGCGGGAAAAGCTCACCGTCCTGCCGACGGCGCCGCTGTTCGCGGAGGCCATCGCCCGCATCCACGCGGGCGGCTCGCTCACGGAACTGCTGGAGCCGTGAGCTGCGCCGCGCGCAGGTGCCGCTCGCCCAGCGCGAGGTAGCGCAGCGCGCGCCGGCGCCACTGCGGCGAGGTGCGGTACCGCTCCTCGGCGAGGTGCGCGATGGCCAGGTGCGCGCGGCCGCAGGCCCGCGCCGCCTGGTAGAAGTGCAGCAGGCCCGCCGGCGCCGCGTCCGCCGCGGCCGTGCGGTAGGCATCCAACAGTGCGGCGGCCAGCGCGGGCGCCCGCAGCCGCTCGAACTCCAGCGCGAGGAAGCCCGCTTCGTCCAGCCCGTCCAGCAGCCGCAGTTCCATCGAGAACTCCAGCGCGTCGATGATCGCCGGCGGCTCGCCCAGCCACACGTGCTCCGGCCGCAGGTCGCCGTGGCCTTCGACGACGCGGCCTTGCGCCACGCGCAGCGCGAACCAGGGCCCGTGCTCGCGCGCGAACGCGCGCAGGCCCTCGCAGATCGCGTGCACGTGCGTCGCGGGCAGGCCGAAGTCGGGCCGGCACAGCTCGCGCTCGTGTTCCTCCACCTGCCGCAGCAGCAATGCACGGAATCCGCGTGCGTCGAGCGGAGCCGGCGGTTGGGCACGGTGGAAGCCCGCGAGACGCTGTCCCACGCCACGGACTTGCGCCTCGGTCGCCACGCGCCGCGAGAGCAGTGCATCCAGCAGTTGTCCGGCGGCCAGGCGCCGCATCTGCACCAGCCAGTCGACGGCCGGCCCCGGCCCGTTGATGCGCAGCGACCCGCCGGCTTCGCGCGTGAGCGGCCGCACGTCGATGTACACGCCCGGCGCCAGCCGCCGGTTCAGGCGCAGTTCCTCCAGGCAGTAGAAATGGCGGGCCGCGGCGCTGCGGAAGTCGAGGTGGTCGTAGCGCACGGGCTTCTTCAGCTTCCAGGCGTGGTCCTCGGTGAGGAAGACCCAGGACATGTGGGTCTCGATCGCCTGCACGTCCCGCACCGGCACCGGGTAGCAGGCCGGCGCCGACAGCGCCGCCACCTTGTCGGCGAGCGACGGCCCGGCGGCGGGCTCCGGCATGCGCGGGGGCCTCAGGCGTGCGGTGCCGCGGGCCGCGCGTGCGCCTTGCGCAGCAGCGCGATCACCTCCGCGTCCTCGAGCTGCGGGAAGGAGGCGTAGAACTGGCCCACCGCGTGGAAGCGGCGGGGCACCTCGAGGCACACCACTTCGTCGGCCTTTTCGCCGACCAGCCGCGCCGCTTCCTCGGAGGCGACCGGCACCGCGCACACAAGGCGGGCGGGCCGGCCCTGGCGAACCGCGTGCAATGCAGCGATCATCGTCGCGCCGGTCGCCAGGCCGTCGTCCACGACGATCACCGTGCGGTCTTCGGCGGCGATGCGCTCGCGTCCCGGCGTATAGAGCTCGCGGCGCCGCACCAGCTCCTCCATCTCCAGCGCCTTCTGCTCCTCGACGTAGCCCGGGGTGGCGCCCACCGCCGACGCGTGCGGCGCGAGGTAGACCCACCCGGATTCGTCCACGGCCCCGATCGCGAACTCCGGCGCGCCGGGCGCATGCAGCTTGCGCACCAGCACGAGGTCGAGATCGCCTCCCAGCCGCTGCGCGACGATGGCGCCGATGGGCACCGCTCCCCGCGGAATGGCGAGCACGAGCGGGTGTTTCCCGCGGTACTTGGCAAGCGCTTCGGCCAGCTGCGTGGCGGCGTCGGTGCGGTCGGCAAACATGGCGTCCTCGCATTTCGTGCACGCCATCTTGCACTCCGTCGCGGTGCGCGGACAAGGGGCTGGGGGGCCTGCGGGCGGGCGCGCGCTCCTCTGCAGCAGCGTTTTCCGCACGCCGCTTGCGCCATCTCAAGTTCCGCGCCCGCGCCCAGGTCCATCGTGCCCCATCGATCCGCCGATGGAGACGCCATGGATGACGCACTGCTCGGTGCACGGCTGCTGCTCTTGCTGGCTGCCGCCAACGTCGCGCCCATCCTCGGCAAGCGGCTGCTGGGCGCACGCGCAGCCTGGCCGGTCGATGGCGGCCTGCGCTTCCTCGATGGCCGGCCGCTGCTGGGCCCGTCCAAGACCTGGCGCGGCCTGCTGCTGGGCACTGCCGCCGGCGCGCTGCTGGCCCCGCTGCTGGGCTTCACCTGGGCCGTCGGCGCCATGGCCGGGCTGCTCTCCCTCGCGGGCGACATGCTCGCCAGCTTCACCAAGCGCCGCCTGGGCGTGCCGTCCAGCGGGCAGGCGTTCGGACTCGACCAGGTGCCGGAAGCGCTCTTGCCCTTGCTGGTGCTGCGCGAGACACTGGACCTGTCGTGGCCCGTGCTGGCCGGGGTGACCCTGGCCTTCCTGTTGCTGGAGACGCCCGCCGCCCGGCTTTCGTACCGCCTCGGGCTGCGCGACCGCCCGTATTGACCGCCAAGGAGATTGCCGTGAGCCCATCCCGCCCCGCGCCTTCCGCTCCCGACGACGTCGACGACGCCGTCCCGCCCGCCATCGTCGAGCGGCCCGACGGCTACTACTGGATCGCCGATGAAGGCGGCGCGGAAGTCGGCCCCTTCCCGAGCTACGAGCTGGCGGAGGCGGACCGCGACGCCTCCGACGCCGAGGCGCCCGAGCCGGGCGAGACGCTCGGCGAAGCCGAGGACGAGATCGGCATCAACGAATGGCTGGACAGCGCAACCGGCGAGCCCGCGGAGGGCCATTCGCCCCCGCACCTCGCGGAGGAATAGCAGCCCGCCCGCGCAGGCTACCGGGCCCTGCGCAGGGTGTGCAGCGTGACCTCCGGCGGGCAATGGAAGCGCGCGTCCACGATGGAGCAGCCGCATCCCGCCGACGTATAGCCGGCGAGCCCGCCATGGCGCCAGGGCCCGCGGGCCAGGGCACGCGGGGCCGGGCAATCGGTGAGGATGGGAATGCCGCCGGGCAGGCAGATCTGGCCCCCGTGCGTGTGGCCGCTCAGCATCAGCGCGAAACCGCCCTCCTCCGCTTCGCGGTAGGGTTGCGGCGTGTGCGACAGCAGGATGGCGCAACCGTCCGGCGGGATGCCCTGCGCGGCGCGCGCGATGTCGTGGGTGCGGAAGTAGTGGGCGTCGTCGATGCCCGCCAGGTGCAGCCGTTCGCCACCGCGCTCCAGGGCGACGTTCTCGTTCATCAGGACGCGCACGCCCAGGGCCTCCAGGCCGGGCGCCAGCGCGATGCCGTCGTGGTTGCCCAGCACCGCGTACGCCGGCGCGGGCAGCACCGGCACGAAGGCGCGCAGCGCCGCGAGCGCCGCCCCGCCGGGGCCGGAGACCGCGAAGCGGTAGTCGCCCGTGAGCACGCAGGCATCGCAGGCCAGGCCCCGCACGCGTTGCGCCAGGACGCTCGCGTGCGCCGCGCTCAGGTCCAGGTGCAGGTCGCTCGCGTGCAGCAGCGTGAATCCGTCGAAGGCCGCCGGCAGCGACGCCAGCACCACCTCGTTGCGGCGTACGCGGATGTCGGCCATGTTGCGCCGTCCGCGCGCGCGCAGCCCGGTGAGCGTGAGCACGGCGCGGATCAGCGGCCCCGCCGAGGCGAGGTGCTCCAGGCGGAAGGCGTCCGACGCCCTGCGGTAGTGGTGGGCGTCCTGCTCCCCCTCCATCGCCAGCCGGCGCTGCAGCAGTTCCTCGCCCATGCGCGCGCCGAGCCGGGCCTGTTCGGCCGGCCGCAGCAGGGGGGCAGCGGGACGGTTCAGGGCTCGCTGCGCGTGACGTAGAGCGGCCGCGGCGGCTGCGACTCGCGCCGCGCCTGCCTGCGGATGCGCGCGGCCTCGCGCGCGATGCCCGTGCGCAGCGTGCCGGCCAGCGCGTCGAGTTCGCCCGCCACCGCGTCGACCAGGTCGTCGGCGGAAACCAGGCCGACCACTTCCTGCCGGTCGCCCATCACCAGCAGGCGGCGCACGCCGGCGCGCTGCATGGCCACCACCGCCTCGTCGATGGGCGCGGTGGCGGGCACGCCCGCAAGCTCGGTGCGGCAGACGTCGCCGATGGCGACGCCTTCCACCGGCCGCCCGGCGGCGAGCAGGTCCAGCACCAGGTCGCGGTCGGTCACGATGCCGATCACCCGCTCGGGCGCTTGCGGATCGGTGATGGCGAGCGCGCCCACGTGCTGGTCCCGCATGGCCGCGGCGGCCTGGCGCACGGATGCGGAGGCGGAAACGGTGACGATGTCGCGTTCGCAGAGGGTCGCGATGTTCATGGCTGCTCCTGCATGGATTCTTTCATCTTCGTCCTGCGCCTCGCCCGGAAGTTGACGGCTGTCAAACGAAACGGGGTCCGGGCGTCGCATCGTTGGGGTGAAAGCCCGAGGAGGACTCCATGACCCGTTCCGTCGCCATCGTGTTCGAAGGCATGCCGCCATTGCAGACGGTCGAAGGCGCCGCCCGCCGCCGGGCCCGCATCCTCGACATGAGCCATCCGGCCGTGGTCGCCTGGGAAGTGAATCTCGCCGCCGCGCAGCGGCCGGTGGCCGGAGGGCTGGATTACGCGGCGACGGTGCAGGCCCGGGTGGCAGGCGGGGAGACGCTGGTGGGCGAAGGCCGCGCCATGGACCTGCTGGACGCGCTGCGCCTCGCATTCATCGACGTGGAGACGCAGCTGGATGCGCACCAGGAGCGCGTGCGCAAGCGAGCGGGGCAATGGCTCGCCACGGTGCGCCAGCGCCTGTCGCAGCGGCAGGACTCGTTCGTCTAGGCGGCCGGGCGCGCGGCCCGCCGCGCCGCTCATTGCGCCGCCGCGGTGCCGAAGCTCGGGAACACCGCGCGGCGGCCGGCGGCCACGGTCGCCACCTTGCGTCCGGATTTCTCGTGCTCGATGTTGGTGCGCAGCGCCCTGGCCAGCCCCTCCAGTTCCTCGGACACCGCGCACAGCAGGTCGTCCGACGAAACCAGGCCGACGACGCCCCCATCCTCGTCCACCACCAGCAGGCGCCGCACGCCGGCCTGCGCCATCGCCTGCACGGCTTCGCGCACGCTGGCGTTCGAGGCCACCGCCAGCGGGGGCGACTTCGCCAGGTTGCCGATCTTCAGGTCCGAGGGCTGGCCGGGTCGGCCCAGCACCTCCAGCGCGAGGTCACGGTCCGTCACGATGCCCACCACCTGGCCAGGATCGTCGCCGGTCATGACGACCAGCGCCCCGACGTGCTCGTCGCACATCAGGCTGGCGGCTTCGCGCAGGGACGCGCCGGCATCGATGCCGACGACTTCACGGGTGCAGAGGGTCGCGAGGGTGTCCATGGTCGTCTTCTCCAGGGGGGTCGAGGCATTTCCACTGTAGGCGGGGCGACCGGGGGCCCCATGATCCAGATCAAGCGGCGGCCCCGGTCGGATGCGCCCTGGCCCGTGCTCAGGCACGATACGGCCATGCCCGACCCGCTGTCCCCTCCACCGCCGAGCCGGCTGCGCCTGCGCCGGCTGGGCATCGACACCTACCAGGAGCCGGTGCTCTACATGCACCGCGACTGCCCGGTCTGCCACTCCGAAGGGTTCGAAGCGCAGTCGCGCGTGGAGCTGAGTTTCGACGGCCACTCGGTCATCGCCACCCTCAACGTGGTGCACGGCGACTTCCTGGCGCCGGACCAGGCGGGCGTGTCCGAGGCCGCCTGGCGGCTGCTCAAGGGAACGGAAGGCGAACTGGTGACGCTGCGGCATCCCAAGCCGCTGGAATCCCTCGGCCACGTGCGCGCTAAGGTGTACGGCCGCAAGCTCACGCCCGCCGCGCTGCACGCCGTGATCGCGGACGTCGCCGCGGGCCGCTATTCGGAACTGCAGCTCGCCGCCTTCGTGACCGCCTGCGCGGGCGACCGCCTGGACCTCGACGAAACCGTGGCGCTCACGCGCGCCATGGTGGACGCCGGCGAGCGCATTGCCTGGGGCCCCGGCCTGGTGATGGACAAGCACTGCGTGGGCGGCCTGCCCGGCAACCGCACCACGATGATCGTGGTCCCCATCCTCGCGGCCTGCGGCCTGCGCATGCCCAAGACGTCGTCGCGCGCGATCACCTCGCCGGCGGGCACGGCCGACACGATGGAGATGCTGGCGCCCGTGGACCTCGACGTGCCGGCCATGCGGCGCGTGGTGGAACGCACCGGCGGCTGCATCGTGTGGGGCGGCGCCGTGCGGCTGAGCCCGGCCGACGACATCCTGATCCGCGTGGAGCGGCCGCTCGACCTCGACAGCCAGGGGCAGCTCGTGGCCTCCATCCTGTCGAAGAAGGCGGCAGCGGGTTCCACGCACGTGCTGATCGACATTCCGGTCGGTCCCACGGCCAAGGTGCGCAGCCGGGACGGGGCGGACACGCTGGCGCACCAGCTGCAGGCGACCGCCAGCGCGATGGGGATGCACCTGCGCGTGGTGCAGACCGACGGCTCGGCGCCGGTGGGCCGCGGCATCGGCCCCGCACTGGAGGCGCGCGACGTGCTGGCCGTGCTGCGCAACGACCCCTCGGCGCCGGCCGACCTCGCCCAGCGCGCCCTGTTCCTGGCCGGCGCGCTGCTGGAGTTCGGCGGCGGCGCGCCGACGGGGGCGGGGCTGGCGGTGGCCGCCGCCGTGCTCGCCGACGGCCGGGCCTGGCGCAAGTTCCAGGAGATCTGCGAGGCCCAGGGCGGCCTGCGCGAGTTGCGCCAGGCGCGCTGGCGGCACGACGTGGTGGCGCAGCGCAGCGGCTCGGTGGTGGCGATCGACAACCGGCGCCTCGCCCGCATCGCCAAGCTCGCGGGCGCGCCCCAGGCCGGCACGGCAGGCATCGACCTGCACGTGCGCAACGGCGAATTCGTGGAGCGCGGCGAGCCGCTGTTCACCCTGCATGCCGAGTCGCCCGGCGAGCTGGCCTACGCGCTAGACTACTCGGCCGCCCAGCCGGACACCGTCCACGTGGTGGAGGACGCATGAAACCCCTTCTCCTGGCGCTCCCTGGCGCCGAGGCGCTCGCCGAACGGCTCGCCGCCGCGCTGCAGTGCGAAGCCAACACGGTCGAGGCGCACCGCTTCCCCGACGGCGAGACCGTCGTGCGCCTGCGCACCGCGGTGCAGGGGCGCGCTGTCGTGCTCGTCGCCCACCTGGACCATCCCGACGAGAAATCCCTGGCGCTGCTGTTCGCCGCCGATGCGGCCCGCGAGCTCGGCGCCGCGCGCGTCGGGCTGGCCGCGCCCTACCTTCCCTACATGCGGCAGGACGACCGCTTCCGCCCCGGCGAAGCCGTCACCTCGCGCACCTACGCACGCCTGCTGTCCTCGACGCTCGATTTCCTGGTGACCGTGGATCCGCACCTGCACCGGTGGCCCAGCCTGGATGCGATCTACACGATCCCGAGCTGCGTGGTCGCGGCGGCGCCCGCCATCGCCGACTGGCTGCGCTGCGAGGTGCCGCAGGCGATCCTGGTCGGGCCCGACAGCGAAAGCGAACAGTGGGTGGCAGACGTCGCCCGCCGCGTCGGGGCGCCCTACGTGGTGATGACGAAGCACCGGCACGGCGACCGCGACGTGCAGGTGCACCTGCCCCACGGCGCCTCGGCGGACGGCCGCACGCCGGTGCTGCTCGACGACATCATGTCCACCGGGCACACGCTGGCGACCGCCAGCCACGCATTGCGCGGCGCCGGCTGGGGCCGGCCGCTTTGCGTGGCCGTGCATGCGCTCGCCGACGACGCCGCCCTCGACCTGCTGCATCGCGCGGGCATCAGCCGGATCGCCAGCTGCGACACCGTGCCGCACCCGACCAACGCGATCTCCGTGGCCGGCGTGCTGGCCGACGGCCTGCGCGGGCTGCTGCCTGCATGACGCGCGTGCTGGTGGTGCAGGCGCACCCGGACGCCTCGGCGCCGCACCTGTGCCACGCGCTCGCCGCGGCCTACGGGACCGGCGCGCAGGAGAACGGCGCGGAGGTGCGCACGCTGGACCTCGGCCGGCTGGACGTCCCGCTGCTGCGCAGCCAGCACGCGTGGGAGCACGAGCCCGTGCCCGAGGGGCTGCCAAGGGACTGAAGGGCCGCTCGGCGCGCATCGTCGTGACCATGGGCATGCCGGCCTTCGTGTACCGCTGGTTCTTCGCGGCGCACGGCGTGCGCTCGATGAAGCGCAACATCCTCGGATTCGTCGGCATCGCGCCGGTGCAGATGACGCTGGTCGGGGGCGTGGGCCACGTGGCGCCCGCACGCGCTTCCGCGTTGCTGGAGCGCATGCGGCGCCTGGGCGGCGCCGCGCGCTAGGCGTGCGGCTCGCGCCAGCCGCCCGGGCCTTCGCGCGGAAGCTCGTGGGGGTGCGGCACGTGCGCCTGCAGCCCGCGCAGCTGCTGCTCGAGCTGCATGATGCGCTGCAGGTAGCCCAGGATCAGGCTCACCGTGAAGAGGTCCAGGTCGTAGTGGCGGCGCAGGCGCACGGCCTCGCGCAGGGGGGCGATGCACGCGGCGCTGAACTGGCGCGGCTCGGTCTCCCTGGGCATCAGCGCGCCGTAGTCCACCAGTTCCCCGACTTCCGCGAGGCTCAACTCGCACATCTGCGCGAGCTCCGCTTCGCCGACGGCGCGCTGCGCGTCGAGCCAGGTCCAGTCTGCGGTGGCACTCATGGCGTGCCCTCCTTGGCGATCGTGGTGCGCGGGTCGAAACGGGACTCGCGCGCCAATTCCTCGAACAGCTCGCGCTCCCGCGGCGAGAGGCGCGCCGGCACGTCGATGCGGGCGACCGCGTAGAGATCGCCGCGCCCGCCGTGCCCGTTGGCCAGGCCGCGACCGCGCAACCGCAGCTTACGCCCGGACTGCGTGCCGTGGGGCACCGTCAGGAGCACCCTCCCGTCCAGCGTGGGAATCTCGATCTCGGCGCCGAGCGCCGCTTCCCAGGGTGCCAGCGTCAGGTCGAGGAACAGGTCGTGGCCGTCCACGCGGAAGAGCGGATGCGGCGCCAGCGTGATGTGCAGGTAGATGTCGCCCGCCGGGCCGCCATGGCGGCCGGGCCCGCCCTTGCCCCGCAGGCGCAGGCGCTGCCCTTCGGTGACGCCGGGCGGCACGGTGACGGCCAGGGTGCGCGCGCCGTCCTCGTGCTGCACGTCCAGGCTGACGGTCGTGCCGCGGTGGGCGTCCTCGAGCGAAAGCCGCACGGACGCCTCGTGGTCGCGGCCGCGCAGCGGCACGGTGCGGCGGGCGCCGCGCTGCCCGTGGCCCCGGGCGAGCGCGTCCAGCAGGTCGGAGAGATCGGCGCCCTCGAAGCCGGAAAAGGCCTGTTCCCATTGGGGCGGCGGCTGGAACTCCTCGCCGCCGCGGCGCGCGCCGAGCTGATCGTAGGCGGCGCGCTTCTCCGGGTCCTTCAGGGTGCCGTAGGCCTCGGCGACTTCCTTGAAGCGTGCTTCGGCATCCGGGCCTTTCGCCACGTCGGGGTGGTGCTGGCGCGCCAGCTTGCGGTAGGCCTTCTTGATGGCCTCCGCATCGGCGTCGCGCGGCACGCCGAGCGCGGCGTAGTAGTCCTTGTATTTCACGGCCTCACTGTACGCGCAGGTCGAACGCCTGCTGCAGGCCGTCGAGGTCGGTGATGCGCACGTGCTTCTTGTCCACCTCCAGCAGGCGCTGGTGCTGGAAGGCCGAGAAGGTGCGGCTGACGGTCTCGAGCTTCATGCCCAGGTAGCTGCCGATCTCGGCGCGCGACATGCGCAGGTGGAACTCGCTGGCCGAATAACCTCGCGCCTTCATGCGCTGCGAGATGTTCAGCAGGAAGGCCGCCAGGCGCTCTTCCGCGTTCATGCTGCCCAGGAGCATCATGAGGCTGTGCTCGCGCACGATCTCGCGGCTCATGAGGCGCGAGATCACGTGCTGCAGGTCGCTGCTGGTGGCGGCCAGCTCGCTCAGGTGCGCATACGGGATCGCGCAGATCTCGGCGTCCTCCAGCGCGATCGCGCTGCTGGCGTGCTTGCCGGCCGCGAGGCCGTCCAGGCCCAGCAGCTCGCCGGCCATCTGGAAGCCGGTCACCTGCTCGCGCCCGTCCTTGAGCATGACGCTGGACTTGAAGGTGCCGCTGCGCACCGCGTAGATGAATTGGAACTTCTCGCCTTCACGGTAGAGATGCTGCCCTTCCCGGACACGGCGGCGGGCGAAGTGCAGGTCGTCCAGCCTTTCCACGTCGCTGCCCGTGAGCCCGCAGGGCAGGCAGAGGTCCTTGAGGTGGCAGGTGGAGCACAGGGTCTTCAGCGGCGACGGCATGGCGTCGCCGGCGCGCAGCGCCTCGCGGGTCACGATGTGCACGGATGCGGACGGGGCGGCTTGGTGGATGGCGGTCGGCATGGGGTTCCTTCGTTATCCTGGATCTCAGTGGACGTCGCGGCGGCCGGCGCTGGCCACGGCCTGCGCCAGCTGGTCGAACTCCGTGCTCTTGTCCAGGAAGCTGCGCGCGCCTTCCGACAGGTAGCGGCGGCGATAGGCCGGGCCGGAGTTGTTGCTGAACACGACGAAGTGCACCGCGGGGTCGGCGCTGCGCACGGCCTTGAGCACTTCGAGTCCGGTGCCGCCCTCGAGCTGGTGGTCGAGCACCACCACGTCCGGATGCAGGTCGAGGATGCCGGCGATGCACGTCGCGGGGGTGGTGCCCTCGCCCACCACGTCCACCTCGGCGCCGGAGAGCATGGCGCTGACGCGCTGGCGGATCTGCAGCGAATCGTCGGCGAGGAATACCTTGAGCGGGCCGTTCGAAATCATGGAAGGATGATCTCCCTTTCGCCGGCGAAGCGGCATCGGCGCCGGCTGAATCGGTCCCTCGGAGGACTCCGAATCGGGGCCGGTTGCATTCCGAGGGTGCCTAGGAATCCTCCTAGCCCGGCGCCCGGGCGTACGCTGCTTGATCCTCCTCAAGCGCCGCGCGCAGCCGGCGCCGAAGATGGAGGCCGGACTTCCCCAAGGAGATGGCCATGTACAAGCGGATCCTGGTGCCGGTGGACGGCAGCGCAACCTCCAACAAGGCGCTGGTCGCGGCGCTGCAGATGGCGCGCGAAAGCGGCGGGCGCGTGCGCATCGTGCATGCCCTCGACGAACTCGCGTACCTCAGCGGCTTCGAGTTCAGCGCGGACATCCTGCAGGTGGCGCGCCAGTACGCGACCAAGGTGCTGGACGACGCGCTGGACGTCGCCAAGTCCGCCGGTATCCCGGCCGATACGCGCCTGGTGGAGCAGGCCGGGCAGCGGCTCGGCGAGGTCGTCGCGGCCGCCGCGCGCGACTGGGAAGCCGACCTCGTGGTGGTCGGCACCCACGGCCGCCGCGGCGTCGGGCGGGTGATGCTCGGAAGCGGGGCGGAACAGGTGCTGCGGCTCGCCCCGGTACCGGTGCTGGCGGTCCGGGGGGCCGCGGATTAGGGGTTATCCCTCGGGAGGCTGACGTGCTTTACCCGAAGGAAGTCGCGAATCGAAAGCTGGCGTGAATTCGTTCACACCCGCGGCTTGTCATTGGCCGCGATTCGCAATACCTTCGGACCCGTCTTACATGTAAAACGAGCGTCGTCGGCGGGAACGGGTTGAACTATGCGTTGGTTCAAAGGCAGCATTCGCAGCAGCATCTATGGGCTCCTGGGCAATCCGGTGGCGCCCAGCGATTCCATGATGGAAACCGGCACGGAGGACATCCGTGAAGCCATGCTGGCCCTGCTGGGCAACGGCAACAACAAGCAATTCGCCAACGTGGTTCGCCGCATCCGCTACGCGAACGACATCCAGGGCCTCTGGTACCTCCGCGGCGACCTGATGGCCGCCCTGGCCACCACGCTGGGCGAGGTGGCCGCGCGCCAGCAGGTGCAGCAGATCACGCGCATGTTCGACGGCCTCCTGCCCGGAAGCCTGAACTCGCGCCCCAGCCCGCTCATGGGCTGAGGCTTCGCACTGGCTCAGTGCCGGTGCCCCCACAGCAGGAAAGCATCCCGGCCCTCCACGGCCAGCGTGAGCTTTGCGCCCACGGGCAGGCACACCTTCGTGGGCACGTGCCCGAACGGCAGCCCCGTGAGCACCGGCGCCTTCACCTGCGTGCGCAGCCAGTCCACCACCGTTTTCATCTTGAAGCCCTTGTCGTGCGGCACCGGCATCCAGTTGGTGAAGTGCCCCAGCAGGATCGCCTTCTGCTGCTGCAGCACGCCCGCATAGAGCAGCTGCGTGAGCATGCGCTCGACGCGGTAGGGATGCTCGTGCACGTCTTCCAGGAACAGGATGCCGCCCTTCACCTTGGGCATCCACGGGGTCCCGGCGAGCGCGGCGAGGATCGCCAGGTTGCCGCCCCACAGCACGCCCTGCTGCTGCAGCGGCTTGTCGGTGCGTTCGGCGGCGGGGAGCTGCCAGCCGGTGCCTTCGCCCTGGCCGCTCACCAGGTCCTCGAAGCAGGCCTGCATGATCTCGTCGGGCTCCGCCTCCACGCCGAAGTCCTCGCCGACGGCCGGACCTGACCAGGTGACGCGCCCGGTTTCGGCGAGCACCGCGTTCTGGAAAGCCGTGAAGTCGCTCAGGCCCACGAACTGCGTGCCGCGGTCGATGGCCTTCGCGATCGCCTTGTAGGGCAGCTCGGGCAGCAGGCGCGTGAGGCCGTAGCCGCCGCGCGTGATGATCGCGATGTCCGCGCCGCTCGCGGCCGCGCGCTTGACGGCAGCCAGGCGCGTGGCGTCGTCGCCGGCGAAGCGCATGTGCGCCGCGAACACGTCCGGATCGAGTTCGACTTCGTGGCCGAGGGCCTTCAGCCGCGCGATGCCGCGCCGGATGGCGGGCTTGTTGCGCACGGCGCTGGAGGGGGAAAAGAGGTAGATGCGCTTCTTCGTCACGGAGCGAAGTATCCCACCGCCTTGCGCGCGATCTCCTCGCCATGCTCCTGCACGAAGTGCCCGGCCTGCGGCAGCACCATGGGCTCGGGGCAGCCGCGGATCTGGGCGCGCAGTTCCTCCATCACCGCCGCACCCAGCACGGGGTCGAGTGCGCCCACCGCCATGAACGTGCGGCCTTCCCAGTGGCGGGACAGGAACTCGCGCGCGCGCCGCGACACGGCCGCGCCGCCCGCATCGGGCCGCGCGGGCACCAGCGCCGGAAAGGCACGCAGCGCCGCGCGGTGGCCGGCATCGGGGAACGGCGCCTCGTAAGCGGCACATTCGCCCGGCCCCAGGTGCGGGTTGCCGCGCGCGAACAGGCGGCCGATGCCGTACTCCGGGTTCTTCGCGCACATGTCGCGCCACGCGAGGAACCCAGGACTGAGCGGGACGTCGCCGGTGCCCAGCGTGGTGTTCATCACCAGGAGGCCACGATAACGCTCCGGATCTTCCATCGGCAGCGTGAGGCCGAGGAGACCGCCCCAGTCCTGCATCACCAGCACCACGTCGCGCAGGTCGAGCCGCTCCACGAATTCCACCAGCACCTGCCGGTGCCACTCGAAGCCGTGCGCCGCCTCGCGCTTGGGCTTGTCGCTCTTCCCGAAGCCCACTAGGTCCGGTGCGACGATGCGGTGGCCGGCCTCGAGGAAGACCGGGATCATGCGCCGATAGAGATAGCTCCACGCCGGGTTGCCGTGCAGGCACAGCCAGGTGACCGGCGCGTCGCGCGGGCCCTCGTCCAGGTAGTGCATGCGCAGGCCGGCGAGCGACGGCAGGTCGTTCAGGTAGTGCGGCGGCCACGGATAGCCCGGCAGGTCGCGGAAACGCGCCTCGGGCGTGCGCAGCGCATCCTCGCGCAGGGGCTGCGCGCCGGCGCGGGCCTCCTGCCGCCGCGCGCGGAAGAAGGCAGCCAGCAGCGCGCCGCATTCCTGCGCCAGCACGCCGCCCTGCACCTGCGTCTGGTGGTTCAGGCGCTGCTGCGCGAAGAGGTCGACCACCGAGCCCGCCGCGCCCGTCTTGGGATCCGCCGCGCCGTACACGACGCGCGCGAGCCGCGCATGCAGCATGGCGCCGCTGCACATCGCGCAGGGCTCCAGCGTGACGAACAGTTCGCAGCCATCCAGGCGGTAGTTGCCCAGCTCTCGGGCAGCTTCCTGCAGCGCGCGGATCTCCGCGTGCGCCGTGGGATCGTGGCTGCCCACGGGCGCGTTGTGCCCGCGCCCGACGATGCGTCCGCCGTGCACGACCACCGCGCCGACGGGCACTTCGCCCGCGGCCTGCGCCAGCGCGGCCTGCGCCAGCGCCTCGCGCATGAAGGCCTCGTCGCCCGCCATCAATCGCCCGTCATGCCGAGCCGCTGCATCCA
>SEAY01000043.1 GCA_004144865.1 Comamonadaceae bacterium
GCAGGCGGCCGCTGCGCAGGTAGCGCGCGATGTCCCATTCGGCCCGCAGCACGATGCCGTGGCCGGCCAGGGCCCAGTTCACGGCGATCTCGCCGTCGTTGGTGCTGAGCGGGCCGCGCACCTTGACCGTCTCGGTGCGCTTGCCGGAACGCAGCTTCCACACGCCGTAGGCCTCGTCGCCCTGGCGGATGCCGATCACGCTGTGCTGCGCCAGCTCGTGCGGCTGCCGCGGCGTGCCTTGCCGCGCCAGGTAGGCCGGCGACGCGCACAGCAGGCGCCGGTTGGGCGCCAGCCGGCGCGCCACCACCCGTGCGTCGGGCGGCTCGCCGAAGCGCACGCAGACGTCGAAGGCATCTTCGGCCAGCGGCGGCGGGTTCACCGAGAGCTGCAGCTGGATCTCCACTTGCGGGTGCCGGCGCGCGAAGCTGGCGATCAGCGGCGCCACGTGCATGCGGCCGAAGCCGAGCGTGGCATTCACGCGCAGCAGCCCCTTGGGCTCGGCGCGGGTGCCGCGCAGCTCGCTCTCCGCCGCCTCGATTTCCCCCAGGATCCGCCGCGCGTGCTGCAGGTAGGTCTCGCCTTCGGCGGTCACGCCCAGCCGGCGCGTGGTGCGATGGAGCAGGGGCACGCCCAGGCGCGCCTCCAGCTGGGCCAGGCGCTTGCTCACGGCGGCCGTGCTCACCTGCAGCTCCCGCGCCGCGGCGGACAGGCTGCCGCAGCGCACGAGGTCGCTGAAGAACTGCATTTCGGCGGAGGAAGCGGCTGCGGGCATGGACGGGCTGCGCGGGTGCCGCATTCTCGCGTGTCTTGGCGGCGCGACACTGGCGCGGAAACCGGCCGCGCGCGGTTTACATTCGCAGGTCTCAAGGAGGAAGGACGCCATGTCCAACGGCAAGCACGCCGGATCGCACGGCCCGCAGGATAAGGCCGCCATCGAGAAGGCGCAGGAGAGGATCGCGCGCACGGTGCGCGAGCTGCGCGGCGCCGACGTCTCCGGCATCAAGGATCGCTGGGACACGCGGCTCGAAGGCCTGCAGAAGAAGATCAACGGCGCGCTGGCCGACGCGCTGGGCGTTTCCTCGCCCGAGTACCGCAAGGAGCAGGTGCCGCCGCTGGATAGCGCGCTGGACGCCAGCCTGGGCGACCGCTACGCACCCGACGAATTCCAGGCCGCCGTGAAAGTGGGGATCCAGCAGGCGATCGCGAAGCTGGAGCGCGTGAGCCGGCAACTGGCGGAACGGGCCACGGCGCCGCGTGCGGCGGCACCGGCGGCGACGCCCGCGCCTACCCCTGCGCCGACGCCGGCCCCCACGCCTGCGCCGACGCCCGAACCGACTCCGGCACCGACGCCCGCACCGACGCCCGCACCGACGCCGGCACCCACCCCGGCGCCCACGCCTGCGCCGACGCCCGCTCCCACTCCGGCACCAACGCCCGCGCCGACCCCAGCACCGACTCCGGCACCGACGCCCGCGCCGACGCCTGCGCCGACACCCGCACCGACGCCCGCTCCCACGCCTGCGCCGACACCGGCGCCCAGCCCCGCTCCCGAACCCGCCAAGATGACCCCCTCCGCACCCGCGCAGAAGCGCACCATCGCCATCGTGATCGCCACGGCCAACACGAAGAGCGCCCAGGCCCTGTCCAACTTCGCCAGCCAGCTCGGGTTGGCGCCCGCGCTGCATTCCCTGGCCAAGACCAACGGCGACATCGCCGCGCTGGAGGCGCTGGAGGCCGCGCGCGGTGCCGAGTACGCCATCGTGCTGGCCGCCGGCGACGATCCCGCCGCCGTCTCGCCGCTGCAGATCGGCTTCCTGCTCGGCCTGGTGGGCCGCAACCGCTTGTGCTTCCTCACCACCGGCAACAAGCCCGGGCCGGGCACCGGCCTGGAGGCCGTGCCGCGCCACCCGCTGGACGACGCGGGCTTCTGGAAGCTGCTGCTGGCGCGCGAGATGAAGCAGGCCGGCCTCGACATCGACCTCAACCGCGCGATCTGAGGGGTGGTGGTGGGCACGCGTGCCCACCCACCTACGGGGGTCCGGCATTGTTGAAGGCCAGGTTAACAATGCCTTGAAACGCGGCGCGTCCTTTCCGCGCCAGGCGTCCTACAGTGGCGGCTGGAAAAAGGACGCACCATGAAGACCTACAGGATCGCCTGCATCCCCGGCGACGGCATCGGCAAGGAAGTCATCCCGGCCGGACAGGAAGTGCTGGAGGCGCTGGCCGCTTCCGGCGCCGGATTCCGCTTCGAGTTCGCCAGCTTCGGCTGGGGCGGCGACTGGTACCGCGCGCACGGCAAGATGATGCCGGACGACGGCCTGGAGGCCCTGCGCGGGATGGACGCCATCCTGTTCGGCTCCGCCGGCGACCCCGCGATCCCGGACCACATCACGCTGTGGGGCCTGCGGCTGAAGATCTGCCAGGGCTTCGACCAGTACGCCAACGTGCGGCCCACCCGCATCCTGCCGGGCATCGACGCCCCGCTGAAGCGCTGCACGCCCAAGGACCTCGACTGGGTGATCGTGCGCGAGAACTCCGAGGGCGAATACGCCGGCGTCGGCGGCCGCGCGCACCAGGGCCATCCGATCGAGGTGGCCACCGACGTGAGCATGATGACGCGCGCCGGCGTCGAGCGCATCATGCGCTTCGCCTTCCGCCTCGCGCAGTCGCGTCCGCGCAAGCAGCTCACCGTGGTGACCAAGTCCAACGCGCAGCGCCATGCGATGGTGATGTGGGACGAGATCGCGCTGGCGGTCAGCAAGGAGTTCCCGGACGTCAAGTGGGACAAGGAGCTGGTGGATGCGTGCACCGCGCGCATGGTCAACCGCCCCGCCTCGCTCGACACGCTGGTGGCGACCAACCTGCATGCCGACATCCTGAGCGACCTCGCCGCGGCTCTCGCCGGCAGCCTGGGCATCGCGCCCACCGGCAACATCGATCCCGAGCGCCGCTACCCGAGCATGTTCGAGCCGATCCACGGCTCGGCCTTCGACATCATGGGCAAGGGGCTCGCCAACCCGGTGGGCACCTTCTGGAGCTGCGTGATGCTGCTGGAGCACCTCGGCGAGCGCGAAGCCGCCGCGCGCCTGATGCGCGCCATCGAGGAAGTCACTGCCGACCCCAAGCTGCACACGGGCGACCTGGGCGGCAAGGCGAAGACGGTAGACGTTACGTCTGCGGTGGTTGCCCGGTTGAAGAACCGCTGAATTCGTGCCACAAACCGTTGGTATGCCAACGACAAAACAGGAGACACCATGATCAAGCGCATCCTTTCCGCCGCAGCCCTCGCGCTGCTCGCGCCCGCGGCGCTGGCCCAGGCGCCCGCGTGCCCCGAGAAGAACGTCCAGTACTGGCAGGCGTTCCCGCCCGGCGGAGAGTCGGACCTGTCCGCGCGCCACCAGCAGGTGGTGCTGAAGAAGAAGTGCCCCAACATCGAGACCATCATCCAGTACAAGGCCGGAGCCGGCGGCGCGCTGATGTGGACGCAGATGAACCAGCTGCCCCCCGACGGCGCCAACGTCGTGGGCGTCAACCTGCCGCACATCGTGTTCCAGCCGATCCAGGGCGACGTGCAGTACAAGACCGCCGACGTCACGCCGGTGTTCTGGTTCCACTTCACGCCCGACATCCTGGTGGTGAGCGCGAAGAGCCCGATCAAGAACTTCCAGGAATTCATCCAGAACGCCAAGGCGAACCCCGGCCAGATCAGCCTGGCCGGCTCGGGCCAGTACTCCGCCAACCATGCCGCCCACGAGCGGCTGGACGCGGCGTTCGGCATCAAGACGCTGTACGTGCCGTTCAAGGGCACGGGTGACCTCGCCACCTCCGTACTGGGCGGCCAGGTGACCGGGGCCATGACCTACGTGCCCTTCGCCATCGCCAACAAGGACAAGGGCGTGCGCCCGCTCGCCGTGGCGATGGACAAGCGCCATCCGCTGATGCCCGACGTGCCCACCTTCAAGGAGCTGGGCGTCGATTGGGTGGACGGCGCCTACCGCGGAATCGGCATGCCCAAGTCCACGCCCGCGGCCGAGCGCAAGCGCGTGTCGGACCTCTGGCGCGCGCTGAACGGCGACGCGGAGATGAAGGAGCTGGCGGCCAAGAGCGGCTTCGAGCTGGTGAACGTGGGCGTCGAGGAAATGGACGGCTTCATGCAGGGCAAGACGAAGCTGTACACCGAAGGTGCGGCGCGCATGGGCCTGGGCAAGAAGTAAGCCGGCGCCATCTTCCTACATCGCCCGTGCCGACGGCGCCCTACGATGGGCGCCGTTTGCATTTCCGGCCCGCCATGCAGCCCGCGAAAGTGCCGCGCAGCCCGCGCGTGCTGATCCTGATCGACTTCATCAACCCGCTGAACTTCCCGGGTGCGGAGAAGCTCGCGCGCCCGGCGCTCGCGGCGGCACGCGCCACCGCCCGCCTGCGCGAACGCCTCCGCAAGGAGAAGGTGGCCGTGGTCTATGCGAACGACAACTACGGTGCCTGGCAGTCCGACTTCCAGAGCATGGTGGCGCAGCTGGCCGCCAACGACGACATCAGCGGCGAGATCGTCCGCCTGCTGGCGCCGGGCCCGCGCGACATCACGCTGCTCAAGCCGCGGCACTCGGCGTTCTACTGCTCCGCGCTGGAACTCCTGCTCAAGGACATGGGCGCCCGCGAGCTCATCCTCACCGGACTGGCGACCGACATGTGCCTGCAGATGACGGCGGCCGATGCCTTCCTGCGCGGCTACGAGCGGGTGTGGGTGCCGCCGGAGTGCACCGCGGCCGAGACGACCCAGGCGAAGACGGCGAGCATCAAGTACATGCGCGACGTGCTCAAGTGCGACGTGCGCTCGGCGCGGCTGCCCGCCCGCTGAAATCGCGCAGCGGCAGAGCTCCATGCGGAGCGCTCGCGGGCTAGCATCGGAAACGTTCCACCCCCGAAACGAAGGATCCCGCGCATGAAGACACGCGCCGCCGTGGCCTGGCAGGCCGGCCAGCCGCTCACCATCGAAGAACTCGACCTCGACGGCCCGCGCGCCGGCGAGGTGCTGGTGGAGATCAAGGCCACGGGCATCTGCCACACCGACTACTACACGCTCTCGGGCGCGGATCCCGAGGGCCTCTTCCCCGCCGTGTTGGGCCACGAGGGCGCCGGCGTCGTGCTGGAAGTCGGCGCGGGCGTCACTTCGCTGAAGCCCGGGGACCACGTCATCCCGCTCTACACGCCGGAGTGCCGGCAGTGCAAGTTCTGCCTCTCGCGCAAGACCAATCTCTGCCAGCTGATCCGGGGCACCCAGGGCAAGGGCTTGATGCCGGACGGCACCCCCCGCTTCTCGCTGGACGGCAAACCCATCCTGCACTACATGGGCACCTCGACGTTCAGCAACCACATCGTCGCGCCGGAGATCGCGCTGGCGAAAATCCGCAGCGACGCCCCGTTCGACAAGGTCTGCTACATCGGCTGCGGCGTCACCACCGGCGTCGGCGCGGTGATCTACACGGCGAAGGTGGAGCCGGGCGCCAACGTGGTGGTGTTCGGCCTGGGTGGCATCGGCCTCAACGTGATCCAGGGCGCGAGGATGGTGGGGGCGGACAAGATCATCGGCGTCGATCTCAACCCCAAGCGCGAGGCGATGGCGCGCAAGTTCGGCATGACCCACTTCCTCAATCCGAAGGACCACCCGAACATCGTGGATGCCATCGTGCAGCTCACCGACGGCGGCGCCGACTACAGCTTCGAGTGCATCGGCAACACCACCACCATGCGCCAGGCGCTGGAGTGCTGCCACAAGGGCTGGGGCCAGAGCATCATCATCGGCGTGGCGGAGGCGGGCGCGGAGATCAGCACGCGGCCCTTCCAGCTCGTGACCGGGCGGCAGTGGAAGGGCTCGGCCTTCGGCGGCGCACGCGGTCGCACCGACGTGCCGAAGATCGTCGACTGGTACATGGAAGGCAAGCTGAACATCGACGACCTCATCACGCACACGCTGGAGCTGGAGGACATCAACAAGGGCTTCGAGCTGATGAAGGCCGGCGAGTCGATCCGTTCCGTGGTGGTGTACTGAGATGCAGGGCCTCAAGACGCTGGAGGAGCACGCGAGCTTCGGCGGCACGCAGGGCTTCTACGAGCACGCCTCGGAAACCGTCGGCCTGCCGATGCGCTTCGGCGTGTACCTGCCGCCGCAGGCCGCGCAAGGGCCGGTGCCGGTGCTCTGGTACCTGGCCGGGCTGACCTGCAACGAACAGACCTTCGCGATCAAGGCGGGCGCGCAGCAGCACGCGGCGCGCCTGGGCATCGCTCTGGTCACGCCCGACACCAGCCCGCGCGGCACCGGCGTGGCCGATGCGGACAAGGACTGGGATTTCGGCCACGGGGCCGGCTTCTATCTCGATGCGACGGCGGAACCCTACGCGCGCCACTGGCGCATGGAGAGCTGGCTCACGCAGGAGCTGCCGCGCGTGCTGGCCGCGCACTTTGCGCTGGACGTGGAGAACGCGGGCATCTTCGGCCACTCCATGGGCGGTCACGGCGCGCTCACGCTGGCGCTGCGGCACCCGGAGCGCTTCCGCAGCGTCTCCGCCTTCGCGCCCATCTGCGCACCCGGCGAAGTGCCGTGGGGGCAGAAAGCCTTCGGGGGCTACCTGGGGGGCGATCGCGCCGCGTGGTCGGCGCACGATGCGGTGCAACTGCTGGCGCGCGGCGCCCGTGTGCCGCCGCTGCTGGTGGACCAGGGGCTCGCGGACCCGTTCCTGGAGACGCAGTTGCGGCCGGAGAGGCTGCAGGAGGCGTGTCGTGCCGCGGGACAGCCGCTGGAACTGCGGCGGCACGCGCGCTACGACCACGGGTACTTCTTCGTGGCCACGTTCGTCGGCGACCACCTGGAGCACCACGCGCGGACGCTGTGCGGCTGAAGCGCTCGGCCGGTGGCGCCCTCAGGCCGTCGCCCGCTGGGCGCGCTCCACCAGGGCCTGGAGCTCCGGCAGGCCGTACGGCTTGGGCAAGCTCCAGGACGATGGGTCGCTGACGCCCTGGCCATAGCCGGAGGACACCACGACCTGCAGGCCCGGCTGCATCGCGCGGGCCAGGCGCGCGAGCTGCAGGCCGTCACGGCCCGGCAGGCTGAAGTCGGTCAGCACCAGGTCGAAGCCGCTGCCCCGCAGGGCCTCTTCGGCCTCATCGGCGCTGGCGGTGCTGCGCACCTGGCAACCGAGGAGCTCGAGCATCTGCTGCGTCACTTCGCGCAGGTCCGCATCGTCTTCCACCAGCAGCACGCGCAGCGCGCCATGGGGCTCCCTGGGCGCGGTCCCGCGGTCCGGCCCTGCGGGCGGGCTGCCGGATGCATTCGCGCGCTGCGCTTGCCGCCGCGAGCTCAGCACATGACGGATCTTGCGCGCGAGGTCTTCCTGCCGGTAGGGCTTGCTCAGGAGCTCGACGCCCGGGTCCAGCCGCCCGCCGTGCACGATGGCGTTCTGCGTGTAGCCGCTCGTGAAGAGTACCGCGATGCCGGGCAGCAGGTGCCGCGCGCGCTGGGCGAGCTCGGGGCTGCGCAGCGGGCCGGGCATGACGACGTCGGTGAACAGCAGGTCCACGTGCACGCCGCTTTGCAGGATGGTGAGCGCCGCCTGCGCGTCGCCGGCGCGCAGGACGCGGTAGCCCAGGCTCTGCAGAACGCTGACCACCGCCGCCTGCACCGCGATGTCGTCCTCCACCACGAGGATGGTTTCGCTGCCGCCCTGCACCGGGCCGGCGAGCGGCCGCGGTGGCTCCACTTCCTTCTCGAAGGACCGCGGCAGGTACAGCCGGATGGTGGTGCCGTGGCCGACCTCGCTGTAGATGCGGATGTGGCCGCCGCTCTGCTTGGCGAAGCCGTAGGCCATGCTGAGGCCGAGGCCCGTGCCCTTGCCTTCGGCCTTGGTGGTGAAGAAGGGCTCGAAGGCCTGGGCCGCCACTTCGGGCGGCATTCCATGGCCGGTGTCGGAGACCGCCAGCATCACGTACTGACCCGGCGCGACGTCCGGCAGGTCGGCCGCATAGGCATCGTCCAGGGCCACGTTCGCAACCTCGATCGTGAGCTGGCCGCCTTCGGGCATCGCGTCGCGCGAATTGATCGCGAGGTTGAGGATCACGTTTTCGAGCTGGTTGCCGTCGGCGAGCGTCGTCCAGAGCCCGCCCGCGAGCACGGTCTGCACCTCGATGCGTTCGCCGAGCGCGCGCCGCAACAGGTCGTCCATGGCCTGGACCCGGCGGCCGACGTTCAAGGGGACCGGCTCCAGCGGCTGCCGCCGCGCGAACGCGAGCAGCTGGGACGACAGCTTGGCGCCGCGGTCCACCGCGGCCAGCGCGGCGCGCAGCAGCCGCTCGGCCTCGCCCTCGTCCTGCACCAGCGGCTGCAGCAGTTGCAGGTTGCTGCCGATCACCTGCAGCACGTTGTTGAAGTCGTGGGCCACCCCGCCGGTCAGCTTCCCGATGGCCTCGAGCTTCTGGGCCTGCATCAGCGCGAGCTGGCTCTTTTCCAGCTCCTGCGTGCGTTGCGACACCTGCCGCTGCAGGTCGAGATTGGCTTCGCGCAGCTGGTCCTGCGCCCGGCGGCGCGCGGTCACGTCGCGCAGCACGATCGACGTCCCGCGCCCGTCTTCGGCGCCCCCGGTGAGGGTGAGCGCAGCCTCCAGGGCGCACCGTTGCCCGCCCAGCTCCACCACCTGTTCCACGACTTCGTGGTCATGCGTCGCGTCCAGCCGCCCCGCGGCCTTCACGACCGGGGCCGCCCACGCGCCGAGCTCCTCCAGCGGCCGTCCCAGCGCCTTGCCGGTCGGGATGCCCAGGAGCCGGGCCGCGCCCTCGCTCCAGAACAGGACGCGGCCGCCGCTGTCCAGCCCCAGCACCGCTGCATGCGAGTAGCGCAGGAAGTTGGAGAGGTGGTGTTCCGAGGCGACCAGGCGCCGGTAGTCGGCCGCCTCGATCGCGCGCGTCTCGCGCAGGCGGGCGTTGGCGCCCGCCACCGTGCTGCGGAACTGCCGCCGCTGCCGCGTCGAGGCGAGCGCCTGGCGCACGGCGGCGGTGAGCTCCGGCGCATTGGCGGCCGCCAATGCCCAGTGCCGTCCCAGCAGGGGGGCGACCCCGAGCTCGCGGCGGAAAGCGACGATCCCGGCGTCCTCCCGCACGATCAGCAGGTAGGTTTGCGGCCAGGCGGCGTGCAGCTTGCGGGCGAGCGCCAGGGCATGGTCGACGGAGGGCAGCAGCAGCGCAACGGGCGGCGCCTGCGCCGCTGGATCGGCAGCGCGCAGGCGCTCTTCGACTTGCGCCACGCTCGCTTCGGAGCAACCGGCGCCCGCTGCCTCGCAGGCGCGGCGCGCAGCCCCGGCTTCCTCCGCAGGCAGCGGAGCGCGCGCGCCGACGACGAGGACGGAGTCGGCGTGCATGGGCTAGAGCAGGGGCACTCCGAGGAGGGAGCGGCCGAGCCACAGCTTCAGCACGTCGGTGGTGGGGGCCATGACGTGGCTGGCGCGCGCGTCCCGCAGCATCTGTGCGACGCGGCTGTTGTCGCGATAGGCCATGCCGCCGCACAGCGTCATCGCGTCGCTGGCCACCTGCACGGCCGTGTCGCCCGCCTCGGCCTTGCAGGCGAGGATGTAGGGCAGGGCGTCGGGATGCCCGGCATCCGCGCGCGCCGCCGCCTCGCGCAGCAGGGCCCGGGACTTCTCCACCGCCATCCACATCTCGGCATACCGCAGCTGCAGCACGTCGGCGTCGGCGAGCGACTCGCCGCTGTGCGCGTAGCGGCGCGTGCGCAGGTGCAGGCCGGCCGCCTGCAGCGCGGACTCGGCGATCCCGACATAGGTGCCTGCCATCGCCACCAGGAAATACGGCGCCACCACCTCGAAGACATACCAAAGCTGGTCGCCTTCCTGCCCGAGCAGGTTGGCCTTGGACACGCGGGCCCCGGCGAGGCGCACCCCGCGCGAGGAGTTGCCGCGCATGCCGAAGCCGGACCAGGGCTGCAGCCATTCGAGGCCGGACGTGCCGCTGTCCACCACCAGGCAGCTGAAGTCACCGGCGCCGGACGAGTCGTGCGCGGGCGCGACCGACATCACGTACGAGTCCGCCTGCCCGCCATTGGTGATGAACTGTTTTTCGCCGTCGACCTGGAATGCTTCGCCGGCGTCGGTGAGGCGGGTGCGCGGCAGGTAGAAGTGGGTGCCGGAGCCGCTCTCGGAGAGCGAGAGGGTCGTGATGTGGCGCCCCTGGGCGATCGGCCTCAGGTAGCGCTCCTCCTGGTCGGGCGTGGCCTTGGCCGCGATGACCGCGGTGCCCACGCAGTGCATCCCGAAGCACAGGGCCGAGGAGGGGCACGACCGCGCGATGGTTTCGGTCAGCACCGACAGCGCGAGCAGCCCTTGCCCGTGGCCGCCCAGCGCCGAGGGGACCTGCAGGCCCATGAGACCTGCCTCGGCGAAGGCCCGCATCGAATGGGCGGGCCAGCGCGCCTCGGCGTCCACCTGCGCGGCGCCGGGTGCCACGTGCGCTTCCACGACGGTGCGCGTGCGCTCCTGCAGCGTCCGGATATGCGGTGGCAGCTGGTCGTCCATGGTCGGGCTGAAAAAAAGAAGGGGCCAGTTTGGCCCCTTCGCTTTGCAGAGCTTGTAGGACGGAGCCGCAGGGCCCGCAGCGCCTACTCGCAGAGCCTGCGGATCGCGTCCGGAACGGCCACGGCACGGATGCCGGGCGTGTCGCCTTCCTTGCGGGCCGCGAAGATCCGCACCTCGTCGCATTCCATGATGACGTCGTCGCCGCGCATGACCTTGTAGCGCTGCACGAAGCTCTTGCCGCGCCACTCGGCGATGCTGGCGTGAATCTGCAGCGTGTCGCCGTAGCTGGCGGTCTTGACGAACTTCGCGTGCGTGTCCACCAGCGGCGTGCCGATCACGCCCAGCGACTTCTCGGTCTCGTGCCACGGCGGCACGCCGCACTCCACGAAGAAGTGCCGCGAAGCCGCGTCGATCCAGCGGAAGAAGTTGGGGAACCAGACGATGCGCGCGGGGTCGCAGTCGCCGAATTCCACCCGCACCGTGTACACCACGGTGCGGGATTGGCCTGCCTCGCTCAAGTCAGTCGCCTTTGATGTTGCGCGCGCGGATCAGGGCGCCGTAGCGCACGCTGTCGATCTGCGCGCGCATGCCGAAGTCCGACGGGCTCATGGGCGCGGGGATGGCGCCGATGGCGTTCATGCGCTGGATGAAGGCGGGGCTGCGCAGGATCTTGTTGATCTCCGCATTCAGCTTCGCCACCACCGGCTGCGGCGTCGCGCCCGGTGCGTAGAAGCCGAACCAGGTGTCGGCGTCGAAGTTCTTCAGGCCGGCTTCATCCAGCGTCGGCACGTCGGGGTACAGCGGCGAGCGCTTCGGGCTGCCCACGGCCAGCAGCTTCAGCTTGCCGGCCTTCACGTGCTGCAGGCCGATGCCCGGGTCGAACATGAAGTCCACCTGGCCGCCCAGCAGGTCCTGCATGGCGGGCGCGGCGCCGCGGTAGGGGATGTGCGTGGCGAACGCATTGAGCTGCGCCTTCATCATCTCGGCGGCGAGGTGCGGCGAGCTGCCGTTGCCCGGCGTGCCATAGGACAGCTTGCCGGGGTTGGCCTTGACGTAGGCGATGAACTCCTTGGCGTCCTTCACCGGCACCTTCTGCGGATTCACCTCCAGGAACACCAGCACGCGGGCGGCGGCGGCCACCGGCTGCAGGTCCTTGGACGGGTTGAACGGCATCTTGTCGTACAGGTGCGGGTTGATCGACACCGTGCCGCCCGAGCTCATGAGGAGCGTGTAGCCGTCGGCGGCCTGCTTGGCCACGTAGTCGCCGGCGATGTTGCCGTTCGCACCCGCGCGGTTCTCCACCACCACGGGCTGGCCGAGCGCCTGCGCGAGCGGCTCGGACACGGCGCGCGCGATCTGGTCCGCGGCGCCGCCGGGCGGGAAGCTCACGACCACCTTGATCGGCTTGGTCGGGAAGGCCGCCTGCTGCGCGAAAGCGGCGCCCGGCAGGGCGCAGGCGGCCAGGGCGGCAGCCAGCACGGTGCGGCGGCTGGCGGAGGCGAAGGTGCGTTTCTCGTTCATGGGGGTGGGTCTCCTACGGGCTTGTGATGCTTCGGTGGGGAATCAATGTGCCTTCAATTGTGCATTGTCGTCCGCGAGCCCCCGGGGCTTGCGCACCCAGTGGATCGGAACGGCTTTCACCGGGCGCGGAGGCGCTCCGTGTTGCACCAATGCCGCATCGAGCGCCTTGCCGGCGTCGTCGGCCAGAGCGGCTTCGCGCGCGGCGCGCACGGCCTGTGCGGCTTCTTCCGCCCGCCCGCCATGCGCCAGGTGGTCCAGCACGTGCAGCAGGTTTTCCTTGCCGCGCTCGTTGGTGGAACCGTAGCCCTTGATCAGGCGGCCGCACAGGGCGATCTCCTGGCCCAGTTGCCAGTCGCGCTGGGTGCCTTGCACCACGCCCTGCAGCCACTTGGTGATCATCGCCTGCTCGGTCGCGAAGCGGCTGCCGTGCGGGCGCAGCCACCGCGTGGAAGCGAGCGTGCGCAGGGCCAGCATGCCGAACACGCTGTGCGTGCCGATCTTCAGCGGCAGCGCCCACGGCTGCTTGCCGGAAGCGGCGCGCTTGCGGTCCCACGCAACGATGCGGTTGGCCAAGGAGGCCGGCAGCATCGCGGCGAACTCCGGCACGCCCGGCTTGAAGTGGTCGTACAGCTTCAGCAGGTCGTCGTCGCCGATCTTCACTTCGCCGCGCACGCGCTGCCAGCGCGAGGCGCGGCTCTTGAGGTCGGCCACGCGCACGATGTCGTCGAAGGCCATCCACAGGGCCAGCCAGCGCGCCATCTCCTTCGTCGTGGCGTAGCCGTGCGTGGCCTGGGGGTCGGCTTCGCGCTCGGCGGCCAGCACGGATTGCAGGCGCTTGACGTACAAGTCGGCGTAGGCCTTGCCCTGGTATTCCACCAGGCGGGCGTAGCCGAGGGCGAACATTTCTTCCACTTCGGCGGGAAAGATCCCCGTGGGGTGGGCAACTTTGTTGCCCACCGTGGCGATGGAGGCGGGCGCGGTGGGCACCTTCGGTGCCCACCCTACGAGCTGTTCGACGTAAGAGGCTTGCGTGCGGGCTGCCGACACGATGTCGAAGGCCTTCGCGAAGCCGCGCAGGCTGGCTTCCGCTCCCTTGCCGCCGGACTTCACTACCGCCTCGTAGTCCTCGCGCTTGAACGGGAACAGGCCGCTGCCCGCGATCGCGCCCAGCATCACGGCGCTCACCACGGTGCCCGCTTCCTTCGCGACGCTCGCCATGTCGAACACCTGGTGCTGGCGGCTGAATTGCTGCACGAGCTTGAGCATGTCGGCCGGATCAGCGCGGCCGTCGCCCAGCTGCATGCGTTCCTGCGTGGTGAGCGTGCGCGCGGAGGAGGTGATCACCAGCGTGCGGTCTGGGGCCGTCATGCCGTTGCCCACCTGGCGCGCGGTCTCCAGCAGTTCGGAGGAGACCATCGCGTCGAGCGCGCCTGGCACCGGGTTGAGGCTGAACACCGGGCGCTTGCCGCCCAGTGCGCTCATCGGAACCGGGAACACCTCGAGGTAGTACGTGGTGGCGCCGGTGCGCTGCGCGACGCCGGGGATGGAGGTGGCCTGCGCGGGGTAGCCGGCGTGCCGCGCGATGTCGACCAGCCATTCGGTCAGGACGCCGCCGCCTTCGCCGCCGAGGGCGCAGATCAACAGGGAGATGGAGGACTGCTTCATGCGGGCTGGAGCGCGCGGACGACGGCGCTGCGGAAAGAGTTGAACAGGCGCTCGTGCCACTTCGGGTTCTGCACCACTTCGGCGCGGTAGAAGCTCGGGCACAGCGTGGCCGCGTGCGCGTTGGCGCCGCACAGGCCGCAGCCGACGCAGCCGTCGATGACGGTGGCGACGGGATCCACCTTCAGCGGATCGGGGTTGTCCTTGATGGTGAGCGTGGGGCAGCCGGACAGGCGGATGCAGGCGTGGTCGCCGTTGCACACGTCCTCGTCCACGCCGTACTTCACGCGCACGACGCGTTCGCCCTTCTTCAGCAGCGACTGGATCCAGGGCTTGATGCGGCGCTGGCGTTCCAGCTGGCACTCGCCCTCGGCCACGATCACCTTCAGGCCGTTGAAGTCGCTGGTGAAGGCGTCGGTGAGCGTCGCGCGCATCTGCTCCACCTCGTAGGTGTGCACCGTCTTCATCCACTGCACGCCCAGGCCCTTGAGCGCCGACTCGATGGTCTGGTTGGTGTGGACGACGCTCGCGGCCTTGTCGCGCGCGGCATCCTTCACGGCGTCCTTCGGCGTCGAGATGATCTCCTGCGTGCCGGTGGCGGAGGTGTAGCCGTTCTTGAAGATCAGCAGCACGGCATCGTCGCCGTTGAACAGCGCGCTCTGCACGCCGGTGAGCAGGCCGTTGTGCCAGAAGCCGCCGTCGCCCATGATCGCCAGCGTGCGCTTCTGCATCATCGGCGACACGCCGGCGCGCGAGGCGAGCGACATGCCGTAGCCCAGGATCGAGTGGCCCATGGAGAAGGGCTCGAAGGTGCCGAACGCGTGGCAGCCGATGTCGGCGGCGATGTGCACCTTGCCGATCTGCTCCTGCGCCAGCTTGAGCGCGGAGAACACCGGGCGCTCGGGGCAGCCGATGCAGAAGCCCGGCGGGCGCGCGGGCAGCGGCTTGTCCAGCGCCGCGGCCGCAGCCTGGCGGCGATCGACGTTGGAGGCCAGCCAGCGGCGCGCATCCTCCGTGGCGCCACCGGGCAGGTAGCTGCTGGCGAAGTGCACGAGGCCGTTGGACACCACTTCCACGGTGTATTCGCCGCCCGAGGGCAGCAGGTCCTTGCCGTGCAGCTTGGTCTGGATGTCGCGCCGGCGCAGCAGCGTGGCGATCTCCTGCTCGATGTATTCGGGCTGGCCTTCCTCGACCACCAGCACGGCGCGCTTGCCGATGCAGAAATCGGCGACCTGCTCGGGCACCAGCGGGTAGGTGACGTTCAGCACCAGCAGCGGGATGTCGGATTGGCCGAAGGCGTCGGCCAGGCCCAGCTGCTGCAGCGAGCGGATCAGCGAGTTGTACAGGCCGCCCTGCACGATGATGCCGACGTCCGAATGCTCGCCGTCGAACAGCTCGTTGAGCTTCTGTTCCAGGATGTACTTGCGCGCCGCCGGGATGCGCTGCTCGCTCTTGAGCTTCTCGTGGCGGAAGGTCACCGGCGGGTGGGCCAGCTTCATGTAGTCGAAGCCGCTGGGGTTCTCCATCAGCTTGCGCGTGGAGATGGCCGGCTTGACGTTGTCCTTGGCCTCGAAGCTGCCGCGCACGTGGCAGGCACGGATGCGCAGTTCCAGGATGGCCGGCATGTTGGAGGTTTCGGAGAGGCGGAAGCCTTCCTCCACCATGCGCGTCATCACGGTGAGATCGGGGCGCGGGTCCAGCAGGCACATGCTGGACTTGAGCGCGAAGGCGTGCGTGCGCTCCTGGATCACGGAGGCGCCCTCGCCGTAGTCCTCGCCCACGACGATCAGCGCGCCGCCGGTGACGCCGGGCGACGACAGGTTGGACAACGCGTCGGCCGCGACGTTGGTGCCGACGATGGACTTCCACGTGACGGCGCCGCGCAGCGGGTAGTGGATCGAGGCGCCCAGCATCGCCGCGGCGGACGCTTCGTTGGAGCAGGCCTCGACGTGCACGCCGAGTTCGTCCATGTAGTCCTTGGCCTGGACCATCACGTCCAGCAGGTGCGACACCGGCGCGCCCTGGTAGCCGCCGATGTAGGCGACGCCGGACTGCAGCAGCGCCTTGGTGATCGCGAGGATGCCCTCGCCGTGGAACGTGTCGCCCGTGCCCAGGCGCAGCGACTCGATTTCCTTGCTGAATGAAACTTCCAAAGCCATGTCTCCCGGAGAACCCGGCAGTGTCCGCCAAGGGGCGCCATGAATCAATCCGATGAGGCGACTAAGCGGTATGCAATGGGAGCATGTGGCCCGGCTGCCGGGAGGGTGCTTAAGCAGGGTGCCTAGGCTTGGTCGCTCATCCATCGGAACTGATTGCCCGCCTCCTGAGCTTCCATCAGAATCGTGAGCCCCAGAACCCCAAGGAGACAAGTCATGAAGCCGTTCCGCTCGCTTGTTGTACTCGTCACGGCCTGCTGCATAGGGCTGCCGGCCCTTGCGCAGACGGCGCCGGCGGAGGAGCCCGGATGGGCCAAGGGGCGTCCGAAGGCCAACGACACCGCGATGAAGATGGCGCCGGTGCCGGCGTTCCCCATACCGACCGCGGCGGACCAGCTCCCGACCAGGAAGTTCAAGCTGCCGCCGGGCTTCAAGGTGGAGACCTGGGCTTCGGGCATCCTGGACGCGCGCGGCCTGCGCCAGGGCCCGGGCGACAACATCTTCGTCAGCTCGCTCTTCGTCGCCAACAAGGTGTACGTGGTGCCGGAGAAGGGCGACCGCAAGGCGAGGGTCATCATCGACAAGATGCCGCTGGCCACGGGCATCGAGTACCACAACGGCAGCCTGTTCCTCGCGACGAACACGAAGATCATGCGCTGGGACAACGTCGACGGCCGTCTGGACAACCTCGGCGAGCCCAAGGTGATCTACGACAAGCTGCCCGGCGGCACCGACCACAGCTGGAAGTACCTGCGCATCCGCGACAACAAGCTGTACTACGCGGTCGGTGCGCCCTGCAACATCTGCGACCCCGGCGAGTGGGCCAAGATCTACCGCATGAACCTCGATGGCAGCGGCGTCGAGACCCTGGCTTCCGGCGTGCGCAACTCGGTGGGCTTCGACTTCGACCCGAAGACCGGCAACCTCTGGTTCACCGACAACGGGCGCGACTGGTTCAGCGAGGAACTGCCGAACGACGAGCTCAACGTGATCACCAAGCCCGGCCAGCAGCACTTCGGCTATCCGTATTGCCACCAGGGCAACGTGCCGGATCCGGAGTTCGGCTGGGGCAAGTCGTGCAACGACTACGTCAAGCCGGCGGCCTTCCTGGGCCCGCACGCGGGTTCGCTGGGCATGAAGTTCTACACCGGCAAGATGTTCCCGGCCAAGTACCGGGGCGCGATGTTCATCGCGCGCCACGGCCCTTGGAATCGCACCACGAAGTACGCCGACGTCTCGGTCGCCTGGCCTGACGGCAAGGGCGGCGCGAAGGTCGAGCCCTTCATGACCGGCTTCGTGGAGAACAACCAGTACCTGGGCCGCCCGGTCGACTTCCTGATCCTCAGGGACGGGTCGATGCTCGTGAGCGACGACCACGCGGGTGCCATCTACCGCATCAGCTACGGCCGGTGATGAAGAGAGGTGGGGCTGCAAGCCTGGCGACCTGCGCGGCGGCGCTGTTGTTGGTGGTTTCCGCGCAGGTCGGTGGGCAGCAAAAGGCCCCGCCGGCGCGCGCCGCGCAGGGCGGCGCCAAGGCCACCGCCAAGGCGCCCGCCGCGCCTTCGTACGCAGAGCGCTTCGCGGCGCAGTGCGCCGCCTGCCATGGCGCCAACGGGCGCGCGGCGGATCCGCTCACGCCGGTGCTGGCCGGCCAGCCCTCGCTGTATGCGATCACGCAGCTGTTCCTCTTTCGCGAGGGGCGGCGCAGCAACGAGGCGATGACGGCGGTGGCGAAGACCCTGACCGACGACGACCTGCGCGGCTTCTCCGACTTCATCGCGACGCTGCCCCCGGTTCCCGCTCCAGCGCCATCCGCGCCGCCCGACCCGGCGCGCATGGCCAAGGGGCGGGCGCTGGCGGACCAGCACAAGTGCGTGTTCTGCCACGGCGCCGATCTCGCCGGCGGCCAGCAGGTGCCGCGCATCGCTGGCCAACACGAGGACTACCTGCGGGCCAGCCTGCGCGGCTTCCACTCCGGTTCGCGCCCCGGGTACACGCAGGCCATGACGGCGGCCGTGAGCCAGGTGCCGGTGGAAGACCTGGACCTCCTGGCGTACTACGCAGCCCGGTTCCCCGCGAAGTAGCTACAGGCCGGACGGATAATCGGCTGGACCCTCATTCAGCCGATGCATATCAAGGACATCGACCTCAACCTGCTGCGCCTGTTCGATGCCGTCTACCGCACGCGCAACGTGAGCCGTGCGGCGGAGATGCTGGACCTCACGCAGCCGGCGGCCAGCCAGGGGCTCACGCGCCTGCGCACGCTGATCCAGGATCCGCTGTTCATGCGCAGCGCGGGCGGCGTGCAGCCGACGCCGAAGGCGCAACGCCTGGCGGACCCGGTCCGCCACGCCCTGGCCGTCCTCGAGCAGGCCTTGGGAGAGACGGCCGGCTTCGATCCGGCGCAGTCCGGCCGCACCTTCCACATCCACATGAGCGACATCGGCGAGAGCCGCTTCCTGCCGGAGCTGATGGTGCAGCTGCGCGAACGCGCGCCGGGCGTGCGCGTGGAAACGCGTCCCCTGCCGCGCGAGCAGGTCACCGAGGCGCTGGACAACGGCCGCATCGACTTCGCCTTCGGTTTCCTGCCGCAGGTGCGCGAGACACAGCACGTGAAGCTGCTGGAGGATCGCTACGTGGTGCTGCTGCGCGAGGACCATCCGTTCACGCGCAAGCGCCGGTCGGGGGCGGCGCTGCTCGCCGCGCTGAAGGAACTGGAGTTCGTGGCCGTGCGCTCGCACGCCGACACGCTGCGCATCGTGCAGCAGGTGCAGCTGGAGGACAGGCTGCGCCTGGTGACGGAGCACTTCATGGTGCTGCCCTCGATCGTGAAGGCGACCGACCTGGCCGCGATCATGCCGCGCAACATCGCCCGCGGCTTCGAGGGCGGCTACGCGATCGTGGAGCCGGCGTTTCCCGCGCGCGACTTCGCCGTGGCACTGCACTGGAGCCGGCGCTTCGAGGCCGACCCCGGCAACCGCTGGCTGCGCGGCCTCATCGAGGAGCTGTTCAGGGAGTGACGCAGGCGCGCAGGCGCTCGGAACGCCACTGCCGGTAGGCGCACATGGCGTCAGGGCCCAGCTTCAGCTGCACCGCGGCGCCCAGCCCCACCTGCGCATCGAGTTCAGGCGGGGTGTCGCCGTCCCACGCCAGCATCGCAAGGGCGAGTTCGATGGCCGCGCCCTGGTCGTCGTCGCCCAGCCGCCGCTGCAGGTCGAGCAGCAGGCGGTGCAGGAAGTCGAGTTCGGTGCGGGAGAGCTCCACGCGCGGGGATGGCATGGAGCGGACTTTGGCGGGACAGCAGCCGCCGGTCTGTCGGAAGGGAATGCGGACCTGCGTAGGCTGGGGTGACGCAGGAACCCCAGCGGAGTCGCGCAATGCGCGTGCTCAGCGCTCCTGCAGCTTCGCCAGCCGCTCGGCCGCTTCGCGCTTGCCGATGCCGCGCAATTCCGCGATCGCCTCCAACTGCTTCGCGCGCGGGCGCGCTTCGCCGTGCTCCCACTTGTAGACGGACTGGCCCGAAACACCCAGCAGCGCCGCGAAGTCGGCCGCCGAGAGCCCCAGCTTGTGGCGCTGCGCCGACAGCCGCGTGGCGCTGAAGCGCCGCGGGGTTCCCTGCTCTTCCGTTTCCGGCGCCGGAGCGGCGCGCCCGGCGCCCTTGCTCACGCGCTTGAGCTGGCGCTCGAGGTCGTCGACGCGTCGGCGCAGCGCAGCGATGTGCGCCCGGTACTGGGCGGACGATTTCTTGAAGTCCTCGGTCTGGGCGCGGACTTCCTTGCGCGCGATGCGGGCGATCTCGTCTTTCAGGACGGCAGCGATGTTGGGCATGTGCAGGCGGTGAGGGCCGGTTCGCCGGCTTCCGCTTGCGCGACCGACCGGTCTGTTTTCTCCCTCCCCCCATCATAGTCGCGCTCCATGGCCCGTCGAGCCACAATCGCGCATGGCCGAACTCCAGCTTGCGGTGATCGACGTCCAGCCCGGGGCGGTGCTGGAAAGCCAGTCCGGCCTGCAGATGCTGCGTCCCCGCATCTACGGCGCCTGGAGGGAGCCGCCGGGCCCGCGCCGCGCCGCGGCCATCGTCATGCACCCGGCGAGCAACTTCATGGGGCATTACCTCATCGCGCCGCTCGCGGCGCGCGGCGTCGCCTGCATGGGCCTGAATTCGCGCTACGCCGGCAACGACACGCTGCTGCTGATGGAGCGCGTGATCCAGGATCTCGGCGCCGGCGTGCAATTCCTGCGCGCGCAGGGCTACGACAAGGTGGTGCTGGTGGGCAATTCCGGCGGCGCCGCCCTGTCGGCGTTCTACCAGGCGCAGGCCGAGAACCTGACCGTCGAGCGGATGCCGGACGGCGACCCGGCGGGCCTGTCGCCGCGTGACCTGCCGCCGGTGCAGGGGCTCGCGCTGTGCGCCGCGCACGAAGGCCGCTCGACCCTGATGCGCAACTGGCTCGACCCTTCGCTCACCGACGAGCGGGACGTGCTCTCCGTGGACGCTGCCCTCGACATGTACGACGGGCGCAACGGTCCGCCCTTCAGCCCGGCGTTCCTGGCGCGCTTCCGCCAGGCGCAGCAGGCCCGCCACGATCGCATCGACGAGTGGGTGAGCCAGCGACTGCAGCGGCTGCGCAGCGAAACGGCGCCTGGCAGCCCGCGCGACGAGGTGTTCGTCGTGCATCGCACCCACGCGGATCCGCGCTTCCTCGACCTGGCGCTGGACGCCAACGACCGCGAGGTGGGAAGCGTCTGGGGCCGCGGCGCGTCAGGCGCCCGCTCTGTCAACTACGCAGCCAGCCAGATGGGCCGCATCACTTCGCTCACCGGCTGGCTCTCGCAGTGGTCGCCGCGCAGCCGCGCCGAGGGGCCGGCCAACCTGGCGCGCACCTCGGTGCCGGTGCTGCTGTGCACCTACACGGCGGATGCGTCCACGTTCCCGAGCACGCGCGACGCCTGGCTGCGTGCGGGTGGCGAGCGGATCCGCAACGTCGACATCCCTGGGGGTAACCACTACCTGTCCGGACAGCCAGTGCTGGTGGAGCAGGTGGCGGACGCGATGGCGGAGTGGATCCTGCGCCTGTGACTTCGCGCACGCCCGGCTCGAATCGCTGAGCCACGCGTCACCCTGTCGGCCCTGTCCTACAAGCCAGGACACGGCCGGGCTCCACCATTCGCCTCCCCACAGGAGTCCGCCATGGATCCCAAGCCTCCCAGCGCTGCCCGCGACCGCCCCGGTACCGGCTCCTTCCGGGCGGGCACGCGGGCGGCCGGCAAGTTCGACCCACGCGACAGCCAGGGTGCCACGACGTTGCCGCCGACGGTGGGCGTGGGCACGCTGGACAACGTGCGGTCCGTGTTCTGGCAAGCGTGGCGGCACCTGTTCCCGCCGCACTCGCTGGCGGCGCAGACGTCCAACGGCAACCTGGTGATCTCGTGGTCGGTGCTCGACGACCCGCATGCGCACCACCCCTATGCCGCGCCGGTGCTGCTGCGCTTCGACGCCGACCTGCTGGACGCGATGCGCATGGCCGACGCCCGCACGCGCATCCGCATCGCCCTGAACCACGAGCCGACCCTGCGCGAGGGACTGCGCGGCTACGACCCCTTCGCGCGCTTCCCGAATGCGCGCGTGATCAACATCGGCTGATCACGCCGCGGCGTCCGCGCGGGCCCCGAACAGGTACGAGTCCATGGACAGCATGCCGTAGGTGATGCCACCTTCCAGCGTGTGGACTTCCTTCTCCCCGGCAGCGGCGCCGGCGGCCACCAGCAGCGGCAGGAAGTGCTCGTCGGTCGGGTGGGCGCGCTGCGCATGCGGGGCGATCTCCAGCGTGCGCTGCAGGCGCGCGTCGTCGCGGGCCTCCACGGCCTGCCGCACCCAGGCGGCGAACTCGCGCGCATAGGTGGCTTCCTCGCCGTCGCCGTAGCTGCGGAACTCGTACAGGTTGTGCGTCAGCGAGCCGGATCCGACCACCAGCACGCCTTCCTCGCGCAGCGGCTGCAGGGCCTGGCCCAGCGCGTAGGCCTGCTGCGGCGTGATGCCGGCCGGCAGCGACACCTGGAAGACGGGCACGTCGGCGTCGGGGTACAGGAAGCGGATCGGCACCCAGGCGCCGTGGTCCAGGCCCTGCTGCTCGTCCGCCACGGCCGGCCAGCCGGCCGCGCGCAGCACATCGATGGCGCGGGCCGCCAGTCCAGGGTGGCCCGGCGCCGGGTACTGGATACGGTACAGCGCCCGGTCGAAGCCGCCGAAGTCGTGCACCGTGTCGGGCGCGGCGCCGGTGGCCACGCGCAGCTCGCGCGTCATCCAGTGCGGGGAGACCACGAGGACGGCGCGCGGCCTCGGCAGCTGTTCGCCCGTCGCGGTGAGGGCGGGCCCCAGGCGGCCGGGCTCCAGCGCGAACGTGGGGGCGCCGTGCGAAACGAAGAGGACGGGGGCGGTGCTCATGGTGAGGTCCTTCAGGGCCGGTGACGGCCCGCGTTCCCTGAATGTAGGGGCGGCGCCGCCCGCGATAAACCGCTGCCGGCGCCAGGCACCGTTGCACGGCGCGAAACAATCGCGCCGAACGTCGATCAGCCCGGCGGGCGGTCCACCTGCCTCAGCAGCGACCACGCGACGCCACCCAGCAGCAGCACGCCCAGCACCAGCACGACCCACAGGCCGGCCGTCTTGCCGTCCACGCCCCGCGGCAGCCAGCGTTGCCAGGGCACGGGTCGCTCGCGCTCGGCCTGCACCGAGGCGATGCGCGCGACCGGCAGCGCCTCGACGCGGGTGGGGGTCGTCGCCGCCAGCAGGGGCAGCGGCAGCGCCGCGCTCGCCGTCCCGCTGCGGCCGGCGACCAGCTGGTAGGGGCCGGCGCTGCCCGCGGCGAACACCACTTCCACCGGATCGAACAGCACCCGCGCGGCCAGGGGCACGCCCTCCAGGCGCATGCCGTGGGTCGCCTCCACGCGCAACCAGCGCACCGAAGGTTGGTGCAGCACGGCGGGGACGTTGGTACTTTCCTGCCCGGGGGCGCCGAGGCGATAGACGACCGCCTGCGCCAGCAGGCGCCACGGCTCGGAGGCCTGGTTGCGCCCCAGCACGCGCACGGGCACCAGTGTGTTGGGCCGCGCGGTCGTGAGTTCCAGCCGCGCGATCGGCGTGGCGAAACCCAGCGCCCACTCGACGGCTGCGGGACCGTCGGCCGTGGGGGCGGGCAGGGCGAGCGCGGGCCGGTCGCGCGCCGGCTCGGGAGCGGCGAGCAGGCCGGTGACAGCTTCGACGGCGACGCCATCCTGGCCGCTCCAGTCCAGGCGCAGGTAGCGGTTGTCCAGCCGCAGCGGGGCGGCGAGCTCCAGCGTGTCGTTGGCCGGCGCGCCTTCGCCTTCGAAGCGGTAGACGCGCCCGCGCACGGGCACCGGGGTCCACGTCGCCAGGTCGGCGCTGGTGGACAGCGTGAATCGCACCGGCACGTTGGCGGGCAGGCGCGCGCGCACGACGAAGCCGCTGACCGGTTCGGCAAGCTTGCGCGTGTCGAACAGGGCCGCGGGCAGCCGCGTGGTGGCTGGCAGGTTCGCCTTGCCGGCCGCGCCGTCCCCGAGCTGCACCCAGACGGACTGCTGCTGTCCGTCCTGTTCCACGCGCATCTGCAGGGACCCGCGCGGCGCCTGCGTCCCCGCGGGCGCGGCATGCAGGGGCAACGCGGGCACGGGCGCGGTCTGCTGCCGCGGCGCATCGGCAGCACGCGGCGGCGTCGAAAGTGCGAAGGCGACCGGCTGGCCCTGCCCGTCGAACACGCGCAGGTCCGCCGCGCTGCTCGCCTGCAGGTGCGCGAGCGCATCGGCTGGAAGCGGCACGCGCAGCAGGCCTTGCTGGCCGGCGGTGTCCAGCGTGGCGCGCCAGCTGAACGCGGATGGACCCGGTTCGTCCGCCGCCAAGGCGAAGCCGCTCGCCGCGAGGACGGCCAGCGCGAGCTGAACGGCCTTCATGGCGTGGCTCCCCGCAGGTCCTGCGGTGCGCGCGGCGGCTCGCGTCGGGCGGGGGGCAGCGGCGCGAACCAGCCCACCACCAGCATCAACAGGCCGACGGCGATGAACACCACGATGCGTTCGGAGCCGCCGCGGTTGGACAGGTCCACGACGAACAGCTTCAGCACGGTCAGGCCCAGCAGCGCGGCGCCCAGCATCCACGGCGTGCGCAGCGCGCGCCGGTGCGCGCCGACCATCAGCGCCAGCGCGATCAGCGTCCACAGGATCGAGTAGCCCGCCTGCACCAGGAAGGAAGAGAACAGCGTGTCCGCATCCCAGGGCACGCCCCCCCAGTGGTGCGCCACGCGCAGCCACACGGTGTTGATGGCGACGAACGCGATCGCGGCCAGCGCCCCGGTGGGCACGGAGCCGTCGATTGCGGCGGGCAGCACCAGGGCGCTGCGGCGCACGCGCAGCAGCCACGTCGTGCAGACCGCGAGCGCGAGGGCCACGGCCAGGTCCGTCGGGTTCAGCAGCGGCACGTAAGGCAGGGGACGCGCCTCGCCGCGCGAGAGCACCGCCACCACGAGCGCGCCCACCGCCAGGGCCACGGCCAGCGGCGCGGCGGCGCGCCAGGCGTAGGCGGATGTGAAGCGGTCCAGCGGCCAGCGCCGCGCGGCGCGCGGGTCCTGCAGCGCGCGGCGGCAGGCGAGCACCAGGGCCAGCAACACGAGGCTGCCCGCCACCAGCAGGATCACCGTCGCCCAGGCCGTGCGCCACAGCTGTGCCCGGCCGATCGCGAACACCAGCAGGTTGCCCGCGAGCAGCACCAGCAGCCAGACGCCGCCCGCGTGCACCCACGGCCACCAGCGCTGCGGCCGGCCCGCGTCGAGGCGGCGCAGCATCAGCAGGTGCAGCACGATCGCCAGCGGCCACACGAACCAGCCGCCGCCCTGGAACACGTGGTCCTGGCCGGCCATGCCCCAGAGGGCAACCCACAGCATCACGGGCAGGGTGAGCCACGCCGGCGTGCCCGCCATCGCCCAGGGCTTCGCGCGGCGGGGCAGCGCGAGGTGGTGCAGGGCGAACGCGCTCAGCACCCACGCGGCCATGTGCAGCATCTGCTGCTGCGCACGCGCGAACACCGGGATGTAGTTGCCCTGCACGTCGATGGCGTAGCGGTTGATCTCCACGCCCAGCGCGGCCTGCCACCAGAGGAAGCCGATCCAGAACAGCACCGGCGACAAGGCGTTCTCCAGCGGCGCGAAGGCTTTCGCGAGGGCGCTGCCGTTCTCCTCGTGCAGCGGCTCGCGCGACCACCAGGCGATCGCCAGCGCCGCCATCGCCAGCATGGTCGCACCCAGGAAGGCGGGGTTCGCGAACGGCCAGTGGCCCATCGCCGTTCCGGTATGCGTGTCGAGGTAGAGGATCGCGGCGAGGCCCTGCAGCGCGATGGCGAAAGCGCGCGCCAGCCAGCGGCCCTGCCGCCGTCCCATCCAGTACACGCCGGCGCCTTCGATCGCCCACACGGCGGAGGTCCAGCGGCCGTCCAGCGCCAGCGGCACCGCCAGCGTGATGAAGCCCAGCGCGAGCGCGAGGAAGCACTCGGCGAGCCAACGGTTCACGGTGGCCTCGCCGCCGCGCCGGCGCAGCGTCCAGGCGCCGAGCAGCACGTACACCAGGCCCAGCGCCAGCGCGGAGAACGCGGCTGCGTACGGCATGCCGCGCACCAGGCCGACCTGCAGCCCGAAGGCCACGATCGGCGTGCCGAACACCAGCGTGGCGTCCACCGCCTTGCGTGCCGGCTGCCCGTGGCGCAGGGCGTAGAACAGGCTGGCCAGGACGTAGGTCGCGAAGAAGGCGGCCAGGAAGGGCTGCGTCGAAGCGTAGTGCTCCGGCTGGTAACGCAGCACGCCCCAGGCGGTCGCGATGCCGAAGGTGGCGACGAAGCCGAGCAGGTTGAGCGCGCGCCACGCCTTCTTCCATGCGATGAAGGCGATGGCCACGCCCAGCAGCAGGTAGTAGCCGAACAGGGCCACGTGGTTGCCCTGCCCGGTGGACACCAGCACCGGCGCCGCGAAGCCGCCGGCGAAACCGATGAAGGCGAGCGCCTGCGCATTCAGCGCCAGCGCGATGAGGGCCGAGAACAGGCAGATCAGCCCCAGCGCGACGAAGGCGGCGCCGGCGGGCAGGAACTGGTAGAGCCGGAAGGCGGCGAACACCGTGAGGTACAGCACGGCGATGCCCGCGCCCTGCAGCGTGGTCGCATAGCCCGCGCGGTCCGGGCGGCCGCGCATGCGCAGGCCGAAGGCGAACAGCGCGATGCCCGCGATGGCTATGCCGGCCAGGCGCAGCTGCGGCGGCAGCAGCGCGTTCTCGACCGCGTAGCGGGCGAGGAAGGCCAGGCCGATGAACAGCACCACCACGCCCATGCGCACCACGGTGTTGCCGCCGAACAGCCAGTCCCATGCGCGCACGAATAGCGTGGCGGGCAGGTTGAGGCTCCCGGAGCCGGCCGGGGTGGCCGCGGGGCGCACGGCCGG
>SEAY01000044.1 GCA_004144865.1 Comamonadaceae bacterium
CCCGCGCAACCGACGCCGCTGCTTTCACCCCCCCCCCCCGCCACCCTGCACTACGAGCTCACCGTCCACCGCCGCGGCGCCACGCTGCACGGCGCTGCGCGCCTGGACTGGCGCCACGACGGCCACGCCTATGAACTGCGGCTCGCACTCTCGGGGCCCTCGCTGCCGTCGCGCAGCCAGGGCAGCCGCGGGCACATCGCTCCGCAAGGCCTCGTGCCCGACTACTTCCACGACAAGGGCCGCGGCGAACAGGCCACCCATTTCGACCGCGAGGGCGGGCGCATCGTCTTCAGCGCCAACAGCCCGCAGGCGACGCTGGACGCCGGCATGCAGGACCGCCTCAGTGTGGTGATGCAGCTTTCCATGCTGCTCGCAGCCGACCCCGCGCGCTTTCCACCCGGCGCCCGCATCGCGCTGCCCACCGCCGGCACGCGCGACGCGGGTGACTGGGTGTTCGAGGTCGCGGGGGCCGAGGACCTCGATCTGCCGGGCGGCCGCGTGACCGCCATCAAGCTCGAAAGACCCCCGCGCAGGGAGTACGACCAGCGCATCGAACTGTGGCTCGCTCCCGGGCAGGCTTACGCCCCCGTGCGCCTGCGTCTGACAACCCCGGACGGTGGGGTGGTCGATCAGCGCTGGGCCTCTACCGACAGGGGCTGAGCCCGCCCCCGCCTAAATTGCATCCATGGCCAATCCGGCCGTGCCTGCGAAGTTCGGTTTTGAGTGCCACACTTGAATCGGGGCCCACCGCAGCCAGCTAAGGCAAAAGGAAATAGATCATGCAAATGCTTTATGACTCCGACTCTTTCGTGGTGGTGCACCTGCAGGCCAACGAGCCCGCGGAGGGCGAGAAGCACCCCCAGAGCGTGCGGCACGGGTTCGAGATCGTCGACAAGCGCTCCAACAAGGAGGTTTACCTCGACGGTACGTGGGCCGACGCCTTCCAGCGCCAGATCAATGCCTGGCAGCTGAACACGCCCACGCAGGAAGAAGTCGAAGAGACGCTCGACGGTTACGCCGAGCTGGCGCAGAACCCGCTCGTCATCCACTGACGAGCCAGGGGCCGGGCCCCCGTCTTCAGGACGGCGCGGCCCGGCGGTAGAGCGGCTCGACCAGCACGAGCACCGCCACCAGCCGGCAGACCTGGAACGCGGTGACCACCGGCACTCCCAGCTGAAGCACCTTGGCCGTGATGGCCATCTCGGCAATCCCGCCCGGCGAGGTTCCGAGCACCAGGGTTGCGGGATGCAGGCCCGTCGCCCAGCCCAGCAACAGGGCAAATCCCCCGCACACCACCACCATCGCCAGCGTGCCCAGCGCGACGTCGAGCAGCCAGCGCGGGGCGGCCGTGAGGAACTCGCGCTGGAAGCGCACGCCCAGGCTGACCCCGATCACCAGCTGGGCCGCGTTGGACAGGGTGGTCGGCATGGCCGACCACTCCACCCCGGCCATGGTGATGCCCATGGCGACCAGCAAGGCGCCCATGAACCAGGGATTGGCGCGTCCCGTGCGCGCCATCAGCCACCCGCCCGCCGCGGTGCACGCGCCCACCAGGGCCAGGCCGCTCCACTGCACGCTGCGCGCGCCCGGCAGGCTGGGATCGATGCCGTGCAGGCCGCTGTACTGGAAGGCGAAGGGGATCAGCACCGTGACGATCACCAGCCGCACGGTATGCGCCGCGGCCACCAGGTCGCTGCGGCCCTGTTCGCGCTCGGCCAGCAGCGTCATCTCGGACGCCCCGCCGATCGCGCCGGCGAACCAGGTGGTGGCCCACTGCGAGCGCGCGTTGCCGCCGATGCGGTGCGCGTGGCGGCGATGCAGCCAGCGGCCGAAGATCCAGCCGAGCGCCAACGCCCACGCGATCGCCAGCAGGATGGCCCACCAGAGGCCCGCCACCAGCGCGGTGACCTGCGGCGTGAAGTAGAGGCCGAGCGCGGTGCCGATCACCCATTGGGCGGCATTGCGCAGCGGCGGCCAGCTGCGCGTGGGTGCGCCCAGCACCGAGACGACGGACGTGGCCAGCAGCGGGCCGATCATCCACGGCAGCGGCGTGCGCAGCCACGCGCACAGCAGCGCCGCGGCCAGCGCCAGCACCAGCGTGGCCGCGATGCGCAGGAAAGCAGGAAAAGGCATGGACCGCTTAGTATCCGGCCATGCGCCTTCCACTCGCCGTCACCCTGCTCCTGGCCGGCTGCGCGGCGTCTCCCCTGCAGGAGCTGCACGGCGTCGATGCCCTGCTGCTGGGGGAACAGCACGACGCCGGGGCGCATCCTCCGCTGCAGGAGCGCTACGTGCGCGAGCTGGCCGGGCGCGGGCGACTGGGCGCGGTGGCGCTGGAAATGGCGGAACGCGGCGCGTCCACGGCGGGACTGCCCGCCGCCGCCTCGGAGGAGCAGGTGCGCACCGCGTTGCGCTGGAACACGCAGGCCTGGCCGTGGGAGCGCTACGGCCCCGCGGTGATGGCCGCCGTGCGCGCCGGCGTGCCCGTTCTCGGCGCCAACCTGCCGCGCGACGAGATGCGCGAGGCGATGGAAGACCAAACGCTCGACGGCCTGTTGCCCGGCCCCGCCATCAAGGCGCAACAGCAGGCGATCCGCCAGGGGCACTGCGACATGCTGCCCGAGCAGCAGGTGCGGCCGATGACGCGCATCCAGATCGCACGCGACCGCACCATGGCGCAGACGCTCGCGGCGGCCGCGGCGCAAGGCAAGACCGTGGTGCTGATCGCCGGCGCCGGCCACGTGGAGCCGGACGTCGGCGTGCCGCTGCACCTGCCGCAGCGCCTGCGCGTGCGGCCGCTGGTGCTGCCGCGCGAGGAGACCGGGAAGGATTACTGCGCGGAACTGCGGCGGCAGATGGAGCGCAGGACCGGGTAGGCACCCGTCATCCCCGCGCAGGCGGGGACCCAGGAGTGCGGCGCCCTGCGCCGCACCCCCGGAAGCCCTGGATTCCCGCCTGCGCGGGAATGACGGGGACTACGCGTGTGCCTTGATCGAATCCGCCAGCGTGTTCACCAGCGTGGAGATGTGCTCCTTCTCCACCACGTACGGCGGCGCGATCACGAGCACGTCGCCGGCCGGGCGCACCAGCGAGCCCTTCTTGAAGCAGTCCAGGAAGATGTCGTAGGCGCGCTTGCCCGGCTTGCCGGCGATGGGCGCGAGCTCCACCGCAGCGGCCAGCCCCAGGCTGCGGATGCCGATCACGTTGGGCAGGCCCTTGAAAGTGGAGTGGAACGCGTCGCCCAGCACCTTGCCCATTTCGCCGGCGCGCTGGAACAGGTTTTCCTTCTGGTACAGGTCCAGCGTGGCGATCGCGGCGGCGCAGGACACCGGATGGCCGGAGTAGGTGTAGCCGTGGAAGAACTCGATGACGTGCTCGGGCGCGTCGGTCTTCATCATCGCGTCGTAGATGCGGTCGCGGCAGATCACGCCGCCCAGCGGGATCACGCCGTTGGTGACGCACTTGGCGAAGTTCAGCATGTCGGGCACCACGCCGTAGAAGTCGGCGCCGAAGTTCGTGCCCATGCGGCCGAAGCCCGTGATCACCTCGTCGAAGATCAGCAGGATGCCGTGCTTGTCGCAGATCTCGCGCAGGCGCTTCAGGTAGCCCTGGGGCGGGATGTACCAGCCCGCGGAGCCCGCCACCGGCTCCACGATGATCGCGGCGACGTTGCTCGGGTCATGCAGCGGCAGGATGCGGTTCTCCAGTTCCAGCAGGTAGTCCTCCTGCGACTGCGGCTCCTGGTTGTGGATGTACGCGTTGGCCGGGTCGTGGATGAAGCGCATGTGGTCCACGCGCGGCAGCAGCGCCGCGCCGTACACCTTGCGGTTGGACGGGATGCCGCCCACGCTCATGCCGCCGAAGCCCACGCCGTGGTAGCCGCGCTCGCGGCCGATGAAGACGTTGCGGTGCCCTTCGCCGCGCGCGCGGTGGTAGGCCAGCGCCACCTTCAACGAGGTGTCGGCGGCTTCCGAGCCGGAGTTGCAGAACAGCACCTTGTTCAGGTCGCCGGGCGCCATCGCCGCGATCTTCTCGGCCGCCAGGAAGGCCTGGTCGTTGGCGGCGTTGAAGGCCGTGGCGTAATCCAGCGTGTCCAGCTGCTTCTTGATCGCCTCGTTGATGGGCTTGCGGTTGTGCCCCGCGCCCACGCACCAGAGGCTGGAAATGCCGTCGATCACCTGGCGCCCGTCGTGCGTGGTGAAGTGCATGCCGTCCGCGCGCACGAAAACGCGCGGCTCCTTGCGGAAATGACGGTTGGGGGTGAAGGGCAGCCAGTGGCTGTCCATGTTGAAGTCGTTGTAGGCCATGGGGGACTCCTGCGTGCGGACCCCCATTTTGCGCCGAACGCCGGACGGCGCCAGCGCACGAAAGTCCTCAGCGCATCGCGCCGAACACCCGCTGCAGGATCGCGCTGCCGGTACCCACCGGGTCGCGGCGGATCTTGCGCTCCTCCTCGCCGATCACCACGTACAGCGCGTCGAGCGCCTTGCGCGTCACGTAGTGGTCGATGCTCGGGTCTTCCATCCTCACCAGGCCGAAGGCCTGCGCCTTCTGCGCCAGGCGGTCCGCCTTCTCGGTGAGCTGCACCCGCGAGGTCGCGCGCTTGACCACCGGCAGGAAGGAGGTGGTGAGCGGCGACCGCGTCTTGTCCGCGAAGAAGGTGGTCACCGAAGTGTCGCCTCCGGTGAGGATGGCCTTGGCGTCCTGCACGCTCATGTTCTTCACGGCGCCGACCAGCAGGTTCTTCGCCATCGGCACGGCCTGCTCCGCGGCGCGGTTCATGGCCACTTCCAGCTCCTGCACCTGCCGGCCCTGGCCCAGCATGGTGAGGATCTTCGAGGCGTCCTGCAAGTAGCCGGGCAGCGGGATGCGGAACTTGTCGCTGCCCAGGAAGCCGTCCTGCCGCCCGAGCAGTTGAACGGCCGCCACCGCACCCGTCTCCAGCGCCACGCGCAAGCCCTTGGCCGCGTCCAGGTTGCTGATGCCGGCCAGGCCCTGGGCGCCCACGCGCTGCGAAGCGAGCGCGGTGAGCGAGAGGACGGCAAGGGCGGCGGTGAAGTCGCGGCGGATCATGGGGCTCCCGGTCGTTGTCATGTCGGGGCATGATGCCCGCCGGCCGGCGCGAGCGTCAATCGCACAGCTGCCACAATTGCACGGATATGTCCTCTGCCTACATCCTCACCCTCTCCTGCGCGGACCGCCCCGGCATCGTGCACGCCGTCTCCGGCTTCCTGCTGGAGCGAGGCGGCAACATCGAGGAAGCCGCCCAGTACAACGACCACGCCACCGGCCTGTTCTTCATGCGGGTGCGCTTCGCGTGCGGCCAGCTCACGCAGGACGACCTGCGCACGCAGCTGCGCATGTTCGCCGAGGGCTTCCAGATGGACTGGCGGCTGCATGCATCGGACCAGCCGATGAAGACGGTGATCTTCGTCAGCAAGGAAGGCCACTGCCTGAACGACCTGCTGTTCCGCTGGAAGAGCGGCCTGCTGCCGCTGGACATCCGCGCCATCGTCTCCAACCACCGCGAGTTCTACCAGCTCGCGGCCAGCTACAACGTGCCGTTCCACCACATCCCGGTGACGGCGGCGACCAAGGCGCAGGCCGAGGCGCGCCAGTACGAGGTGATCGAGTCCGAGGGCGCGGACCTGGTGGTGCTGGCGCGCTACATGCAGGTGCTGTCGGACGACCTGTGCCGCAAGCTCGCCGGCCGCGCGATCAACATCCACCACAGCTTCCTGCCCAGCTTCAAGGGCGCCAAGCCCTACTACCAGGCGCACGACCGCGGCGTGAAGCTGATAGGCGCCACGGCGCACTACGTGACGGCGGACCTGGACGAAGGCCCGATCATCGAGCAGGACGTCGCCCGCGTGGACCACAGCTACACGGTGGAGAACCTCACGGCCACGGGCCGCGACACCGAGAGCATGGTGCTCGCGCGCGCGGTGAAGTGGCACAGCGAGCATCGCGTGCTGCTGAACGGGCACAAGACGGTGATCTTCAAGTAACCCGTCGTTCCCGCGCAGGCGGGAACCCAGGCGGCGCGCAGCGTCCTCCGAAGCCCTGGGGTCCCCGCCTGCGCGGGGACGACGACGCAAACCGCGATGAGCGCCCCCCGCATCCCCCCCATCCAGTGCCTCCTGACCTTCGAGGCGCTGGCCCGGCTGCGTTCCGTTTCGCTGGCGGCCGACGAGCTGTTCGTGACGCCCAGCGCGGTGAGCCACCGCGTGCGCCAGCTCGAACAGATCCTGGGCACCAAGCTGTTCGGCCGCGCGGACTTCTCCCTCACCACCGAGGGCAGCGAGTACCTGGCGCACGTGCGCGAAGGGCTCACGGTCCTGGGGCGCTTCCCCGGCCGCGACACCAATGGCGGCAAGCGCAAGCTGCGGGTGGCGGTAACGCCCACCTTCGCGCGCTCGGTGCTCATGCCGCGGCTGCGCGGCTTCATCGACGCGTACCCGGAAGTCGACCTGACGCTGCAGGTGTCCATCCCGCTGCTGAACGTGGTGGCCGAGGATGCCGACCTCATGATGCGCTACGGCACCGGCCGCTACTCCGACGTGGAGCACGTGTGCCTCATGACCGACGAGGTGACGCCGCTCGCCTCGCCGGCCTACCTGCGCGAGCACGGGCCCTTCGATTCGGTGGAGGAGCTGCTGGGCGCCAAGCTGATCCGCAGCCCGCTGGAGCCCTGGCGCACCTGGTTCCTGGCCCACGGCGTGGACGCTCCGGAACCGGCGGAGGGCTCCTCCTTCAACGACATCGGCCTCATGTGCGACGCCGCGGCGCAGGGGCTGGGCGTGGCGCTGGTCCGCCTGAAGCTGGGCCAGCCCTGGCTGGAGACCGGCGCGCTGGAGCGCATCTCCCAGCGCAACGTGCCCAGCCCGCACGCGCACTACCTGTGCTGGCGCACCGGCACCATGGACCGCTGGGAATGCGCGGCCTTCGCCGACTGGCTGAAGAAAAGCCTGGCCTGAGACCGTGAGCCGCCTGCACGGGCGGCTGCAATAACTTTCACGCCCGCGGCTGCCCGGCGCGGCAGAATGGCCGCATGAACGCCCCCACCGATCCCGAAGTGCTGCAGCGCGCCGAGCGCCAGGCCGAAGTGGTCGCCGCACTGCAGGCGGTGTTGCCCCAGGGCGCGCTCCTGTGGAACGCGGAAGAGACCACGCCCTACGAGTGCGACGGCCTCACGGCCTATCGCCAGCGGCCGCTGGTGGTGGCGCTGCCCGAATCCGAAGGCCAGGTGCAGGCGGTGCTGAAGGCCTGCCATGCGCTGGGCGTGCCGGTCGTCGCGCGCGGTGCGGGCACAGGGCTGTCCGGCGGCGCGATGCCGCACGCGCTGGGCGTGACGCTGTCGCTGGCCAAGTTCAACGCGATCCGGAAGGTCGACCCGGTCTCGCGCACCGCCGTCGTCCAGTGCGGCGTGCGCAACCTCGCCATCAGCGAAGCCGCCGCCAGCTATGGCCTGTACTACGCACCCGACCCCTCCAGCCAGATCGCTTGCACGATTGGCGGCAACATCGCGGAGAACTCCGGCGGCGTGCACTGCCTGAAGTACGGCCTCACGCTGCACAACGTGCTGAAGGTGCGCGGCTTCACCGTGACGGGCGAGCCGGTGGAGTTCGGCAGCGACGCGCTCGATGTGCCGGGGCTCGACCTGCTGGCGGTGGTGATCGGCAGCGAAGGCATGCTGGCGGTGGCCACCGAGGTCACCGTGAAGCTGGTGCCCAAGCCGCAGCTCGCGCGCTGCATCATGGCCTCCTTCGACGACGTGCGCAAAGCCGGCGATGCGGTGGCGGCGGTGATCGCCGCCGGCATCATCCCTGCCGGCCTCGAGATGATGGACAAGCCGATGACGGCGGCCGTGGAGGATTTCGTGCACGCCGGCTACGACCTGACCGCCGAGGCCATCCTGCTGTGCGAGAGCGACGGCACGCCCGAGGAAGTGGAAGAGGAAATCGGCCGCATGAGCGACGTGCTGCGCACCGCGGGCGCCACCGCCATCGCGGTGAGCCGCGACGAGGCGGAGCGCCTGCGCTTCTGGAGCGGCCGCAAGAACGCCTTCCCGGCCTCGGGGCGCATCAGCCCGGACTACATGTGCATGGACTCCACCATCCCGCGCAAGCGGCTGGCGGACATCCTGCTCGCCATCCAGGAGATGGAGAAGAAGTACGGGCTGCGCTGCGCCAACGTCTTCCACGCCGGCGACGGCAACCTGCATCCGCTGATCCTGTTCGACGCCAACGACGCCGACCAGTTGCACCGCTGCGAGCTGTTCGGCGCCGACATCCTGGAAACCAGCGTCGCCATGGGCGGCACCGTCACCGGGGAACACGGGGTCGGGGTGGAGAAGCTCAATTCGATGTGCGTGCAGTTCAGCCCCGGGGAGCTGGAGCAGATGCGCGGCGTCAAGCGCGCGTTCGATCCCGCCGGCACGCTGAACCCGGGCAAGGTGGTGCCCACGCTGAACCGCTGCGCGGAGTACGGGAAGATGCTGGTGCGGGGCGGGCGCATCGCCCACCCCGACTTGCCGCGCTATTAGGAGCCTGCGCCGCGCAGGCTCTTGAGCGCGTCAGCGCGGCATGCAGGCCGTGTCCGTGACGACGATGTCGTCCTTGCCGATGCCGTTGTCTTCCTCCTGCTCCAGCTCCTGTTCGAACAGCTGCTGGAAGGAGACCACCTGGCTGGCCACCTGCTGCTGCGCCTGCTGCTGCAAGGGGGCCGCCGCTGGCGCGGGCGCCGGCGCAGGAGCGGGCGCCGGGACCTGGGCGGTCGCGCGCAACACGAGATTGTTGCCGGACGCCGAAGCCGTGGCCTGCCCGCCGCTGGTGCCCGGCATCGCCGTGGCATCCAGTGAAGCCGCCTGCAGCACCGCGAAGGTGTCGCCGGCAGCGATGCCGCTGCCCGCGGGGTGATTCACTTCCACCGTCCCGCCCGCGGTCGCCAGCCCGCTCACGACCAGCACGTCGTGGCTGAGCGTGTTGACGAGGTCCGTGTGCAGCACCGAGCCGGATTGCATCACCAGGTTGCCGTCTATCGTGAGCGTGCCCACCGAGCCCGCGCCGCCGGGGGCGATCTTCCCGGCGTTGTCGACGGTCCCGCCGCCACCGAGCACCACCAGGGTGCCGGTGCCGGAGATCGTGCCGCCCGCGTCGTTGCGGAACACGCCCGGCAGCGCCATGCAGGCCGTCTCGCAGCCGATGGAGCCAGGATCGACGTTCATGACGCCGTGGGTGTCCAGCACGCCCTGGTTGGATTCGAATCCGTGCGCGTCGAGTTCCGCGCCCGCGGCCACGTGCACCGTGCCCGTGTTCTCGACCAGGTGCACGCCGGCCGAACTGCCGACCGCCTTGAGCAGGCCCTGGTTCCTGACGCCGCCGTCGATGTCGGCGCTGGCGTAGCTTTCGAGGACCAGTTCGCCGCCGTTGACCAGCGTGCCCGAGCCCCAGATCGAACTCTCGCTGCCGACGTTCACCTTGCCGGCGTTGTTCCAGAGGGCGTCGAGCCGGAACCCGCTGACATCGACGGGACGCCCCGTGGTGTCCAGCATGCCGAGCGCGCCCCAGCTTCCGGACCCCGTGTTGGCATAACCGCCACTGCCGCCCTGCGCGAAGAGCTCCGCGGCCTGCAGCACGATCTTGCCGGGCGTCTTGAGGACCAGCTTGCCGCCGTTGCCCCCATTGCCGGCCGCACCGGTGGTGACGCTGGTGCTGCCGCCGGAGCCGCCGTTGACCTGCACGTTCACGCCGTCGAGAACGAGGTCGCCGCCCATGCGCTCGAAGGTCACGGTGCCGCCATCGCCGCCGTGGCCGGCGTTGCCGCCCGGCATGGAGTCGCCGGTGGCACCGTCGCCGCCGTTCGCCTGAATGACTGGCGCCAGCGTGCCGAGCGGCTTCACGTCGCGGTCGAACTTCACGTGCACGCTTCCGCCCTGCCCGCCGTCGGCCATGGAGCCGTTGCCGCCGTTGGACTCGATGCGGTCGCCAATCACGTCGCGCTGCGCCATCACGGTCACGCTCCCGCCCTGCGCGCCACTGGCTCCATTGGTCGCGATGGTCGAGAACTCGACGTCGCCGCCGCGCCCGTGCAGGTACACCGACCCGCCCGTTCCGCCGTAAGTGTTGAAGACGCCGCCGCCCTTCACGCTGCCCTGCGCGTCGACCACGATGCCGCCGCTGGTGGCCTGGATCGTCTCGTCCACGGTGATGTCGGTCCCGGCTGCCGTGGTCTCCAACCGCACGCTGCCGGCGGTGATGCTGGTGCGCGTCATGTGGCCGGTGCTCGCCGTGCCCACCCGCAGAGACTGGGCGTTCTTGACAAAGAACTCGCCGCCCGCGGTACCGGCCAGCGTGCCGACCTGGTTGGCGCCCAGCAGCGAAACCCGGCCGGTGGCATCCGCTACCAGGTTGCCGGTCTTGATCGTGCCGCCCGTGGGCTGCGTGATGTCGCCGCCCAGGGCCTTGAGGTACACGCCGCCCGTTCCCGTGGCCTCGATGCGCCCGGCGAGGGTCATGCCCTTGTCCGCCTCCAGCATCAGCGAGGAGCCGCTGGACCAGGTGATCACGGCGTCGGAGCTCATGGAGATATCGCCGCCACTGCCGCTGTTGTCAATGCTGGCGGACGTCCTCACCCGCACATTGCTGCTGCCGAGCTGAAGGTTCAGGTGGCGGTCAGTAAGCGTTGCGGGATTGGCCGAACTCGGCTCGAACATGCTTCCGCCGTAGTCGGGATCTGTGCTCGGGAACGTGTTGCTCGACGCACAGCAGGGCGCCAACGTACTCACCGGTTCATGAACGATAAGGATGTCCTCCGGATCCAGCAGCAGCGTGCCCATGTTCCCGTTGGCCGCGCGCAGGTCCGCCAGCCCCGTGAACTCCAGCCGCTCCTTGCCCGAAACCTCCACGAAACCGCCGTCGCCGCCCTGTGCGCCGCCGCGCGCGGAGATGTTGCCATGCATGCGCGTGACCTCGTCGGACCACACGATCACGCGGCCGCCATTGCCGCGGTCGCTCGCGTCGGCTTCGATGCGCGCGTTCGCGTCCATGTACACGCGCTTCGCGTTCGGCGCGCCGGCGCTGGCGCCCTGGTAGTCGCCACCGACGCGCACCTGGCCGCCACCGGCGGGGCCGCTGGCGCGCAGCAGCGCGCCGTCTTCCAGCGCGATCCGCTCGCCCAGCACGTCGATGCGGCCGCCGGCCTGGCCCGCCGTCGCGACCACGCTGCCATCGACGTGGACGTCGCCCTCGGCCCTCAGGACGACCTTGCCGCCCGCCGAACTGGCGGAGACGGCCTCGACCTGTCCGCTGTGGCGCAGCGTGCCGGCGAAGATGCCGACCGCATCGCCCTGGAGCGTGCCGAGGTTGACGGCCCGGTTGCCGGCCTTCACCTCCATGCGGATGCCTTCGAGGCCGCGGCCCGTGACCTCGACCTTTTCGCCCGCGGCGAGGATGACGGTGCCTTCGCTCCGTACGAGCGCGTCGCGGCCGGCCTGTACGCTGGAGCCGACCAGCACCACGTCGCCGCCGCGCGCCAGCACCTGGCCATCGACGGTGAGCGGCCCGCCCGCGCCCTGGAACGCCATGCGGCCGGCGATCGCATCGGCCTCGCTCATGGCCAGCGTCGAGGCGGTGAAGCCGTTGGTGTCCACCACCGCGCCGGCGCCCACGGCGATGCCGTGCGGGTTCACCAGCACCAGGTGGCCGTTGGACCACAGGGTGCCGTAGATCGAGGAAGGGTCGTCGCCGATGACACGGTTGATCGACGTGCTGGACGCCGAAGGCTGGATGAACTGCGTGATCGACCCGGCGGGGACGGAGAAGCTCTGCCAGTTGATCGCGGAATGCGCGGTGCCGGCGCCGTTGGTGGTCTGGATGACCGCGTTGGATCCGCTGTACGTGACCGTGGCCCCGCCGTGGATCACCTGCGCGCCGCGCGGCTGCGCCTGCGCCAGCTGCGGCTGCACGGAGAACGCCGCCGCGACGGCGAAGGCCGCGAGCCGGGGGCGGAAACCCGCGACGGCCGCGGCAGCGGCAAGCGGGGGCGCAGCGCGCCGCCCGGCCATGGACGAAAGCCTGGACATGAATCCTCCTGCGCCGACGCCGGAATCGTGTGCCCGGCTGGCGGCTGTTTCCCCTGATGCACGACCCGCGGTGCGCGCGTGGCGCTGCGGGATGCCCCTTGTTTTTTGACGGTAGCACAGCGTTACAGGCGTCGCAATGCGCCACACGGGAGACGCGCCCCGCTCGCTGCGGCATTCGTCACGCTCCGCGCCGGCTCGCCTCTTGGCGCGGTTGATAACATCGTGACAAAGTGCCCATGCGCATCTTCATCAGCATCGCCTCGTACTGCGACCCGCTCCTCGGCTTCACCGTGGAGCGCGCGATCCGCTCCGCCGCCGCCCCCGCACACCTGCACTTCGGCGTGGTGGACCAATCGCTTGCGGGCACGCCGCACATGGTGTCGCTCGGGGCCGGCGCCCGCCTGAGCCAGGTGCGCATGGACGCCGCGGACGCGCGCGGTCCCTGCTGGGCGCGCGCGCTGGCGATGACCCTCTACGACGGCGAGGAGTGGTACCTGCAGCTCGACTCGCACATGGACTTCGAGGCCGGCTGGGACGAACGGCTGGTCGCGCAGGCGACGGCGCTGGGTGCGCCCCACAGGCCGCTCGCGATCTCCACTTATCCCGAGGCGTTCCGCTTCGAGGACGGGCAGCCGGTGCACGCGCCCTCGCTCGGCGGCGTGCTCACGCAGGTGGTTCAGGCCGGCTGCGGCTTCGCGCCCGAACACCCGGTGCTGACCTTCGTGGCTTGTCCGGTGGCCCATGCGACGCCGGTGCGGGCCTTCCACGTGGGCGCGGGCTGCCTGTTCGCGCCCGGCCGCATCACGCAGGCGGTTCCCTACGATCCCTGGCTCTACTTCCACGGCGAGGAGCAGGCGCTGGCGCTGCGGCTGTACACGCACGGTTGGGACCTGTTCCACATGCCCGGCCTGCCCGTGCGCCACCTGTACAACGATGCCGTCTCCGGCGCGCCGCCGCGGCCGCTGCACTGGGACGAGGAGCACGAAGCCGCGCGCGACGTGAGCTGGTGGACGCTGGAACAGCGCTCGCGTGCGCGCCTGGCCGCCCTCGTGGCCGGCGAGGACCTGGGGATCTACGGCCTCGGAAAGGTGCGCAGCATCGCCGACTTCGCCGCGTTCAGCGGCATCGACTACGCGGCCCGCACGCTGGCGCCGGCCGCCTTCACCCCGCGCGCAGCCTAGCCTTCGCCGCGCAGCAGCGACTGCGCCAGGCAGAGGTCGGCCCAGGCCTTGGCCTTGTCGGCCGGATTGCGCAGCAGGTAGGCGGGGTGGTACGTCACCACCACCGGCACGCCATGCCACTCGTGCACGCGGCCCCGCAGCTTGCCGAGCGGTTCTCCGCTGGCGAGCAGGCCCTGCACCGCGAAGCGCCCCATGGCCAGCAACACGCGCGGCTGCAGCAGTTCCACCTGGCGCCGCAGGAAGGCGAGGCCCTGGGCGAGTTCTTCCTCTTCCTGCGCGCGGTCCTGCGGCAGGCGGCTCTTGGTGACGTTGGCGAGGTAGGCGCCGCGCTGGCGGCTGGCGCCGACCGCGGCCAGCATGTTGTCCAGCAACCGGCCCGGCTCGCCTGCGAAGGGGAGGGCCTGGCGTTCTTCTTCCTCGATGGGGGGATCGCCCACGCACAGCCAGTCCGGGCGGCGGTCGCCGGCGCCGAAGACGGCCGGCCGGCGGCGCTCCGCGGCCCAGGCCGCGACGGCGCCTTCGAGTTCGTCCCAGCCGAGGGAGGCCGTGTCCGTGGACGGCGCACGTGCGGGCGCCGGCGGCGCGGCGCGCTGCGGCTGGGGTTGCGGCTGGGGTTGCGGCTGCACGGGCGCGGCCCGCGCGACCGGCGCGGCGGACGGCAGCGCGGCGGGTGCCGTCGGCGGGGCCGCGACGATCGTCTGCGGCCAGAACAGCCGCACGCCCATCTCCTCCAGCATCGCGCGCTGGCGCGCATCGAGCTGCAGGCTCATAGCTTGCAGCTCATGACGATGGCGTCCTCGCGGCCGACGCGGGCCGGGTAGTAGTGCTTGCGCTCGCCCACGCGCCGGAAGCCGTAGCTCTCGTAGATCCGCTGGGCCCGCAGGTTGCTGGTGCGCACCTCCAGCCACAGCCACTCGGCGCCCACCGACCGCGACCACAGCGCCAGCGCATCCAGCATGACGCGGCCCCAGCCCTGGCCTTGGTGGTCCGGATCCACCGTAATGTTGAGCAAGTGGACCTCGTCGACGCCGCGCATCGCCACGAAGTAACCCAGCACCACATCGCCGGCGCACAACAGCTGCGCCTGGTAGCCCGAACGCAGCGAGTCGGCGAAGTTGCCCCAGGTCCAGGGGTGTTCGTAGGCGCGCTGCTCGATCGCCACCACGGCGTCCAGCCGGGCTTCGGTCATGGGCTCGAAGCCCGCTTCGACGGTCTTGAGGACGGCACTCATGGATTCAGGGGGCGGCCTGGCCGCGCAGCAGTTCCTTGCGGGCGCGCTCGGCGGCGCGCTCCTCGGTAGTTTGCGCCACTTTGTCGCGGATGTAGAGCGGCAGCGCGCCCGCAGCGTCGTGCTCGCCGCCGGCCGCCAGCGCGGCAGGGGCCAGGCGCAGCAGCGCGCGTGCCGTCGGCCAGGCGGCCACGCGCGCGGCGTCCGGCGGAAAACGGGCGCCGTGCACCTCCAGCGCGTTGCCCGCGATCGTCCACCCCGGCAGCACCTGGACGTCCGCCGGGCGGCCGAGCGCCGGGCCCGCGCGCGTGAGCCAGCGCCCGTCCTCCCGCTCGTAGGAGGCGAAATAGACCTCCTCCATGCGGGCGTCGAGCACGGCCACCACGCGCGTGGCACCGCACAGTGCATGAGCCTCCTCGGCCACCGCGAGCAGGGTGTCGATCGCCAGCACCGGGACGCCGCTGCCGAAGCCGAGCCCCTGGGCCACGGCGGTGGCGGTGCGCAAGCCGGTGAACGAACCGGGCCCGCGGCCGAAGGCGATCGCCCCCAGGTCGCCCAGCGACAGTCCGGCCTGGGCCAGCAGCGACTGGATGGCCGGGATCAGCGCGGCCGAAGCCTGCGCGCCCCCGGCGCCCGTGTATTCGAGCACCGGCGCGCCGGGGCCGCTGGAGAGCGCGATGGAGAGGATTTCGGTGCTGGTGTCGAAGGCAAGCAGATTCACGGCGGTCCCGGCAAGGCGCCATTATCCGGCCTGCGCCGCACCCATAATGGCGCGCATGCCGCATTGCCTGCGCCTTGCCTGCCTGCTGCTCGCAGGCACCTTCCTCGGGGCCGCGGCCCAGGGACTGCCGCCGGAAGTCGACGCCGTGCTGGCCGAGGGCGGCCTGCCGCGCGACGCCGTCGTCGTGCTGGTTGCCCCGGCCGAGGGCGGAGCCCCCCGCGTGGCGCATCGCATCGATACCGCGGTGAACCCGGCGTCGGTGGCCAAGCTGGCCACCACCTTCGCGGCCCTGGACCTGCTCGGGCCGACCTACACGTGGACGACGCAGGTGTACTTCGACGGGTCCGTGCGGGGAAGCGTGCTGCAGGGCAACCTCGTCATCAAGGGCCAGGGCGATCCCAAGCTGGTGATGGAGCGCCTGTGGCTGCTGCTCAAGCGGGTGCGCGCACTCGGCGTGCATCGCATCACCGGCGACATCGTGCTGGACCGCAGCGCCTTCACCGTGCCGGCGCGCGACCCCGCCGCCTTCGACGGCGAACCGCTGCGGCCCTACAACGCAGGGCCCGATGCGCTGCTGGTCAACTTCAAGACGGTGGCCGTGACCTTCACGCCGGAGGGCCGCCAGGCACGCGTGCGCGTGGAGCCCGCCCTGGCGGGGGTGCGCTGGCCCGCGCACGTGCCGCTCGCCGCCGGCGAATGCGGCGACTGGATCACGCCCCTGCGGGCGGACTTCACCCAGCCGGCGCGCGTGCGCCTGCCGGGCAGCTTTCCGGCCGCCTGCGGCGAGCGCACCTGGAACATCGCCTGGCCCGAACCCGACGCCTACGCAGCGCGCGCCATCGCGGGAATGTGGGAAGAGGTGGGCGGCCACCTGGGCGGGCAGGTGCGCGACGGCGTCGCGCCGGCCGGTGCGCAGCCGGTGCTGGAACTCGCATCGCCGCCGCTGGCCGAGGTGGTGCGGGACGTCAACAAGTTCAGCAACAACGTGATGGCGCAGCAGTTGTTCCTAACGCTCAGCCTGGTGCACCGCGGCACCGGCACCTTCGAGGGCTCGCGCGAGGTGCTGGCCGGCTGGTGGCGCGAACGCCTGGGCGGCGAACCCCCCTTCACCGAGAACGGATCCGGCCTGTCGCGGATGGAAAGCATCACGGCCCGCCAACTGGGGCAGCTCCTGCAGGCTGCCTGGGTGTCGCCGCTGATGCCGGACCTGGCCGCTTCGCTGCCGGCCCTCGGGCTCGACGGCACCTTGCGCCGCCAGCGCCAGAACATCGGCCTGGCCCACCTGAAGACCGGCAGCCTCAACGAGGTGGCGGGCGTCGCCGGCTACGTGCACGGACCGCAGGGGCGGCGCTGGGTACTGGTGGCCATCGCCAACCACCGCCGGGCCTCGGCCATCCGGCCGGCGGTGCAGGCCCTCGTCGAATGGGCGTCACGCCAGCCCTGAACCCAAGAAATGATCCCGACGGCTTCCACGCACGAACTGGTCGGCTACTGCGCCGCCTTCCTCACCACCCTCAGCTTCGTGCCGCAAGCGTGGCTGACGTTCCGCACGCGCGACGTGGGCGGCGTCTCGCTGGGCATGTACAGCGTGTTCACCGTCGGCGTGTCGCTCTGGCTGCTGTACGGGCTGATGATGGGCGCCTGGCCCATCATCGCCGCCAATGCGGTGACGCTGGCGCTGGCCAGCGTCATCCTGGGCATGAAGATCCGCTACGGGTAGCGGATCGGCGCGATCTACCAGCGCTCGCGGATGCGGCCGACGGCGAATTCACCCAGCGTGCGGTGCGCGCGCGGGGTGAGGTACACCCGGTCGGCGAACAGGTACGTGTCGTAGCTGCTGGTCACGACGGTCGCCGTCGTGCACTCCGAGGAGTCGACCTGGCCGGTGCCGGTACCGATTCCCTCGCCGGGATCGACCGAAGTGCACACCGGCGCGTCGACATTGGTGAAGCCGTAGTTGCCGGGGTTGCCTTCGTACAGGTTCACCTGGTTGGGCAGGTCGATGTAGAGCACCGCATCCGTGCTGCCCAGGTCCGCCAGTTCCACCTTCAGCTTGATGTTGAACTCGGTGCTGATCGCCTCGAACATCCCTTCCTGGCCCGTCTGCTTGGCCCAGGGCGAACGCCCGAGGTTGTAGGCGCCCGCGACCACCACGTGGCGCGCGCCGGCATCCACCATGCGGCGCACCTGCCGGCCGAGCTCGGTGCCCGCAGTGCCGACTGCGACCAACGCCTGGTCCTGGGTCTGCGCGCCTTCGACCACGGCGCGGCCCTGGACGATGAGGTCGGAGTGGCCGGCATTCACCAGCACCAGGTCGTTCTCGCCGAAGCTGCCGGCGGCCAGGAAGGCGTCGACCTGCGCGGTCACCGAGCGCGCCGTGGCGTCACCGCCGGCGCCGGTGGCCGCTGTCACGCGGGAATTGCCCTGCGCGTAGGAAGTGCCGCCGCTGCGCGCGGGGGCCAGCCCGAGCCCGAAGGCGCCCGCCACGGTGAGCGTCCAGTTGTTCGCGCCGCCATCGTTGACGGTGTAACGCGTGCCGCTCGCGTTCTGGCCGATATCGGCCATCGCATCGCCGAACACGATGACGCGGCTGGGCGCGAGGGTCGATTCGACGTCGCCGCCGCCGCAAGCGGCCAGCAGCAGGACCGATGCGCCGGCCGCGGCCAGCCAGGCGCGGCGCAACCACTGAGTTGCCATGGGGATGTTCTCCGGATGAAACCGGCGAGTTTAGCGAGGGCCGGTCAAGGGGGCATGAAGCCGGGGCTCAGCCGGCCGCGGCGCGCCGCAGCCGGTCCCGCACGCCATCCCACTCCGCGGTGTCCGGCGGCGCCTCCACCCAGATGAGCTTGACGCCGGCCGCATCGAAATCGCGCAGCACCGCGAACAGCTGCCGCGCCGTCTCCGCCGCGTCGTCGGGCATGCGCCGGTAGTGCGGCGAACGGGTGCGCACCGGCGCACGCGCGTAGACGGCGATCGCCGTGGCATCGCCGCCCAGCACGTCCAGCGCCGACTGCAGGCTCTTCGCATCCATCAGCCGCACCTTCGCACTGGGCGCGTAGTGCGACTCCAGCGTGCCGGAGGCGCGCGGCGCGGCACCGGGCAGTTCGGCCGGCAGCCACAGGCGCTCGCCGCAGGCGGCTTCGACCTGCGCGCGCGTGAGCGTGCCGGGCCGCAGCAGCACCGGCACGCCGCGCGTGCAGTCGACGATGGCCGATTCGATGCCCACGCGGGTCGCGCCGCCATCGAGCACCACGAGGTCGTCGGGGAATTCGGAAGCCACGTGCGCGGCGGTGGTGGGGCTGACGCGACCGAAGCGGTTCGCGCTCGGCCCGGCCAGGCCGCGCACAGGCGGCTGCAGCGCGGCGCAGGCGACCAGCAGGGCGTGGGCGACGGGATGGGCGGGGCAGCGCACGCCGATCGAGTCCTGCCCACCCGCCGCCGCTGCAGCCACGCCGGGGCGGCGCGGGAGGATCAGCGTGAGCGGGCCGGGCCAGAAGGCCTGCATCAGGCGTTGCGCCACGGGCGGGACGGCGGCTGCGAAGTGCTCCGCCGCCGCCGCGTCGGGCACGTGCACGATCAGCGGGTGGTCGCTGGGACGCCCCTTGGCGCGGAAGATGCCGGCCACCGCCGCGTCGCTGCCGGCATCGGCGCCGAGGCCGTAGACGGTTTCCGTCGGGAAGGCGACCAGCCCGCCGCCGGCGAGCACCTGCGCCGCCTGGGCGATCGAAGCATCGGAGCGGCCGTCGAGGATCATGCGTTCAGAACGGGGCGATGCCCAGGCGCTGCGCCGCCGCGAGCGCGGTGGCGCGCACGTCCGCCGCGCTGGCGCCCGTGATGGTGAGGTGACCCATCTTGCGGCCCTTGCGGGCGCTGTCCTTGCCGTACAGGTGCAAGTGGGTGCCGGGCAGCGCCAGCACGCCAGCCCAGTCGGGCACGCGCTCGGTGCCGCCGGCGAACCACAGGTCGCCCAGCAGGTTCAGCATGAGGGCCGGGCTGTGCTGGCGCGGCTGCACCAGCGGCAGGCCGGCCAACGTGCGCACCTGCAGCTCGAACTGCGACACGTCGGCGGCATCCAGGCTCCAGTGGCCGCTGTTGTGCGGGCGGGGCGCCATCTCGTTGACCACCAGCGAGCCGTCTTCCAGCCCGAAGAACTCCACGCACAGCACGCCGACGTAGGCTAGTCCCTGCGCGATCGCGCGGGTGGCCTCGATCGCCTGCCGGGCCTGCGCCGCGGGAACGCAGCCCTCGTGCACTTCGGTGACGGCCAGGATGCCCTCGCGGTGCAGGTTGCGCTGCACCGGCAGGTGCACCATCGCGCCGTCGGCGCCGCGCGCCACCACCACCGAGCACTCGAAGGCCAGGGGCAGCATCTTCTCCAGCACGCAGTCGGCGCGCCCCAGCGCTTCCCACGCCGCGCGCAGCTCGGCGCGCGTCTTCACCCGCGCCTGGCCCTTGCCGTCGTAGCCCAGGCGGGCGGTCTTGAGGATGCCCGGCAGCAGGCCCTCCGCCACGCGCGCGAGCTCCTCCTCGTTGGTGATCACCGCGTGCGGCGCGCAGGGCACGCCGCAGCGCATGAAGTGCGCCTTCTCCAGCGCGCGGTCCTGCGCGATCGAGACGGCCGCGGCGCCGGGCGCCACCGGCCGGTGCTCCGCCAGGCGCGCCAGCGCGTCGGCCGGCACGTTCTCGAATTCGGTGGTCACGGCCTCGCTGTAGCCGCAGAGCGTGGCCAGGCCGATGTCGTCCAGGTATTCCGTGCGCACGTGGTGGTGGCTCACGCGGCCCGCAGGGCTCTGCTCGTCCGGATCGAGCACGGCGGTGAAGTAGCCCATGCGCTGCGCGGCGTGCACGAACATGCGGCCCAGCTGGCCGCCGCCCATCACGCCCAGGGTGGCTCCCGGCAACAGGGTCTTCATGCGGCGTCCCGCGGCGGAACGGCCATCGCGCGGGCCGCCTCGGTCTGGCGCGCGCGGAAGGCTTCCAGCTTCGCCCGCAGGACAGCGTCCTCGTTGGCCAGCATCGCCACCGCGAACAGGGCCGCGTTCGCTGCGCCCGCCGCGCCGATCGCAAAGGTGGCGACGGGGATCCCCTTGGGCATCTGCACGATGCTGTGCAGGGAATCGACGCCCTGCAGGTGGCGGCTGGGCACCGGAACGCCGAGCACCGGCACCGGCGTCTTGGCGGCCAGCATGCCCGGCAGGTGGGCCGCGCCGCCCGCGCCGGCGATGATCGCCTTCAGCCCGCGCCCGGCGGCGGCCTGCGCATAGGCGAACATGTCGTCGGGCATGCGGTGGGCCGAGACCACCTTCGCCTCGTGGGCGATCCCGAATTCCTGGAGAATCTGCACCGCGTGCTGCAAGGTGTCCCAGTCGCTGCTGGAGCCCATCACGACTCCGACCGTCACGGTGCTCATGTCCATAGAATTCCTGTAAGAAGCCCCCAATTTTACTTTTACGACCAAGAGGGACCCCGGGCATGATCGACGTCACCATCGAGAACTTCGAACAGGAGGTGATCGCCGCCTCCATGAACCAGCCGGTGCTGGTGGATTTCTGGGCCCCCTGGTGCGGCCCTTGCAAGGCGATCGGGCCCATCCTGGAGAAGCTCGAAGCCGACTACGGCGGCGCCTTCAAGCTGGCGAAGATCAACTCCGACGACGAGCAGCAGCTCGCCGGGGCGTTCGGCATCCGCAGCATCCCCACGGTGGTCCTGCTCAAGGAAGGGCGGCCGGTGGACGGCTTCATGGGCGCGCTGCCGGAAGGCCAGGTGCGCGAGTTCCTGGACAAGCACGTGCAGGCCCTCGCGCCCGAAGAGGAGGAAGAGCCGCTGCCGGAGGAACCGCTGGCGGAAGATCCGGGCGCGCAGCTGGAGAAATTGCAGCATGCGGTGGCCACCGATCCCTCCAACGACGACGCGCGCTACGAGTACGTGAAGGCGCTGCTGCAGGGCGGGCGCGTGCAGGAGGCGCAGCGCGCCTTCGAGCCGGTGGCCGCCAAGGCGTCGGTGTCGCGCAAGCTCGATGCGCTGGCGCGCTGGCTCGACGCCATGGCGTTCGCGCAGGCGCACCCGAATCCCGCCGACGAGGACGCGAAGATCGCCGCCAACCGGCGCGACTTCCAGGCGCGCTTCGACCGCGCGCGGCTGCTCATGGCCGGGCAGCGCTGGACGGCCGCGATGGACGAGCTGCTGGAGATCCTGATGCGCGACAAGGCCTGGAACGAGGACCTGGCGCGCAAGGCCTACATCGCGATCCTCGAGCTGATCGAGCCGCCGAAGCCCAAGGTGGCGGACGGCCAGATCCCGCCGGACGACCCGACCATCGCGACGTACCGGCGGCGACTCTCGAGCGTCGTGCTTTCGTAGGCTGGGTCTTGCGCAGTTCGTAGGCTGGGTTGCGCGCAGCGCACGCCAGCGAAAGGACCGCTGGGGTCGGCTCCGCCGAACCAGCCTACGGGCCCTCCGCACCTGAGCGCGTCAACGCGTCAGCATCACCACCCGCTCGGCCGGCACCCGCACGCGCAGCTCCACCAGTTCGCCGCCGGTGCGCAGCCGCGGGAACGACACGCCTTCGACTTCCACGTTGCCCGCCGCGACGGCGGGAACCTGGCCTTTCTGCGCCGGCGGCTCGTTGTCGCCGCTGGCGATCGGTCCATCGCCGTCGCAGCGCGACAGCAACGCGGGCTGGTCCAGGGTCGCGCGGCGCACGCCGGCGAGCGCCTGGCGGCTGGGGGTGGCGATCGGCCGCCCTTCGGCGCCGAACAGGTGCACGGCGGCGAATTTCGGCGCCCACAGGCCGTCGCTCAGGCGGCCTGCCACGATGCATTGGGCGTCGGATTGCGCGAAGGCCGGCGCGGCCAACGCCACGGCAGCCAAGAGGAGCAGGTGCTTCGCTTTCATGCGGCCAGCATAGTCCGGGCCGCCGCGGCCGAGCCAGCCCTTTACATCCCCCCGAAGGCCATGGGCCGGCCCTCCGGTTGATGCGCATCAATGCCGGGTTGGCGCCGCGACCTATCGTTGTATTCTAAGGAGCCCACCCATGAAGCACAGCATCGCCCTCCTGGCCGTAGCGGCGGCATTGACGTTGTCCGCCTGTTCCCAGATCGCGGACGCGCAATCCGCACCTCCGCGTGGTGCCGGGCCGGGCTACGGCCCCGGGATGATGTGGGGCGGCGGCGGCGGACCCGGGTACGGCTACGGCATGGGTCCGGGCGGCTTCGGGATGGGCATGGGTCCCGGCCCCGGCGCGGGCCCCGGCTTCGGGATGATGGGCCCCGGCGGATTCGGCATGGGGGCGGGAATGATGGGCGGCTGGGGCGGCTACCCGGCGGACCTCAGCTCCGAGCAGCGCACCAGCATCAGCCAGATCCAGCGCGATTTCCGCGGCCGCCAATGGCCGCTGATGCAGCAGATGCACGAGCTGATGTGGGCCGAGGGCGGCGCCGACGAGCAGGCCCAGCGCCGCAGCTACGACCAGATGGCCGCGTTGCAGAAGCAGATGTTCGAGAACATGCTCGATGTGCGCAAGCGCATGGACGGCGTGCTGACGCCGCAGCAGCGCGAGGAACAGCGCCGCGGTGGCCGCGGCAGCGTGCGCTGAGGAGGCCGCCATGTGGGACCACATGTGGGCCTGGAATGGCGCCTGGGGCGGCGGCTGGGGCTGGTTCGGCCTGATGCACCTGGTGTGGTGGCTGCTGCTGATCGCCGGCGCGGTGGTGCTGGTGCGCGCGCTGGCGGGAAGCTGGCGCGACCGCGACAGCGCGCTGCAGATCCTGCGCGAACGCTACGCGCGCGGCGAGATCGACCGCGCCGAGTACGAGGAGCGCAGGAAGCTGCTGAAGCCTTGACGGCGCTTCAGCCGGTGAGGCGTTCCAGCGCCTCGCGGTACTTGGCCGCCGTCTTGTCGATCACTTCGCGCGGCAGGCGCGGCGCGGGTGGCGTCTTGTCCCAGGGCTGGCCGTCGATGCGCACGGCCTCCAGCCAGTCGCGCACGAACTGCTTGTCGTAGCTGGGCGGGTTCTCGCCGCGCGCGAACGCGGCCTCGTAGCCTTCCACCGGCCAGTAGCGCGACGAGTCCGGCGTCAGCACTTCGTCCATCAGCACCAGCGTGCCGTTCTCGTCCAGCCCGAACTCGAACTTGGTGTCGGCGATGATGAGCCCCTTGGTAAGCGCGAAGTCCGCCGCTTCCCGGTAGATGCGGATGCTGGTGTCGCGGATCTGCGCCGCGAGCTCGGGGCCGATCATCTCCACCACCTTCTCGTAGGGGATGTTCTCGTCGTGCCCCGAAGCCGCCTTGGCCGCGGGGGTGAAGATCGGCTGCGGCAGCTTCGAGGCGTTCTTCAGCCCCGGCGGCAGCTGCACGCCGCACACCGACTGCGTCTCCTGGTACTCCTTCCAGCCGCTGCCCGCGAGATAGCCGCGCACGACCGCCTCCACCAGGATCGGCTTCAGGCGTTTGACCAGCATGGAGCGGCCCTGCACCTGCGGCACCTCGGCCGGCGTGACCGCGCTCTCCGGCGCGTCGCCGGTGAGGTGGTTGGGACACACGTGCCCGAGCCGCCCGAACCAGAACAGCGCCATCTGCGTGAGGATCTCGCCCTTGCCGGGGATGGGCTCGCCCATGATCACGTCGAAGGCCGAGAGCCGGTCGCTCGCCACCATGAGGATGCGGTCGCTGCCGACCGCATAGTTGTCGCGCACCTTGCCGCGCGCGAGCAGCGGCAGCGAAGTGAGGTTGGAGGTGTGCAAGGCGGCGGTCATACGGCGGCGTCCCAAAGGAAAACGGCCCGCAAGGCGCGGGCCGTCCATTATGGCAAGGGCGGAAGCGGCGCTCAGTTCACCGTCTGGGCCAGTTCGCCCTTGGCGTACCGGGCGGCCACCACCTGCAGCGTCTCGCCCTTGATCTTGCCCGCTTGCCCTTCGCAGCCGAACTCGATGTAGCGCTGCTTGCAGATCTGCTTGGCCGCCTCGCGCGCCGGCTTCATCCACTCGCGCATGTCGAACTTCTCGGGGTTCTCGGCCAGGAACTTGCGCACCGCGCCCGTCATCGCCAGGCGGATGTCGGTGTCGATGTTGATCTTGCGCACGCCGTGCTTGATGGCTTCCTGGATCTCCTCGACCGGCACGCCGTAGGTTTCCTTCATGTTGCCGCCGTGCTGGCGGATGATGGCCAGCAGGTCCTGCGGCACCGAGGAGGAGCCGTGCATCACCAGGTGCGTGTTGGGGATGCGGCGGTGGATTTCCTTGATGCGGTCGATCGCCAGGATGTCGCCCGTGGGCTTGCGGGTGAACTTGTAGGCCCCGTGGCTGGTGCCGATGGCGATGGCCAGCGCGTCGAGCTGCGTGCGCTTGACGAAGTCCGCGGCCTGCTCGGGATCGGTCAGCAGCTGCTCGCGCGTCATCGTGGCCTCGGTACCGTGGCCGTCTTCCTTGTCGCCCTTCATCGTCTCCAGGCTGCCCAGGCAGCCCAGCTCGCCCTCGACGGTGACGCCCAGCTGGTGCGCCATGTCCACCACCTTGCGGGTGACGTCCACGTTGTAGTCGTAGCTGGCGATGGTCTTGCCGTCGGCCTCGAGCGAACCGTCCATCATCACCGAGGTGAAGCCCAGGTCGATCGCGCCCTTGCACACGTCCGGGTTCTGGCCGTGGTCCTGGTGCATCACGAGCGGGATCTGCGGGTAGGCCTCGACGGCCGCCTGGATCAGGTGCTTGATGAAGGACTCGCCGGCGTACTTGCGGGCGCCGGCGCTCGCCTGCAGGATCACGGGAGCATTCGTCTCCCTGGCCGCTTCCATCACGGCCTGGACCTGCTCGAGGTTGTTGACGTTGAAGGCGGGGATTCCATAGCCGTTCGCGGCGGCATGGTCCAGCAGTTCGCGCATGGAAACGAGGGGCATGGCAGTTCCTGAGGTACTACGGAAAGGCCGGAACGGTCGACGTAACCGCTCCGTAACTGGCCTCGATTCTACCGGCTGAGCCCTGCACCGGGGCCCTGGCCGGGGGGGCTCAGCCCGCGCGCACGATCTTCAGCATGTTGGTGCCGCCGGGCGCGCCCATGGGCTCGCCGCAGGTGATCGCGTAGATGTCGCCGGTCGAGAGGATGCCGCGGTTCTTCAGGTGCGCTTCGGCTTCGGCCAGCGCCGTGTCGCGGTCGGCGTTCTGGTCCATCAGCAGCGGGCGCACGTTGCGGTACAGGGCCATCTTGCGCTGCGTGAGCAGCCGCGGCGTGAGCGCGTAGATCGGGATGTGGATGCGATGGCGGCTCATCCACAGCGCGGTGGAGCCGGAATCGGTGAGCGCCACGATCGCCTTGCACCCCAGGTGGTAGGCGGTGAACAGCGCGCCCATGGCGATCGACTGGTCGATGCGCGAGAAGGTCATGCCGCTGAAATCGGCGTCCAGGCGCACGTCCTCGGCCATCTCGGCTTCGGCGCAGATGTTCGCCATCTGCTGCACCACCTCGATCGGGTACTTGCCGGTGGCGGTTTCCGCGCTGGTCATCACCGCGTCGGTGCCATCCAGGACCGCGTTGGCGACGTCGCTCACCTCGGCGCGCGTGGGCACCGGGTGGTTGATCATCGACTCCATCATCTGGGTCGCCGTGATCACGACCTTGTCGTGCTCGCGGGCCAGCCGGATCATGCGCTTCTGCAGCGCCGGCACCGCGGCGTTGCCCACTTCCACCGCGAGGTCCCCGCGCGCCACCATGATGCCGTCGCTCGCGCGCAGGATCGACTCGAGGTTCGGGATGGCTTCGGCGCGCTCGATCTTGGCGATCAGCGCCGGCTTGTGCCGGTACTCCGCCGCCGCCACGTTGCACAGCTGGCGCGCCATCTCCATGTCGGTCGCGTTCTTGGGGAAGCTCACCGCCACGTAGTCGGCCTGGAAGCTCATGGCCGTGCGGATGTCCTCCATGTCCTTGGC
>SEAY01000154.1 GCA_004144865.1 Comamonadaceae bacterium
GCTTCCACGAGCCGCACTGGAGCAACTGGGACCAGATGAACAACCGCACGCACCGCAAGGTGCTGGTGGTGGACGGGTCGGTCGGATTCACGGGTGGCGTGGGCATCGCCGACCAGTGGCAGGGCGATGCGCGCAACCCGCAGGAGTGGCGCGACACGCACTTCCGCGTGCAGGGCCCGGTGGTCGCCCAGATGCAATCGGTCTTCCTCGACAACTGGATGCGCGCCACCGGCAGGGTGCTGCACGGCGAGGCCTACTTTCCTTCGCTCAAGCCTGCCGGCAACTATTCCGCGCAGATGTTCAGCAGCTCGCCCAGCGGCGGCAGCGAGAGCATGCAGCTCATGTACCTGCTGGCGATCACGGCGGCGCGCAAGCGCATCGACCTGTCGAACTCGTACTTCGTCCCCGACGACATGACGATCGCCACGCTGATCGACGCGGCGCGGCGCGGCGTGAAGATCCGCGTGATCACGCCCAGCGGCCACATCGATTCGGAGACGGTGCGCAAAGCTTCGCGCGGCAGCTGGGGCCCGATGCTGGAGGCGGGCATAGAGATCGCGGAGTACGCACCGACCATGTACCACGTGAAGGGCCTGGTGGTCGACGGCGTGTTCTCCTCGGTCGGGTCGACGAACTTCGACAACCGCTCCTTCCGTCTCAACGACGAGGCGAACCTCAACGTGCTGAATCCCGAATTCGGCAAGGTCCAGGCCGAGGTGTTCGAGCGCGACTGGGCGAAGGCGAAGAGGATCACGCTGGCGCAGTGGCGCGAGAGACCGCTCACCGAACGGTTCTGGGAGCAGCTGGCCTCGCTGCTCCATACCCAGTTGTGAAGGGCCGCTGGCCGGTCCGCGCTCAAGGCACGGGCATGTCGCCGTACAGCATCCCCCAGAGGTCGTCCCGAAAGGCGAAGACCCACTGCCGCTTGTCCTGGAAGTCGTCGTAGTCCAGCTCGACCTGGTTGCGCCGGGGCGTACCGGCATCGAACGCCTTCTTGTGGCTCGCGAAGTACCTGGCCACGGCCGCGGAGATCGCCGGCACCCTGGAGGCGTCCGACGCCCGCATCACGGGATGCATGAATTCGAACATCGCGCGTCCGCCGGGCTCGAGCCTCCAGTCCACCGAGTCCAGCATCCCGAGCTGGATGATGGGATGGTTGATGCCGGTGGACAGCCGGTCCTGCAGCACGGTGATCTGGCCGACGATGCGCTTGACCATCGGGCCGATGTACAGGTTGTTGTACAGCGAGAAGAAGGCGGACGCGCCCAGCAGCGTGCCACCGGCGCTCGCCAGCGTGGCGGAAAACGAGATGCCCGCCAGGCTGCGGTCGGCGGCCGTCCTCCCGCCGGTGACGAGCGCCAGGGCGCCATCGACCAGCTGCCACGCCGCCATCACCTTGTTCAGCCCCTGTGCGACGTTCATCAGCTTGGTGATCCTGGCGTTGGTGGCCTTGCGCATCAACTCGTGCCACGGCTGCTTCCAGTCGTGCAGCGCCTTTTGCGCCCTCAGGGTCGTGCCCAGGTAAACGATGTCGTCGAGCCGCGTGGCCGCTTCGGCGATCCATGACTTGGCCGCCATCGCGCTGTCCAGGAGGGTCGCGAACGTCGAGGCGATCTCCTTCAGCTTGCCCGGTTGCGCGGCGCGGAAGGCGCTGCGCTGCAGGGCGCGCAGTTGGGGCTTCAGGCGTGCGGTGTCGGCGATCATCCGCTCCAGCGCCTCGCGCGTGGCGCGAAAGCGGTCCATGGCGATGCCGTCGGCCTTCTGGTCGCACGCGTAAACCACCTCGAGGTAACGGTCCCGCCATCCCATCGTCCCTTCCATGTGGCTGTCGCCCACGGGCTGCGCCCCGCGCGGGCGCATCGTCTTGATGCGTGCGTCCGCCGCCACCACCAGGTCGGCCAGGCCATCGGGTTCCCGGTAGCCCTCCTTCTTGAAGGCGTCGCGGTATTCGTGCAGCACCGCGCGGCGCGCCGCGTACCAGGCTGCGAGCTCGGCATAGGTGCGCACGCGCTGGCCGTCGACGATCACGGACTGGCCGGGCTCGAGCGAACTCCGCTCCAGTTCTTCCCGGTGCCCGCCTTCTTCATCGGCCCAGACCGCGGGCAGCGCTTCCATTTCCGTCCCGGGCTCCGTCTCCGGCTCCGCCTCATCCAGCCTCTGCGTCAGGCCGATGCCGCCGCGCGCCGCCGGGTAGTCCTTGGGGCTGGCGGGATTGTCGAAGCCCGGATCCTTCAGCGACATCACGGCGGTCCCGTTGAACTGCGTCATGTGGCGGAAGGTGTACGGCGTCAGCACCCCCGGCTTCTCGCCCGTGAGGTGGGTCTGCACGATCAGCGGCACGGGCGTCGCCTTGGCCCCGCTGCCCTGTTGCACGACCCTGGCGTCCACCAGCGCGAGGGAGGTGGCGTAGAGGAAGTTGCGCATGGCGCCGTCGCGCCCCTGCATGCCTCCCACCGTGATGCGCATGCCGCGGTGCGTGTCGACACCCTGCGAGCGGGCGATCGCATTGAGCGCGCCCTTGTACGCGCCGGCCAGCTGGCCCTGCTTCGCAGCGCTGATCTTCTGCTGCAGGCCGGAGGACACCAGCTGCAGCAGGCGCGGCGGCCGCGTGGAATCGGGCAGCTGGCCATCCAGGTTGCACGAGAAGTGGATGTCGCCGGAGACGAGAACGATGGTCTTCAGCGGCCCGCCGCGCTGCTGCACCTTGGCCAGCAGGCCCTTGACCTGGTCCCACACCGGATTGCCGGCCGGATGCTCGATGTCGGAGCCGCGCTTGAACGCATCGACGGAGCGCGCGCCCGCGAGGCGTGCCGTGAAGCCGGGGTTGCGGAAGGCGAACAGCATCGGGTCGGGCATCAGGTAGGGAACCGGGAGCACGACGAAGGCCATCGGGCTGGTCGAGGCAAGCAGCGCACGCTCCATCCATTGCAGACGGCTGGCCGACATGCCGCCGCTGCCGTTGACGTCGCGATCGGTGCGCAGGTCCACCACCAGGAAGGGAACCTTGCCCGTGGGCAGCGCGTAATGCCAGTCCAGCTTGCCCGCGGCGCCGGTGCCGGGAGCGGTCGCCTGCACCGACCGGGCGTGAATCAGCCGGCGCAGGTCCGGCAGGGCGTCGCGGCCGGACTTGCGGCATCGCTCGAGGATCTGCACGCGCGGGTCGTCGGCCCAGCGCTCGGGGGCGAGATTGCCCCAGCCCTGGTAGAGCCAGTACGACGCCAGCGCGTCGGTGATGGTGGTGGGCCAGTAACGAAGAAGGTCCGTGCTGGAATGGATGATCTTCAGCCAGCCCGGATCGGCGTTCCAGTCGTCCGTGACTTCGTGGTCGTCGAAGATCATGAACGAAGGCACGTGCGCCAGCATGCGGGACGTCGCCGGCGTGCTCCAGGCCTGCTCGTACAGGGAGGCGTACTCGGCATAGTCGGCCGCGTGCACCCCTCCGGTCTCGCCCGCGCTGGGGTGCTCGAGCCGCAGTTCGCGCGCCGGCGGGCCCTTGAGCTTGTACACCTGCGGCGCGAGCAAGCCCTTCTGCCTGTCCACCTGCGGCACCTGGCCCGCGTGGTCGGGTGGATTCCAGAGCAGCCCGTTGAGGACGCGCAGCTTGAAGCGCAGTGCACGCGTCATGCGCGTGGTTGCAAGATCTTTCGCGAGCGGCGTGCGATTGCGATAGTGGCCTGGCTGCGCAGCGGCGCGCAGCGCCTCCTTGATGCTGTAGCCGATGTCGTTGTCGGTGGCTCCCACCGCGCGCGGCCGCAGCTTCTGCAGTTCCTTTGCGTCGTTGCGCAGGGGCAGCCCCGCGCGCTCCAGCGGCGCGTAGCGGAACCCGAAGCGGCCGGCCCACGCGCCGAAGGCGACGTCGTCGGCCGCCTTCGGCGCCGGCCCGGGCACCACGGAGGCGAAGCGATGCCGCAGCACCGCCTCGCCCTGCTTCATGCCGACGTCGTCGGCATAGATCTGGTCGCCGGTGTGCACGAAGAACTGGGGCCACGCCGCCCATTTCTGCCGGGGCAGCCATTCCGCGCCGAAGCGCTCCAGCATGTCGGGACCGGGCGCCGTGCCGGCCTCCCCGTGGTCGCCCGGCCACTTGCGGCAGGAACCATGCGCGAAGCGCACCGTGTCCGCCTGCTTCGGCAGCGTGCGGAAGAACAGCCAGCGCGTGTTGTTGCCGAAGGAGCGCAGGGCCAGCGAGGTGGCGGTGGCGTTGGCCACGCCGCGCGGAACGCTGCGCGGAAACACCGCCTCGGTGAAATCGCTCTCGGCCTGCGGAATGCTGCCGGTCATCGGCATCGGGCCCAGTTCCAGCGTGTACTGATAAGCCGTGTCCGGCTCCAGGGCGTCGAGCCACAGCAAGGCGTAGTGACGGCCGCCTACGCGCACGGTGCTGCCGTGGCGCGCCTGCGTGGCCGCCGGCGTTTCGGTGTAGCGCGGAAGCTCCTGCTGCGCCTTGGCCTTCGCAAAGAGCACCCGCACCAGGCCCGGTGTCTCCAGCTCCGCCCAGACGAGCGCCCTGCCCGCATCCACGTAGCGCACAAGTGGACCCAGGCGGATCGCGACCGGATGCGCCTGGAACACGACTTGCGCCCCCCGCGCCAGCAGCTTGATCGGCCGGCGCATGACATGGTCGTGTTGCAGGAAGCGGAACACGTCGCGCGGCGCGCGCAGCTTGCGCGCAAGCTCGTATTCCTTCCAGAACGCATCGCGCTGCCGGGCGTCGGCAGCGTCGGCAAGCGTCCAGTCCACGAACTGGCCGCCGTATTCCACCTCGGGATCGCCCGCCAGCAGCATGGCGCCGCGCACGATGCTGCACACGTGGCCGTCGACGTGGACGCGGAACGGCCGCGTGCGATCGAAGCGACGCAGCGCAGGATGCAGCGCCCCGGTGCCGCCATTCGCATCCAGCGCCCCTTCGACCACCGTGCCCTCCTGCTCGAGGGCCCAGCGCGCCTGTGCCAGTGGCTTGCCCGCGGCGTCAATCACCTGGAAGTTGAGGGGCCCCGCGGCGATGGGGATGGAGGTGGGTTGGACCCGGGCCGGTTGGGCCAGGGCTTGCTCCACCACGAGACTGTCGTACTCCGTGTCGCCGGCCGCCATCCGGTCGGGAGCGGACAAGGCTTGCGCGATCGCCGTCTTGGTCCGCGCATCGACGATGCCGTCCGGCTCCAGCCCCGACTCGCCCTGGAACGCGCGCACCACGCGTTCGGTGTTGGCGCCGAACTCACCGTCGACGGCGAGGTCGTGCCCGAGGCCCGCGAGGGCCCGCTGCAGGCTGGCGACTGCGGCGCCACGCGTGCCGAGGCCCAGTCCCGGACCGAGGGCCAGTTCGGCGGCGCCCTTGACGCGGTCGGCCAGGCCCGTGCCCGCGCCGGCTTCGCTTTCCAGTAGGGTGCGAAGCGTGGCGATCTCGGGCGCAACCATCAGCTCCGGGTCCGGCGCCGCCGTTTCCTCACGAATGGAGCCATCGTCCTCGCCCTCGGCAGCGCCGAAGTCGAGCCAGACCAGGGATTCGTCTTCGCTGCGCTCGCCGGCTTGCTCGTCCTGCTGTGGGGCTTCGTCGACGACTTCGTCCGGCCAGACCACTTCGAGCTCGGCGCCCGGTGCGTGCGCCTCGTCGAAGTCTTCCGCCTCGGCCCAGGTCCCCGGGTCCAGGGCAAGGTCTTGTTCCAGCGTCTCCGCACCGGCCCATGGAGCGCTTTCCTCTACCTCCATCTCCATCGCGATCTCCAGCTCCACCTCGCCTTCGGGCTCGATGGCGAGTTCGCTGTCCACTTCCTCGCTCTCCGCGAAAGGAGAGAAGTCTTCCCCGGCCGTGCCGGGGAAGTCGCCGCGTTCACCGCGAGCGGGCGTTTCCGCGCCGGTGGCGAAGGGCGACTCCAGTCCAAGCTCGTCGAAGGATTCACGCAATGCATCGGAGACGGTGTCCATGGTGCTGCTGCCGCGCCGCGGCCCCTAATTCGTGACGGAGAGCGCACGCGCGGTCACTTCCGCCGGCCGTGCCCGCGTCTTGAGGTCCTTGCCCGTAGGCGCAGCCGGTCGGCCGCGCTGGTGGCCTGCGCCCGCAGGTCCACCACCACGGGCGTGTCGGCGCTGAGCGTGAGCTCGACCCAGCCCAGGGCGGTCGCCGACGCGAGCTCCTCGCGCGCCAGCAAGTCCTCCTGCCGGCGCGAGCGCAGGATGAACGCCAGCTGTTCGGTCAAGCGGTAGATGCGGTCGTTGTCCGACGCGTTGACGCCCACCAGGTTGCGCAGGTTGCTGACCGCCTGCCACAGCTCGAACAGCAACTCCTCGAACAACGCGACGAAGGCCGTGTTCGCCGCCGTGGCCTTGTCGAAGGCGAAGGGGCGGTTGTCGTCGGTGCCGAAGGCGAGGTCCAGCCCGAGCAGGCGCCAGTACGCGTTGCGCCGCACCCCTTCGGGGTCGGACCGCACGGTGCTCGTGCACAGCCAGGTGGCCAGCGGATTAGCTGCGCCGAACAGCAAGGTCTCGGTGACGTCCAGCCAGCGCTGCGTGGCCACGGAGGGGACGCCCAAGCCTTCGCCGGAGCGGTACTCGCGCACGACGCGGCGCAGGATCTGCACGGCCCGCGTGTTTTCCAGCACGAAGCTGTAGCCCAGGTGGTCCCAAGCCATGGCCGTGGGATTGAAGTTCGCGAAGTCCCCGAAGCTCCAGGCCGCCACGCGCGCGGCGCCGGCGGGTCGCTGCAGGTGCGGCGGGCGCGACATGGCGAAGGCGTTCCAGACCTGCTCGACGTGGAGGGTCAGGTCCAGCGGGTCGGCCTGCAACACGCGCAGGGCCGCTGCGTCGCGGGTGATGCCGGCGATGGTCTGGATGCGTTGCACGAGTTGCTGCAGCATGGCGGGCTCCTGGTTCAGTACGACTGGGCGGCGCCGGTGGCGCCGCCGGGGAAGACGGTGCGCGGCGTGGCTTCCTGCGTGTCGAACAGCCGGCCTGCGCCGGCCCAATCGGGGCGCGCGAGGGCGAGGCGGATCGTGCGCAGCTGGGCCACCACGTCCTCGGGCAGCGGCTGCAGCTGCGGCTTGAGCTCGCGCAGGGGAGCAAGCTGCTCGGTGAGCGTCTCGAGGCGCTTGAGCAGCGCCTCCTCGAAGATGGTCGTGGCGTCGGTGCGCACCGGTCCGCGCATCTCGCCGCGCTCGGCCGCCTGGATCAGCATCTGGAGCAGGCGGTTGGCCGTTTCGTTGCTGGCGGGGCCGCTCTCGCTGCCCGGAAGGTCGCTGGGGTAGGACGTAGCGCGGCGCCCGCGCTGTGCTCCAGCGTCGCCAATGCGGCAGGCGAGACTCGGGCGGGGTCCAGCACCGCGGTCATCGGTTTGCCGCCGATTGCGGGCACGCCCGCGCCCAGGCAGGCCGCCGCGATCCGGGGCATGGCCGCCGCGGAGCGTGACAACAGCGGCTGCAGCACGGGCTGCGCAGCTGCGATGGGGAAGTGGACGCGCATCGCGCGCTGCAGGTCTTCCCACGGCCCGCGCGCTCCGAAGCAATTGCGCGCGAACTCGCAACCGAGCAAGGTGCGCAGCCAGCCGACCGGGTGCGGGTCACCGATGGGCCAGCGCAGGATGGTCTCCGCGTCGCCCACGACGTCGTACAGCGCGGCGACGGACGCATAGCCGGTGTGCAGGAACGCGAACACGTCGGCCGCGATCTCCGAAGCCCAGGGCGTCCACATCGCCTGCAGTTCGCTGTCGCCCGAGAGCGCCCGGGCGATCGCAGCCCGCATGGCCGGCACCCAGTGCGTGAGATGCGCGACCTGGTGCCCGGTCTCGTGGAACATCGAAGTGGGCCGGTACAGGTTGTGCCGCACGATCTTGATGGCGGCCACCGGCATCACGGCGCCGGGCACCCACAGGCGCACGCCCGCGCGGATGATCGACGCGCCCGTTCCCTTGTCCTGGTAGACCAGCACACGCGGCACCGGCTTGCCTGCCGCCTGCAGCACCGCCGCCATGCTCGCCACCGCGAGCCGGTCCAGGCTGCCGAGGGCTGCGCGCAGCGTGGGGCTGGTGCGCGAGTTCACGGCATCGCCGATGAAGTCGAGCGTCACGTCCACCTGCAGGAAACGGCGGCGGAACCGCTGCAGCGAATCCGTGGCGAGCGCCAGCGCGGACGGGTCCTTGCGCGCCTGCCGGATCAGCTCCGCGGTCGCGTCGCCCAGCGCCAGCAAGTCCTCCACCATGGCGTGCAGCTGCTGCCGCAACGGCGCGCCGATCTCGCGCTCGACCGATTGCCAGGCGGCCAGCGAGGCGAACTCCTCCGCGTTGCGGAAGGTGCGCGCGGCGGCCAGCCAGTGCGCCAGCTGCCTCTGCAGGTCGGCGGCGACCAGGTGGCGATCGAGGGAGACGGGTTCGCTCATGCGCGTGGCCGTCCGGGTTGCACGGACACCGCCACCGGCGGACGCGTGCGGATCATCGATCCTCCAGCCTTGCCGAGAGTGGCTGAGCCGCAGGACGCGCAGCTGGCGGCGAGGCCAGGCACCGACGTGAGCGTCACGCGGAGGGTGACGCCCGGCTCAGGATGCGCTGCTGCGCGCGCGAAGGCCTCCGCGCCGGTCCTGGACCATTCGGCGAGCGCCGGCAACACGAGCCTGGCAAGAACGCGCCGCAGTTGCGCCGCCAGCGACGGCTTCACCTGCCGCGAGCGGCCGCGGGGAACGGCAGCGAGGTCTTCGTCCTCGCGCTGCACGGGAACGGGTGTGCCCGTCGCGGCCGCGGTCCGTTCCACGGCTCGCCATGCGGCGGTCAGGGCCTGCAACAGGGGCTGCGCGCCGCGGCCCTTGCGGATGGCGGCGGCGATCGCCTGGGCCTCGTCCTCCGACAAGTAGAAGGTCACCGTCGCGCGGCCGCGCCGCTGGTTGACCCGGATGGTCGCGCGGCTCGGTGCGGTGCGCACGGCAGGCGTGGCCGGCAGCACCAGGCCCGCGGCCTCGCCGATCGGTTCGAGCACGTAGAACCGCTGCCCCGCCGCGATGCGGTGGCGCGATTGCAGGTAGGCGGGTGGAACGGCGACGCCCAGCTTCGGCTCGCGCAGCAGCAAGCCCGCGGCCCCAGGCGTGAGCGGATGCGCAGCGCTGCCGGCGGACGCGGTGCCCCGGTCCTGCCGCAGCGTGCTGGGCACGGTGGTGCCCGACGTCGCCTGGTAGATGTGCATGCGCGCGCGCATCGGCAGCGTCGCTCCGGCTGCGCGCAACGACGCGCCCACGGTGGAGCCGCCGAAGGCCGGAAGTGCATCGGCGACCTGGGGCGTGATGTCCACCTCGGGCACGCGCGAGTACTTGCTGTAGGTGCGGACGGCGCGCGGCCGGCGTGCGACGAAAGTCCCCCCGAGCGAGGGCGCCTGCTGCAGGTCGGACCGCAGCAGTTGCCCCGGGAAATGGCTGGCCACCGCCTCGCTGAAAGCATCGGCGGTCGCGAGCTGCATCAGCTCTTCGCTTTCGAGCACGAACTCGTCCTGCTCGGCGAGCCGGCGGACCGCGTCCTCCACGACGCTGGCCAGTGCCACCGGGCCCGCCTCGTCTTCGCTGAGCTCCAGGGCGCCGCCGGCTTCGGCTTCCAGCGTCGCGAGGCGCAGGCCCGTGTCCACGATGGCCGTGGCCAGGGGCCGCGACTGCTCCGGGCCCACCCACCGCTTGATCAGCTGGCCGACGTAATTGGCCAGGAAGCCGACGACCTTCGGCCGCCCGGCGAGGCTGATGCCCAGGCGCAGCGCGCCCAGCACCGCCGGCACGAATTGCTCGATCGCGGGCGCGAGATCCTCCTCGTCGCCGGCATTGCGGATGCGTTCGATGAGGTCGGCGCGGGCGAGGGCCAGGGCTTCGAGCTCGCGGCTTCCTGCGTCCACCTCGTCACGCGCGCCGGCGAACGTTTCCTCCTCCTGGTCGGCACCGAAGGCGAGCGACTGCGCGATGGCCGCGTCGAAGGACTCCGCCAGCATGGCCACGTCCGTGAGGTTCGCGGGCGAGACGCCGGCCTCGGCGTCCCCTTCGAACTCCTCCTGTTCCGACGCCGGCATCGGGAACTGCGCCGCCACCTTGCGCGCCGCCGGCTGCAGGGCCGCAGGCAGGCGGCCGATCGCCATGGCCAGCACCCGGCGCAGCAGCGGCTGGACGAGCCCGCGCAACTTCTTCAGCACGGGACCGAGCAGCGGCGTGGCCAGCTTGCCCGCCACCTTGGCCGCCGCGCCGGCCGCCTTGGCCACGACCTTCACCGCCGACTTGGCCTTGCGCACCAGCTTGCCGATGAACTCCTCGGCAGCCGGCGACAGGTCGCGCGGCTGCGGGTCGAAGCGCTCGAGCACTTCGTCGACCTGCTGCTCGCTGAGCGACGCGATGTCCATGCCGGCCAGGCCCTCGTGCAGGCTGTCGAGGTACTGCTCGGCCTCGAAGCGCACCGGCGACAGGTAGTTCTCCGCATAGCGCTCGCGCTCGGGGCCGGCCAGCGGCGCCTCGTTCGTGAAGCGGTCGGCCACCGCCTGCTCGGTCTCTTCGGCGAGGAAGGCGAGTGCCTCGTCGAAGGCCTCGTCGCGCAACTCGCCCAGGGCCTCCGCGAACAGGCGCTCGCTGTCGGACTGGCGGGCGAGCGGGCTCGCAACTTCCGCGAAGGGCGTGCTGGCTTCGCTCCATCCGGCAAAGGCCGGAGCGCGCGGCTTGTCTTCGCTCGTTCCGAAACTCTCCTGGAAAGGATTGAGCAGCGCGGGCTGCACTTCCCAATGCAGCGAAGACTCGGTGCGCGGTTCGTTCATGGCGTGGCCTCGACGAAGTGGTGGCGAACGGCGCTAGTGCACCATCCGCTGCGTCCCGGGACCGTCATGGATGCGGTCGTTGCGCGTTCCCGCGGCAGCCGGCGCGCGTGTGCGTGGGAGCACGCGCCACGTCATGCGGGAGGCCGCGCGGCGTTTCCGCAGCGTCCTCTCGACAATAGGGAAAGGGCTTAGACGGGCAGGCCTGCGACGCGCTCGCCCAGGCCGAGTTCGTCGAGCCGGTGGAGCAGCCCCGGCTGCGGCGCAACGCCGAGCTCGCTGCGCAAGCGGCCGGCCAGCGACAGGAAGCACTGCCGGGCCTGGTGGCGGTTGCTCTGCGCGAGATAGGCGTCGATCAGCGCCTCCGCGGCGGACTCGCACAGCGGCTCGGCCGCGAGGGCCGCGGCGCCGGCCTGGATGCTGAGCGCCAGGTGGCCCGAAGCCCGCATCGTGCGGCACGCTGCTTCCAGCGCCTGCACACGCAGCAGGCGAAACGCCTCCTGTTGCGCAAGGACCCACTCGTCGTGCCAGCCGGGAAGGACGTCATCGGACAGCAGCGTGATGTCGGCCAGCGTGAGCTCGAGGCCATCCAGCGCGCGCGCGGCGGCGGCGTGCGCCGCGGCAAGGTCCGTCTGCGCCTGCAGGTGGAGTTCATCGCCGACCGAAGCGACCCATCCGGCAGGCAGGTGCCACACGCTGCGGCGCAGGTTCGTGCGCGCGCAATCGTCGGGCACGTCCGGCCACAGGTCGGCCGCGGCCACGCGCCGCGCGACGGGCTGCCCGCGGAGGGCGAGGTAGGCAAGGATGCGGCGTGCGGGCAGCGAGAGGCGCACCAGCGGATAGACCCCGAGACGTCCGACGACACCGACCAGGCGGCCGTCGTCCACCCTCGCGTGCGTTCCGCCGTCTGGTGCCATGCGCCACCTCACATCCAAGGGCCGGATTAGGCGCCCGATGCAGACGGGAGGCAAGGCGGTGGGAGTGCAACCTCAGCAACGTGGCGAGGCGTTGTGCAACAGCGTGTGAGCTGCGCGCGGTGGTAGGCCGTGCTGGACTTGAACCAGCGACCAAGGGATTATGAGTCCCCTGCTCTAACCAACTGAGCTAACGGCCCGCCAGGTCGGGATTGTAGGTGCGGGTACTCGTCATTCCCGCGGAGGCGGGAATCCAGGGCTCTGGGAGGGGAGGCGCTGCGCGCCTTTCTGGGTCCCCGCCTGCGCGGGGATGACGGCGGCTCGGATGCCCTTGGGTCCCCGCCATCGCGGGGACGACGGGGGCTATTTGTGGCTCAGCGCATTCGTCACCAGCCGCGACGTGATGTCCACGATCTGGATCATCCTGTCGTAGGCCATGCGTGTCGGCCCGATCACGCCCAGTGTACCCACCACCTGGCCGTCCACTTCGTAAGGCGCGCTCACCACCGACAGCTCCTCGAAGGGCACGCTCTGGCTTTCGCCCCCGATGAAGATGCGCACGCCGTCGGCCTGGCTGGAGACGTCCAGCAGGCGCATCAGCTGGGTCTTCTGCTCGAACAGCTCGAAGGCATGCCGCAGGTGCGTCATGTCGCTGGCGAAGTCCGTCACCGCCAGCAGGTTGCGCTCGCCCGAGATGACGACTTCCTCCTGGTCCTCCTGCATCGCCTCGGAGCTCGCCTCCACCGCCGTCTGCATCAGCGTGACGATCTCGCCGCGCAGCTGCTCCACCTCGCCCTTGAGGCGCTCGCGCACGGCCTCGATGGTGAGGCCGGCGTAGTTGGCGTTCAGGTAGTTCGCGGCTTCGGCGAGCTGCGACTGCGTGTAGTCGGCCGCCGTGTGCACCACGCGATTCTGCACGTCGCCCTCGGGCGAGACGATGATGACCAAGAAGCGCCGCTCCGACAGCCGCAGGAATTCGATGTGGCGGAACACCGAGCTGCGCCGCGGCGCCACCACCACGCCGACGAACTGCGACATGTTCGAGAGCATCTGCGCCGCATGGGCGATCACCCGCTGCGGCTGGTCGGGCGGCAGCGAGGCCGGCGCGGCGAGGTCGTCGCGGCGCGCGGTGAGCATGGTGTCCACGAACAGCCGGTAGCCGCGCGCGGTGGGGATCCGGCCGGCGGAGGTGTGCGGGCTGGCGACCAGGCCCAGCTCCTCCAGGTCGGACATCACGTTGCGGATGGTGGCCGGCGAGAGTTCGAGCCCCGAGGCGCGCGAAAGCGTGCGGGAGCCTACCGGCTGCCCCTCGGCGATGTAACGCTCGATCAGGGCTTTCAGCAACAGCTTGGCGCGGTCGTCGAGCTTCATGGGAGGAGAGGGGGACTGCCCGTCGATTTTAATGATGTAATTTGCCGATGAATTCGATCTTCCGGCACGTGGGGCTGTTCGGCAAGTACCACGCCGCCACCGCACCCGCGATGGCGGCCGCCACGCGTGCGGCGCTGGAGGACATTGCGGAATTTCTCTCGTCCCAGGGCTGCGAGGTGGTGGTGGAACGCGACACCGCCGCCAACGCCGGCCTCACCGGCTACCCCACGGGCGACGTGGCTTCCATAGGCGCGCTGTGCGACCTGGGGCTGGTGGTGGGCGGCGACGGCACCATGCTGGGCATAGGCCGGCAGCTCGCGCGCCACGGCGTGCCCCTCATCGGCATCAACCAGGGCCGCCTGGGCTTCATCACCGACATACGAAGACGTCCGCTGCCTCATGCAGGCCGGCGTGGTGCGCGATGGACAGGCCGTGTTCGACGCGCTCGCCATGAACGACGTGGTCGTCAACCGCGGCGCCACGTCGGGCATGGTGGAATTGAAGGTGGAGGTCGACGGCCATTTCGTGGCCAACCAGCGCGCCGACGGCCTGATCGTCGCCTCGCCCACCGGTTCCAGCGCCTATGCCCTGTCCGCCGGCGGCCCGCTGCTGCACCCCGCCATCGCCGGCTGGGTGCTGGTGCCGATCGCCCCGCACACCCTGTCGAACCGGCCCATCGTGCTGCCGGACGGAGGGGAGATCGCCATCGAGCTGGTGTCCGGCCGGGATGCCAGCGCCAACTTCGACATGCAGTCGCTCGCCTCCCTGTTGCACGGCGACCGCATCGTCGTGCGCCGCTCCGAGCACAAGGTACGATTCCTCCACCCCAGGGGTTGGACGTACTTCGACACGCTGCGCAAGAAGCTGCACTGGAACGAAGGGGCCGGCCTGAGCCCATGAGCCTCAAACGCATTGCCCTGCGCGATTTCGTCATCGTCCGCGAACTGGAGCTGGACCTGGCCGACGGCTTTTCCGTGCTCACCGGCGAGACCGGCGCCGGCAAGTCGATCCTGGTCGACGCCCTGCAGCTCGCCTTGGGCGCGCGCGGCGACGCCGGCGTGATCCGCGAAGGCGCGGCCCGCACGGAGATCAGCGCCGAATTCGACCTGCCCGCTGCCCTCGCGCCCTGGCTCGAGGAAGCCGGCTTCGAGGCGGAAGGCAGCCTGCTGCTGCGCCGCAGCATCGACACGCAGGGCCGCAGCCGCGCCTGGATCAACGGCAGCACCGCCACGGCCACGCAGCTGCGCGAAGTGGGCGAGCAGCTCGTGGACATCCACGGCCAGCACGCCTGGCAGAGCCTCACCCGGCCGGCCTCGGTGCGCACCCTGCTCGATGGCTATGCCGGCATCGCCACCGCCAGGCTGCAGCAGCTGTGGGCGAACTGGCGGGCGGCGCAAAAGACACTGGAAGAAGCGCGCTCGGCGCAGGACTCGCTGCAGCGAGAACGCGAGCGCCTGTCCTGGCAGATCGGCGAGGTCGACAAGCTCGCGCCCGGCGCCGACGAGTGGGACGAACTGAACGCCAGCCATACGCGCCTGTCGCACGCGCAGGCCCTGCTGGACGGAGCGCAAGCCACCCAGGAACTGCTGGATGGCGACGAGGGCGGTGCGCGACGCGCGCTCGCCCAGGCCGTGGATACGCTGCGCGAACAGGAACACCTGGAGCCGCGCTTTCGCGAGATCGCCGACGTGCTCGCCTCCAGCCTGGCGCAGGTGGAAGACGCGGCGCATTCGCTGAAAGGCTACCTGCGCAAGACCGACCTCGATCCCGAGCGCCTCGCTGAACTCGACGAGCGCATGTCATCGTGGCTGTCGCTCGCGCGCCGCTACAAGCGCACGCCGCCCGAGTTGCCGGGCCTGCTCGCCTCCTGGAAGGAGGAGTTGCAGAAGCTCGACGCCGCTGCGGACCTGGCCGGGCTGGAAGCAGCGGAGAAGAAGGAACACGAGGCCTTCCTGGCCGAAGCCCGCGCGCTGTCGAAGGCGCGCGCCAAGGCCGCGCCACAGCTCGCGAAGGCGGTCACGCTCGCCATGCAGGGGCTGGGCATGCAGGGCGGCCGCTTCGAGGTGGCGCTGGAGAAGCTGGAGGCGCCCACCGCGCACGGCGTGGAAGACGTCGCCTTCCTGGTGGCCGGCCACGCCGGCAGCACGCCGCGGCCGGTGGGCAAGGTCGCATCGGGCGGCGAACTCTCGCGCATTGCGCTGGCGATCGCCGTCACCACCAGCCGCATCGGCGAAGCGCAGACCCTGATCTTCGACGAAGTCGATTCGGGCGTGGGCGGCGCAGTGGCGGAAACCGTGGGCCGCCTCATGAAGCAGCTGGGGCGCGACCGCCAGGTGCTCGCCGTCACGCACCTGCCGCAGGTCGCCGCCTGTGCCGACCATCACCTCGTGGTGGCCAAGCAGAACGAGGCGGGCGGGGTGGCCAGCAGCGTGGCGCCCGTCGAAGGCGAGAAGCGCGTCGCGGAGATCGCGCGCATGCTCGGTGGCGAGCGCCTGTCCGGAACGACCCTCGCGCACGCCAAGGAAATGCTGGGCGACGCGGCATCGGCCGCCCCCCGCGGGTAGGCTGCCAGGCATGTCGCTCGAACTCGTCCTCATCACCGGCATGTCCGGCAGCGGCAAGTCGATCGCGCTGCGCGCCCTGGAGGACGCCGGCTACTTCTGCGTGGACAACCTGCCGCCGGAACTGCTGCTGTCCTTCGTGGACCTGGAGCAGAAGAACGCCCGCCGGCGCGTGGCCATCGCGATGGACGTGCGCACCGCCACCTCGCTGCCGCAGGTGCCGGGGCAGCTGCAGGAGCTCGTGCAGCGCGGCGTGGCCGTGCGGCCGCTGTTCCTGGATGCCACCACCGAGACGCTGGTGCGCCGCTTCTCGGAAACGCGCCGCCGCCACCCGCTGTCCAAGTCCGGCGATGCGGGCGCCGACCAGCAGCATGCGCTGGTGGAAGCGATCGAGCACGAGCGCGAGCTGCTGGCGGAGCTGCGCGAACACGCGCACGTGATCGACAGCAGCGTGCTGCGCGCGGCGCAGCTGCAGGAGTACGTGAAGAGCCTGCTGTCCGCGCCGCTGGCGCAGCTCACGCTGGTGTTCGCTTCGTTCTCGTTCAAGCGCAGCGTCCCGCTGGATGCCGACTACGTGTTCGACGTGCGCATGCTGCCGAACCCGCACTACGAGCCGGAGCTGCGCGACCTGACGGGACTCGACGCGCCGGTGGCGGAGTACCTGGAGAAGAGCTCCGAGGTGCAGGACATGTACGGCGACATCTGCGCCTTCCTCGACCACTGGCTGGAGCCGCTGGCCCGCAACCACCGCAGCTACGTCACCGTGGCGATAGGCTGCACGGGCGGGCAGCACCGGTCGGTGTACCTGGTGGAGAAGCTGGCCGAGGAGTTCGGGAAGCAGTGGACGACGTTGAAGCGGCACCGGGAGTTGGGGAACCGCTGATCGCGCGGGCGGGGCGCGTTACGCACCCGATCAACCCGCGTTGGCTTCGAGGAACCTCCGCACCGGCGACGGCAGCCCCAGCGCCGGCCACTCCCGCGGACCGAACCACTTCCCCTCGCCCGCGTTCCACGCCGCCGGCAGCACCGCCTGCACGGGATGCAGGTGCAAGTCCTTGTGCGTCAGCACGTGCACGAAGGGCTCCACGTCGTGCAGTTCCCCGCGCACCGGCGCCGGCAGCACTTCCTCCAGCGCATCGCGGCTGCCGAACACCGGCAGGCAATAGAGCCCCGCCCACACGCCCGGCGTGGGCCGCTTCTGCAGCCACACCGCTCCGTCGCCGGATTGCGCGTGCAGCAGCCAGAGCGATTCCGCGGTGCGCTTGAGCTTGCGCGTCCTGCGCGGATACGCCTCGGGCTTTCCCTCGCGCTGCGCGACGCACTGCTCCTGCAC
>SEAY01000045.1 GCA_004144865.1 Comamonadaceae bacterium
GCGGTGCGCCGGGTCCTGATCCTCGAGAACCCGAAGCTGCGCGGCCAGTCGGCGATCACGCAGTCGCTCTACGCCGGCCTGCAGCTGATCCTGCCCGGCGAGGTGGCGCCCAGCCACCGCCACACCCAGAGTGCGCTGCGCTTCATCGTGGAAGGCTCGGGCGCCTACACCGCCGTGCAGGGAGAACGCACGACGATGCGGCCCGGCGACTTCATCATCACCCCGAGCTGGACCTGGCACGACCACGGCCACGAAGCCGACGCCCCCGTCGTCTGGCTGGACGGGCTGGACATCCCGATGCTGCGCTTCTTCGACGCGGGCTTCGCCGAGAACGACACCAGCAAGTCGCAGAAGGTGGAACGCAACGCGGGCGTGAGCTTCGCGAAGTTCGGCCACAACATGGCGCCGGTGCGGCACGAATCGCCGTACGGCCAGACCTCGCCGATCTTCAGCTATCCGTACGAGCGCAGCCGCGAAGCCCTGGACACGCTGGAGCGCAGCGCACCGGTCGATCCCTGGGACGGCATCAAGCTGCGCTACGTGAATCCGCTTACCGGCGGCTGGCCGATGCCCACCATAGCCACCTTCATGCAGAAGCTGCCGGCCGGCTTCCAGGGCCAGGGCTGGCGGCAGACCGACGGCGCCGTCTACAGCGTCGTGGAGGGTGAAGGCGAAGTCGTGATCACCCGCGGCGAGGAGGAGACGCGCTACGCGTTCGGCCCGCGCGATCACTTCGTCGTGCCCTCGTGGCACACTGCCCGCCTCTCCAGCACCCACGGCTGCGTGCTGTTCAGTTTTTCCGACCGCCCCGTGCACCAGGCGCTGGGCATCCACAGAGAAGAAAGGTTGTCATGAGCTACGTTTTCCAACCCGCGCCCGCCGTCGCCGTGCCCGTCGTGGGCCGCGCCGAGCGCTTCCCGGTGCGCCGCATCTATTGCGTGGGCCGCAACTACGTGGAGCACGCCAAGGAGATGGGCTTCACCGGCCGCGAGGCGCCGTTCTTCTTCCTGAAGCCGTCCGACGCCGCGGTGGTGGTGGAGGCCGGCCAGACCGCCACCATGGCCTACCCGCCCCTCACCAAGGACCTGCACCACGAGATCGAGCTCGTGGCGTGCATCGGCAAGGGCGGCAAGAACATCAAGGCCGCCGACGCGAAGAAGCACATCTTCGGCTACGCCGTCGGCCTGGACATGACGCGCCGCGACCTGCAGGGCGAGATGAAGAAGCAGGGCCGGCCGTGGTGCATCGGCAAGGGCTTCGACGAGTCGGCGCCCATCGGCGCGATCACCCCGGCGGAACAGGCCGGCGACATCGAGAACGCCGAGATCTGGCTGCAGGTGAACGGCAAGGACCGCCAGCGCAGCAACGTCTCCAAGCTGATCTGGAACATCGGCGAGATCATCGAGCACGTGTCCGCAGCCTGGGAACTGCAGCCGGGCGACCTGGTGTACACGGGCACGCCCGAAGGCGTGGCCGCGGTGGTCGCGGGCGACACGCTCACCGGCGGCGTCAAGGGCCTGACCGACATCACCGTCAAGGTCAGCGCGGCCTGAGGGTTTCCGAGGAAGGCCGGCTGCCCGTGCAGCTCGGCCGGTGCCGGATAATCGCGCAGCCCGAAGAATCGATCACAAGAACGAGGAGTCGCGATTGCGTGCACTGGAAGCACTGGCGAAGTTCTGCGCCATCCTGGCCGGCATCCTGCTGACCGGCATCACCCTCATGACCTGCGGCAGCCTCATCGGCCGCAACACCGTGGGGGTTTCCATCGTGGGGGCCTTCGAGCTCACCGGCGTCGCTGCCGGCGCGGCGATCGCCCTGTTCATGCCGATCTGCCAGGCCCGGCGCGGCAACATCATCGTGGACTTCTTCACCGCGAAGGCCAGCGAGCGCGCGCAGGCCGGCATGGACCGACTCGGCGCGCTGGTGATCGCGGCGATCTTCGCCCTGCTCGCTTGGCGCTCCACGCTGGGCGGCCTGAACAGCCACTCCTACGGGTCCGAAACGCAGATCATGGGCTTCCCCGAGTGGGTGGTGTACGCCTTCATGGTGCCGGCCTTCGTGCTGGCCGCCCTGATCGCGCTGCACCAGGCCGTGTTCGGCTTCGCGGTGCCTGAAGATGCGGCCGGGGAGGGAGCGATATGAGCCCCCTCGCGCTCACCGCGCTGATCTTCGGTTCGATGCTCCTGCTGATGGCGATCCGCATCCCGATCGCCGCCAGCATGTTCACCGCCGGAACCATCGGCTACCTCGCGCAGACCGGCTGGCTGCCCTACTCCAACTTCCTCAACACGCAGGCCTTCGCGCGCTTCGCGAGCTACGACCTGTCGGTGATCCCGCTGTTCATCCTGATGGGGCACTTCGCCACCAAGGGCGGCATCAGCAAGGCGCTGTTCGAGTTCGCCGCCGCCGTGATGGGCCGCTTCAAGGGCGGGCTGGCGATGGCCTCGCTGCTCGCCTGCGCCGCGTTCGGCGCGATCAGCGGATCGTCCGTCGCGACGGCGGCCACCATCACCAGCGTGGCGCTGCCCGAGATGCGCCGGCACGGCTATTCGGGCCGCATCGCCACCGGCACGCTGGCCGCCGGCGGCACGCTGGGCATCCAGCTGCCGCCCTCCATCGTGCTGGTGATCTACGCGATCCTGACCGAGCAGAACATCAGCAAGCTGTTCGCGGCGGCGGTGATCCCCGGCATCATCGCCATGGTCGGCTACATGATCGCCGTGGCGATCTACGTGCGCGTCGTTCCCGGCCACGCGCCGGCGGTGGAGGACGCGCCGCCGCCGCTCACGGCGCGCGCCGTGCTCGGCGTGCTGCCCATCGCCATCATCTTCGCGCTGGTGTTCGGCGGCATCTACGGGGGCCTGTTCACGCCCACGGAGGGCGCGGCCGTCGGTGCGGCGACGACCTTCCTCACCGCGCTGCTCAAGGGCGAGATGAGCCTGCAGAAGTTCAAGGAGTGCTTCTACGGCACCGCCATCAGCGCCGCCATGATCTTCCTGATCTTCCTCGGTGCGGACCTGATGAACTCCGCCCTGGCCCTGACGCAGGTCCCCAACCAGCTGGCCGAAGTGGTGGGCAGCTGGGGCGTCTCGCCGCTGCTGGTGGTGGTGGCGATCCTGCTGTTCTACGTGCTGCTCGGCGCCGTGATGGACGAACTGTCCATGCTGCTGCTCACCATCCCGATCTTCTTCCCCATCATCATGGGGCTGGACTTCGGCATGCCCAAGGAGTCGACCGCCATCTGGTTCGGCATCATGGTGCTGATGACGGTGGGCTTCGGTCTGATCGCGCCGCCGGTGGGCCTGAACGTGTACATCGTCAACGGCCTCGCGAAGGACGTGCCGATGGGCGAGACCTACCGCGGCGTGATGCCTTTCCTGCTCAGCGACGTGCTGCGCACGCTGCTGTTCCTGTTCTTCCCGATCATCCCCCTGTGGCTGGTGGGATTCATCCGTTGAGGGAAAGCCCCGTGGCGCGGCCACGGGGTGTGCAGTTAAGTTCATGCATTCCCATCGGAGAACCAGAATGATCCAGCGACGCACCCTCCTGAAGTCCACCGCCGCGGTGGCACTGGGCGCGCCGGGCCTGAGCGGCCTGGCCCAGCAATCCGTCACCCTCAAGTTCCACACCTTCATGGCGCCGCAGTCCAACGTGTGGCTCACCATGCACAAGGCGTGGATGGACAAGGTGGAGAAGGATTCGGGCGGCCGCATCAAGTTCGAGGGCTATCCCGCGATGCAGCTCGGTGGCACGCCGGTGCAGCTGTACGACCAGGCCAAGGACGGCGTGGTCGACATCGTGTGGACGCTGCCCGGCAACACCGCCGGCCGCTTCCCGCGCATCGAGGTGTTCGAGCTTCCGTTCATGATGAACAACGCCGAGGCCACCTCGAAGGCGTACTGGGAGTACGTGCAGACGGTGGCGCCCGACGAGTTCAAGGACACGCAGGTGCTCGCGCTGCACGTGCACGGCCCCGGCATGTTCCACATGAAGGAAAAGCTGATCAAGACCGCGGACGACCTGCGCGGCCTGAAGGTGCGCGGCCCCACCCGCCAGATCACCAAGATGCTCGGCTTCCTCGGCGCCACGCCCGTGGGCATGCCGCTGCCGCAGATCCCCGATGCGCTGTCCAAGGGCACCATCGACGGCTGCGTGATCCCGTGGGAAGTGGTGCCCTCGGTCAAGGTGCACGAGCTGACCAAGTTCCACAGCGAGTTCGATCCCGCCGGCGGTGCGCTGTACACCACCACCTTCGTGATGGCGATGAACAAGGCGAAGTACAACTCGCTCGCGCCCGACCTGAAGAAGGTGATCGACGCCAACTCCGGCATGGGCACGTCGGGCTGGCTGGGCAAGGTGCAGCAGGGCAACGACGGCATCGGCCGCAAGTCCGCCGTGGACCGCAAGAACACCATCCACACCATCTCCGCGGCCGACGCGCAGGAGTTCAAGCGCAAGGCGCGCCTGGTGGAAGTGGAGTGGGCGCAGGACATGGACAAGCGCGGCCACGACGGCAAGAAGCTGCTGGAGACGGCGCGCGCGCTCATCGAGAAGCACGGCAAGACGGCCGCCGCCCCGGCCGCCAAGCCGGCGGCGGGCAAGAAGGCTTAAACTTCCTGCCGAACCCGTGCGCAAAGGGCTCCCTCGGGAGCCCTTTCTTCTGAAGTGAACTTCCGCAGCCCCATCAAGCATTGCCGCAACTGCGGCGCGAGCGTCGTGTACCGCGTGCCCGACGACGGCGACACGAAGGAGCGCGCCGTCTGCCCGGCCTGCGACACCATCCACTACGAGAACCCGCTCAACGTGGTGGGGACCGTGCCCTACTTCGGCGAGCGCGTGCTCCTGTGCAAGCGCAACATCGAGCCGCGCTGGGGCAAGTGGACGCTGCCGGCCGGCTTCATGGAGCTGGGCGAGAGCACGGCGGAGGGCGCCGCGCGCGAGACCCAGGAGGAGGCCGGCGCGCAGTTCGAGATGGAAGGCCTGTTCACGGTGCTGAGCGTGCCGCGCGTGGGGCAGGTGCACCTGTTCTACCGGGCGCGCCTGCTCAGCGACGTGTTCGATCCCGGCTTCGAGACGATCGAGGCGCGGCTCTTCACCGAATCCGAGATCCCCTGGGAGGAGATCGCCTTCCGCACCGTGCGGGAGACGCTGGAACACTTCTTCGCCGACCGCGCGCGCGGGCACTTCGGCGTGCACAGCTTCGACATCACCTGAAGAGTTCCTTGGCCAGGAACACGCGATCCCGGCACTGCTCGGCGGCCTGGTATCCGGCGGAGTTGACGGCCACCATCGGGTTGGGCGGGCGCACTCCCGGGGGCTCGGGATCCGCACGCGGAGCCGGCGCCGCCGGACCGCCGCTGCGCGGCGCCGGTTCCACGGCGGGCGCGGTCGTGGCGCGCGCCGGCTTGGTGGTCTCCGGCTTCTTCGCGATGGCGGCCTTGGCGGGCGGTGCCTGCACGGCAGGCTTGGCGGCCGCCGTCGCCGCGGGCACCGCCTCGGCGGGGGGCGCGATGGGCGGGGACGCCGGAGGCGGATCGGCCGGAAGCGCGGCCGGCTCGGGCGCCGGAGCTACGGCCGTAGTGGACGCAGCGACGACGGCGGCCGGGGCGACCGCCAGATCGGGCTCGGGCAGCTTGCCCGAGCGACCCATCACGTACACGAGGATGCCGGCCACCGCGAACACGGCGACGCTGGCCGCTACCAGCATGACGGGCGTCTTCTTCTTCGGGGGCAGCGGTGGCGGCAGGCTGGGGTCTTCGACGGCCGGCGGCGGCGCCCGGCGCGCTGGCGGCACGGCGTCCGCAGGCGGTGCGACCGGGGCAACGACGGCCGCCAGCGCCGCGGCCCGCGACGCGGCCTCGGCGGCGGCCGTGGGGATCGGCTGCGTGGCTGCGAAGGTGGACTCCGCAGCGTCGGACTCCGTGCGGGTGTATTCCTCGTGCACCCATTGCGCCGGCCGCAGGTTCGTGCCCCCCTCGGCGGGCGCCGCGGGACGCGAGGTGTCGGTGCGCAGCCGCGTCGCCTCCTGGTCGGCGGACGGGAACTGCGTGGCCGCGAACACGCTGCTGCCGGCGGTGCCTCCCGCTGCCGCGGCTGCCGCTCCCGGCATGGACGCGAGGCCGGGCCGGCTCATGCCGGGGTGGCTGAGCCCCGGCGGGCTGACGCCCGGCTGGTTGACGTCCGGCTGGCTCACGCCGATGTTGGTCGGCTCTCCGCCGGTGAGCTTGCGAATGCGCCGGCGCGCGAGGTCGGCATAGATGCCCGCCGGGAACTTGTCGAGGAAGCCCCGCAGGTCTTCGACGTCGTCGGAATCCTTGACGTCCTTCCAGTAGACCAGTTCCACCTCCTGCGTGACGGAGCTGAGGTTGCTGGGGGACGTGAGGTTGCCCGGCGCGCTGCCCGGCGTGGTGAGCGGGCGCGAGACGGCCGGCTCGATCTTCTTGTTCGGGTTCTGCGGCGGGACGACCGTCTGGTCTTCCGCGCGGCGGATGGCCGCTTGCAGCGCCACGGCGAAATCGCGCGCGGTGGCGAAGCGTTCCTCGCGCGTCTTGGCGAGCGCGCGGGCCACCACGGCATCCAGCGCCGGCGGCAGCCGCGGGTTGGCGGAGCTGGGCGGCGGCGGGTGGTGGCCGATGATCTGGTGGATGATGGAGAAGTCGTTGTCGCCGTCGAAGGGACGCTTGTCCGTCAGCAGCTGGTACAGCACCACGCCCACCGAGAACAGGTCGGCGCGCGAGTCGATCTTCTGGCCCTGCACCTGCTCCGGCGCCATGTACTTCAGCGTGCCCACCATGCTGCCCTGGGTGCGGGTGGCTTCGCCGGAATCCTGGATGCGCGCGACGCCGAAGTCGGTGAGCTTCACGCGCCCACCCGGCTCGATCAGCAGGTTGGCCGGCTTGATGTCGCGGTGCACGATGCCCTGCTTGTGCGCATAGTCCAGCGCGCTCAGCAGGTCGCGGATGATCTTGAGCGACTGCTCCAGCGAATAGCGCGTGCCGCGATCGAGGTGGTGCTTGAGGTCGTCGCCCTGGATGTACTCCATGACGAGGAAGGCGACGTCGCCGTCACGGTCGGAGTCGTAGACGCTGACGATGTTGGGATGCTGCAGGCGCGCGGCGGAGCGCGCCTCGGTGCGGAACCGGTGCTCGTATTCGGCCGCCGCTTCCTCGGACAGGTTCTCGACCTTGACGGTCTTGATGGCCACGCGGCGGTCGAGGTTCGGATCGCGACCCTCGTACACCACGCCCATGGCACCCTTGCCGAGGACCCGGAGAACTTCGTACCGTCCCAGCTTTTTCAGAGTCACACTTCAGCCGCGGCGCGGGGAAACAGGTGGAAACGCATTCTAGCCCGCCCCCTGCCCGCATGGCCGAGTTCGTTACCCCGCCGGCCGGCCGGGTGTGTTGCGTTTCGCACGCAACAGTGCGCGGGCGTACGACATCGCGAAGTGGCGGTCCAGCAACTGCTGCACCCAGGGGGGCTGCGCAGCGGAGCGTTCCGCGTAGTCGCGGGTGAAGGCGTCCCACGCACGCGCGGATTCGAAGATCCGCGCGCCGCCGCCCAGCAGGCGCTTCTTGAGGGCTTCGGGGTCGAACTCGCGCACCACGCCTTCGACGGCGTCGCGCACCGCGTCGGACATGGCTTCCTGGTGCGCGGCGACCTCCGTCACGACCTGCGCCACCGCCCGATCCGGCGGCAGGAAGCCGGCGGCGGCGGCCTGGCCGCCGAACAGGTAATACAGCTTGGTTTCGAGGGACGTGTCGAGCCGCAAGGGGTTCATCTCGCGCTGCCCCATCATCGTCCGGCCGTCGGAACGCAGGTCCTGCCGCTGTTCGGCGGCGGCGGCGAACGCCTCCAGCAACCCCTGCAGCGCGATGCGCGTGAGGCGCCCCATCGTCTCGAGTTCACCGTTGGTGAGTGGCTTCTGCGCCGAGGGCGCCAGGCCCAGGCCGGCCAGGAAGGGCTCCAGGTCGGCGGCGGGAGCCAGGGAATCGGCGCGCAGGCCGCCTCCGGGCGAGCCCGGGCCGAACGTGCTCTTGAAGCCCCAGTCGCCGAAAGGATCGCTGTCGTCGTCCAGCACCGGCACCGTGTCCGGCGCGGGGGGCACCAGCTCCGCCGCCTGGCGTTCGAACTCCGCCCACGGGTCGCCGCCCTCGTCCATCGGCGCGGGCTGCGTGGCGGCATAGCCCGGCTCCGCCGTGATGCGAAAGGCCGAGAGCACCATCACCTCGCCGGGGGCGAGCACGCCGCGCGAACCCGGGGGCAGCTCGCCGCTGGCCGTATCGACGCCGTTCACCACCGACAACACGTGGAAGTGGAGCTGCTCGCCCTCGTTCCACACGCTCAGGTGGCGGCGCGAGATGTTGCGTTCGGGATCGGGCAGGCAGATGGTGCAGTCGGTGTCGCGCCCGAGGACGAGGGCAGGCTCGCCAGCCTCCAGCCGCTTGGTGACGTCCAGCCCGGGGCCGGCGACGTGCAGCTCGAGCGCCATGCGTCAGGCGACGGCGAAGGTGGCGATGGGCGCCGCTTCGGAGTTGCGGTCGCAACCCAGCGCGATCTGCCCCTGCCCCACGAGGTAGCACTCGGTGCGGCGCAGCACCACGGGCTCGGCCTGGCTGCCGAAGTACACCCAGGTGCCGAAGCTGGAGGCGTCGCTCAGCACGAAGTGCCCCCCGCGCCATTGCACCGTCGCGTGCACGCGCGACACGCGCGTGTCGTTCACGGGCAGGTCCGCGGTGACCGAACGTCCCAGCGTGATGGCTTCCCCGCGCGGCAGCAGGCTGCAGGTCTGGCCGGCGAACGAGACCTCCAGGCGCGCCTCCGGCACCTGCTGGCCGAACATCGACACGCCCATCACCGTGGCTTCGGCATCGCGCTCCGGCTGCCATTCGACGCGGTAGACCTCGGTCGCTTCGGCCTTGCCGCGCAGGTACATGGGACCCAGGCTGCGCAGCTTGGACTGCATCGCCGCGGGGAGTGCCTCGCGCACGCGCTGGGTGGTGAGGATCTGGTCGGCGCCGGCGAGATCGGCTAGGCGGGCAGCGCTGTTGACGGCGTCGCCGTAGCAGTCGCCCTGGATCTCGACGACTTCGCCCGACTCGATGCCCATCTGCATCTGCACGGGGCGGCCGAGCCCGGCGGGGCGCACGGGCTTTTGCAGCAGGCGTTCCTGGATGGCGATGCAGGCGGTGAGGGCCTGCGACTCCTCGGGGAAGACGACGAAGAGGCCGTCGCCGAGCAGCTTGACCACCCGGCCGTTGTGCTGCTCGAAGATCTTGGCGAGCGCCGTCGTCAGCTGGGTGACGAACCGCCCGGCAGTCTCGTCCCCGAGCCGCTCGAAGATGCCGGTGCTCCCAACTAGATCAGCGAAGACGACGGAGGCCATGCCCAGCCATTGTATGCGTGCCACCTTCCGGAAACGAAGCAGCCGGTTGGGCCAAGGCCCAACCGGCTGGTCGTTTTTGACATTGGTCGGCGTGGCGGGATTCGAACTCGCGACCCCTTGCACCCCATGCAAGTGCGCTACCAGGCTGCGCTACACGCCGAAGCCCGCGATTATAGCCCGGCTCGGAGGCGTTTCCGGGATTCAGTGGACGGAACCCAGCAGATCGCGGATTTCGAAGAGCTCGCGCCGCAGCAACTGCAGCTTCTGCGTGATGGCGTCGCGCTCGTCCGGCGGGGCATCCTCGAACTGGCTCTCGCCGAACGAGGACTCCTCGACCTCGATGACCTCCACGCCCTCGAGCATCACCTCGCCCGCGCGGCGCTTGTCGCGCTCGACCTGCACGATCTCCTGCAGCTTGTTGCGCGCGCCGCTGATCGTGAAGCCCTGGTCGTAGAGCAGGTCGCGGATGCGCCGGATCATCAGCACCTCGTGGTGCTGGTAATAGCGGCGGTTGCCGCGCCGCTTCATCGGACGCAGCTGGGTGAACTCCTGCTCCCAATACCGTAGCACGTGGGGCTTGACGCCACACAGCTCGCTGACCTCACCGATGGTGAAGTAGCGCTTGGCAGGGATGGCAGGAAGGCCTTTCTCCATTGAAATCAATCTACTAGGAGAGAAAGCTTCGAGGTTACTCTAAGAGGGCCGGGATGCAAAGCGCGGCCGCCGCGGCCCCTGGGGACCGGAGTCTTTCGGTGGCTTCGCCGCGACGGGCGGCGCGGGCCTGAGCCCGCCGGCGGACTTTCAGGCGTCGGAGTCGGCGCCGCCGTTGCCGTTGCCCTGGATCTGTTCCTTGAGCTTGTGGCTGGCGTGGAAGGTCACCACGCGGCGGGCTTCGATGGGGATGGCTTCCCCGGTGCGCGGGTTGCGGCCGGGGCGCGGCGCCTTGGTGCGGATCTGGAAGTTGCCGAAGCCGGAGATCTTGACGTCCTTGCCTTCGACCAGGCTGGCCGAGATCAGGTCGAAGAACGCGTCGATCATGTCCTTGGATTCGCGCTTGTTCAGCCCGATCTGCTCGAACAGCAGCTCGGCGAGCTGGGCCTTGGTGAGCGCCGGCGTTTCCAGGCTCTCGACGGCAAACTCCATGATGTCCTCTTGCTTCAGCGCGCTTGTCGTTGTCAGAGCCATGGTCACCCCCTCAGGCGGCCGCCCAGCTGCGCGGTGATCCGCTCCACCACGGCGCGCACGGCGGCTTCGATCTGCTCGTCGGTCAGTGTCGCGTCGCTGCGCGCGAGCGTCAAGCGCACGGCCAGGCTCTTTTCGTCCAGCGCCAGACCGGCGGTCGCCTGCTGCGGCTTGTAGACGTCGAACAGGAAGGCGTCGCGCAGCAGCCCGCCCGTCTCGGCGGAACGGATCGCGGCCATCAGCTGGCCGTGCGTGACCTTCTCGTTGACGATCACCGCGATGTCGCGCTCGGCGGGCTGGAAGCGCGGCACCGGTTCGGCCACCGGCACCTTGCGCTCGGCAACGGCGTCCAGGTCCAGTTCGAACAGCAGCGGCGTGTGCGGCAGTTCCCACTGCTGGCGCCAGCGCGGGTGCAGTTCGCCGACGAAGCCGACGTCACGGCCGTCGATGCGGATGACGGCGCAGCGGCCCGGGTGCATGGCGGGATGTTCGGCCGGTGCGAACTCCGCCTGCAGCGGCGCGAGCAGCGCCTGCACGTCGCCCTTCATGTCGTAGAAGTCGCCATGCGTCGCCTTGCGGCCCCATTGCAGGCCGTCGGGCGCCCCGTAGGCCAGGCCGGCCACCTTCATGGGCTGGTGCACGCCGCGCACGGTCGTGTCGGTGGTCGGCACCGATGCATCGCGCAGGAACACGCGGCCCAGCTCGAACACGCGCACGCGTTCCGCCTTGCGGTCCAGGTTGAACTTCAGCACCTGCAGCAGCGAGCCGAGCAGCGAGGAGCGCATCACGCTCATCTGGCTGGCGATCGGGTTCAGCAGCTTGATGGGGTCGGGGTTGCCGGCGAGATCCTTTTCCCAGTGCGCCTCGACGAAGCTGAAGTTGATCGTCTCCTGGTAGCCCAGGCCGGCGAGCAGGCGGCGCACCGCGAAGCGGCTGCGGCGGTTCTCCGGCGGCAGCTTGGCCGTGATGGGCGCCAGCGGCGGCGTGGTGGGCAGCTGGTTGTAGCCGATCACGCGCACCACCTCCTCGATGAGGTCTTCCTCGAGCGCGAGGTCGAAGCGGTACGGCGGCGGCGTGACGGTCACGATGCCGCCATCGGCCATCGCGGGCAGGCGCAGGCGCGCGAACGCATCGACGCATTGCGCTTCCGTCACCGGCATGCCGATCACCTTGGCCGCGCGCGCCACGCGCAGCTGCACCGGCTTGCGCTCGGGCAGCTTCACGACCTGGTCGTCCATGGGGCCGGCCTCGCCGCCGCAGATGTCGATCACGAGGCGGGTGATGTGCTCGATGTGTTCGACCGTCAGCGCCGGATCCACGCCGCGCTCGAAGCGGTGGCCGGCGTCGGTCGAGAAATTGAAACGGCGCGAGCGTCCCTGCACCGCCTCGGGCCACCAGAAGGCGGCTTCCACGTAGACGTTCTTCGTGTCGTCGGAGACGGCCGTGGCGTCGCCGCCCATGATGCCGGCGAGCGACTCGACTTCCTTGTCGTCGGCGATGACGCCGACCTTCCCGTCCACCTCGATGGTGTTGCCGTTCAGCAGCTTGAGCTGCTCGCCCGGGCGGCCCCAGCGGACGTCGAGCCCGCCGTGGATCTTGTCGAAGTCGAAGATGTGCGAGGGCCGGCCGAACTCGAACATCACGTAGTTGGAGATGTCCACCAGCGCCGTCACGCTGCGCTGGCCGCAGCCGGCGAGGCGCTCGACCATCCACTGGGGCGTCTTCGCCTTCGTGTTGACGTTGCGGATCACGCGGCCCGAGAAGCGGCCGCAGAGATCCGGCGCGCTGACCTTGACCTTCAGCCTTGCGTCGTTGCCCGGCTGCACCGGCTCGAACTTCGGCTCGGTGAGCGGCGCGCCGGTGAGCGCGGACAGTTCGCGCGCAACGCCGTACACGGACAGCGCGTGCGCCAGGTTGGGAGTGAGCTTGAGGGTGAAGACGTGGTCGTCGAGGTTCAGGACCTCGCGCACGTCCTGGCCCAGCGGCGCGGAAGCATCCAGCTCCAGCAGGCCGCCGTGATCCTCGCTGAGCTGGAGCTCCCGGGCCGAGCACAGCATGCCCTGGCTTTCCACGCCGCGCAGCTTGCCCAGCTTGATGGCGAACGGCTTGCCGTCCTCGCCCGGCGGCAATTCGGCGCCCACCAGCGCCGTCGGCACGCGGATGCCCACGCGCGCGTTGGGCGCGCCGCAGACGATGTTGAGGAGCGCACCCTGCCCCACGTCGACCTGGCACACGCGCAGGCGGTCGGCGTTGGGGTGCTGCACGGCTTCCTTGATCTCGCCGACCACCACCTTCGTGAAGGGAGGCGCGACCGGGCGCAAGTCCTCCACTTCCAGCCCACCCATGGTGAGCGTGTCGGCGATCTGTTGCGTGGTCAGCGGCGGGTTGCAGAACGCGCGCAGCCAGGACTCGGGGAATTGCATGTCGTCTCGGGAATCAGCGGAATTGCTTCAGGAAGCGGGTGTCGCCGTCGAAGAACAGGCGCAGGTCGTTCACGCCGTAGCGCAGCATGGTCAGGCGGTCCGGGCCCATGCCGAAGGCGAAGCCGATGTACTTTTCGGGGTCCAGGCCCATGTTGCGCACGACGGCGGGGTGCACCTGGCCGGAGCCGGCCACCTCCAGCCAGCGGCCGGCGAGCGGCCCGCTCTGGAACTGGATGTCGATCTCGGCGCTGGGCTCCGTGAACGGGAAGAAGCTGGGGCGAAAGCGCAGCGCGAGGTCGTCGCTCTCGAAGAAGGTGCGGCAGAAGTCGGTGAAGACGACCTTCAGGTCCTTGAAGCTCACGTTCTCGCCCAGCCACAGGCCTTCGCACTGGTGGAACATCGGCGAGTGCGTGGCGTCGCTGTCCACGCGATAGGTGCGGCCCGGGCAGATCACGCGGATCTCGGGCATCGTGCCGCCCGCGGCCACGAGCGCGGCGTGCTTCTTCACGTGGCGATGGGCGTACCGCACCTGCATCGGGCTGGTGTGCGGCCGCAGGTTGTAGGGAATGCCGTCGTCGCCGTCGATGTCCACGTAGAACGTGTCCTGCATCGAGCGCGCGGGATGGTTCGGCGGGTTGTTCAGCGACGTGAAGCTGTGCCAGTCGCTTTCGATTTCCGGGCCGTCGGCCACGTCGAAGCCCATGCTGGCGAAGATCAGCTCGATGCGCTCCATGGTCAGCGACACCGGGTGCAGGCCGCCCGGCTCGCGCACGCGGCCCGGCAGCGAGACGTCGAGCGCCTCGGCCTTCAGCTGGAGCGCGAGCTCGGCGTCGGCCAGCGCCTGGCGGCGCTCGGCCAGGGCCGCCTCGATCGCCTGCTTGGCCTGGTTGATCGCCGCGCCGCGCGTCTTCTTCTCCTCCACGGAGAGCGCGGCCAGGCCCTTCATCAGCTCGGTGATGCGGCCGGCCTTGCCGGTGAACTGCGCCTTGGCGTTTTCCAGCTCCGCGGGCGTCCGGGCCCCGGCGAAAGCCTCGCGCGCACTGCCGACGATCGAATCGAATTCTTGGGTCATGAGAAGAAAAAAACAGGGCTAGTGCTTCGCAGCCCTAGCCCTGTCCAATGGGTTGCACCGGATGCCGCCGCGGACGGCGGCATCACCGCGAAACTCAGGCAGCCAGCTTGGCCTTGACCTGGTTCACGATGCCGGTAAACGCCGCGGGGTCGTGATAGGCGATATCGGCCAGGACCTTGCGGTCGATGTCGATGCCGGCCTTGCGGATCCCGTTGGCGAACTGGCTGTAGGTGAGACCGTTCGCACGCGCGGCGGCGTTGATACGGGCGATCCACAGCTGGCGGAAGACGCGCTTCTTGGTCCGGCGGTCGCGATAGGCGTATTGACCCGCCTTCATCACCGCTTCCTTGGCGATGCGGAAGACGTTGCCGCGGCGGCCGCGGAAGCCCTTGGCCAGGGCGAGGACCTTCTTGTGACGTGCGCGGGCGGTTACACCACGTTTGACGCGAGGCATGTGTGTTCTCCTTCTTCGTCTGCGTTACAGGCCGGCGAACGGCAGCATCTGCGCCATGTGACCCATGTTGGTCTCATGCACAGCGGTCGGTCCACGGAGGTGGCGCTTGTTCTTGGTGGACTTCTTGGTCAGGATGTGACGCTTGAAGGCCTGGCCGCGCTTGACGGTCCCGCCGGGACGCACGCGGAAGCGCTTCTTCGCTCCGCTCTTGGTCTTCATCTTGGGCATTGAATGCTCCTTCTTCCTTGTGCTCGTGAGGCGTCGCGGGAAAGTCCCGCGCCTTGATGGCCCCGAGCCACTTTTTGTTTCGGAGCGCGAGGCTCCGGGAAGGCGCGAACGCCTCCCCTCCTTCGCCGCCCCGGCGACCAACCGTGGCGGATCCGAACCGTGCCTCAGGACGACGTCGTCGTCGCGGTCGCCGCGGGAGCGGCTTCCGTCGCCGGCTTGGCAGGCGCCGGCTTCTTCTTGCCCGGCGCGATCATCATGATCATCTGCCGGCCTTCGAGCTTGGGGAACTGCTCGACGAGGATGGTGTCCCCGAGGTCGTCGCGGATGCGCTGCAGCAGCGCCATCCCGATTTCCTGGTGCGTGATCTCGCGGCCGCGGAACCGCAGCGTGATCTTGCACTTGTCGCCTTCCGCCAGGAAGCGCCGGATGTTGCGCATCTTGATGTTGTAGTCACCGTCGTCGGTGCCCGGGCGGAACTTGATTTCCTTGATCTCGATGACCGTCTGCTTCGACTTCGCTTCCGCGGCCTTCTTCTGTTCCTGGTACTTGAACTTGCCGTAGTCCATCAGCCGGCAGACCGGCGGATTGGCAGTGGCGGCGATCTCGACCAGGTCCACATCCAGCTCGCCTGCCATACGCAAGGCTTCCTGCAGACTCACGATGCCCAAGGGCTCGTTGTTGGGTCCGCTCAGGCGGACTTCCGGGGCCATGATTTCCCGGTTCAGGCGGTGCTTGCGTTCCTCGCGGTGGCGGCGGTCGCGAAATTCAGTAGCGATGGTCTTGCGTCCTTGATTCAGGTTAACTACAAAAACTGTAGCAATGCCGCCTTGGTGGGCGCGGCCCCGCAGCTTCCTCCAATTGGATTCAGCGCTTGGCGGCGACGTCCCCGGCGATCCTCTTGCCGAATTCCTCCAGGGACATCACCCCGAGGTCCTGGTTGCCCCGGGCGCGCACCGCGACGGCGCCAGCCGCCTTCTCTTTCTCGCCGACGACGAGGAGATAGGGCGGCTTTTGCAGCGAATGCTCGCGTATTTTATACGTGATCTTCTCGTTGCGCAGATCCACCTCCGCCCTAAGCCCTTGATTCCTCAGCGTTTCGGCCACGGATTGGGCGTAGTCCGCCTGGCCGCCGGTGATGTTGAGGACCACCGCCTGCACCGGGGCGAGCCACGCCGGCAGGGCGCCGGCATGGTGTTCGATCAGCATGCCGATGAAACGCTCGAGGCTGCCCACGATGGCCCGGTGCAGCATCACGGGATGGGCGCGGCCGCTCGTCTCCGTGACATATTCCGCCCCCAGGCGTTCGGCCGTGTTGAAATCGACCTGCATCGTGCCGCACTGCCACTGGCGGCCCAGCGCGTCCTTCAGCGTGTATTCGATCTTCGGGCCGTAGAAGGCGCCGTCGCCGGGCGACACCACGAAGTCCACGCCCGAGCGGCGCAGCGCCTCCATGCAGGCATGTTCGGCCTTGTCCCAGAGCTCGTCGGAACCCACGCGGTTCTCGGGGCGCGTGGCGACCTTGTAGAGGATGTCCGTGAAGCCGAAGTCGCGGTACACCTGCTGCAGCTTGGCCGTGTAGTCCACGCACTCCTGCAGGATCTGGTCCTCCGTCACGAACGCGTGGCCGTCGTCCTGCGTGAAGCCCCGCACCCGCATGATCCCGTGCAGCGCGCCCGAGGGCTCGTTGCGGTGGCACTGGCCGAACTCGCCGAAGCGCAGCGGCAGGTCGCGGTAGCTGCGCAGCTGCGACTTGAAGATCAGCACGTGGCCCGGGCAGTTCATCGGCTTGAGCGCGTACTCGCGCTTCTCCGACTCCGTCGTGAACATGTTCTCGCGGTAGTTCTGCCAGTGGCCCGTCTTCTCCCACAGGCTCTTGTCCAGGATCTGCGGTCCCTTGACCTCCTGGTAGCCCGTGTCCTTGTAGACCTGGCGCATGTACTGCTCCACCGCCTGCCAGATGGCCCAGCCCTTGGGGTGCCAGAACACCACGCCGGGGGCCACGTCGTCGATGTGGAACAGGTCCAGCTCGCGGCCCAGGCGCCGGTGGTCGCGCTTCTCGGCTTCCTCCAGCATCGTGAGGTACTGCTGCAGCTCCTCCTTCGTCGCCCAGGCCGTGCCGTAGATGCGCTGCAGCATCTCGTTGCGGTGGTCGCCGCGCCAATAGGCGCCGGCCACCTTCATCAGCTTGAAGTGCTTCAGCTTGCCCGTGCTGGGCACGTGCGGGCCGCGGCAGAGGTCCTCGAAGCCGCCCTCCGCATACAGGGAAACGTCCTCGCCCTGCGGGATGCTGCCGATGATCTCGGCCTTGTAGGCTTCACCCATGGCCTTGAAGTGCTGCACCGCCTCGTCGCGCGGCAGCACGCGCCGCGTGACCGGCTCGTCCTTCGCCGCCAGTTCGGCCATGCGCTTCTCGATCGCGGCCAGGTCCTCCGGCGTGAAGGGCCGCTTGTATGCGAAGTCGTAATAGAAGCCGTGCTCGATGACCGGGCCTATCGTCACCTGCGCCTCGGGAAAGAGCTCCTTGACCGCGTAGGCCAGCAGGTGCGCCGTGGAGTGGCGGATGACGTCCAGCCCCTCGGGGTCCTTGTGCGTGACGATCGCGACCTTCGCGTCGCCCTGGATCGTGAACGTCGTGTCGACGACCTTGCCGTCGACCTTGCCGGCGATGGCGGCCTTGGCCAGGCCGGGGCCGATGGAAGCGGCGACGTCGGCGACCGTCACCGGGCCGGGGAACTGGCGCTGCGAGCCGTCGGGAAGCGTGATCTGGATCATGGTGGGAACTCTGGGGCAACGAAAACGAAAAAAGCGCGGGGGCAGCCGCGCTTTTCAGTTGGGGAGAGGCAACTCAGTGCACGCGACGACCCGGCCGCTAGCGGGCCGTGGAACCTTCCGGGGTAGTTCGCGGTGTCATAACCGGGGTGCCTTTCTCGCTCTTGTTGCTCTTCGGATGGGACGATTCTACCCCGTCGTCGCGCGGCAGCACCACCGTGAACTCGGAGCCGTGGCCCAGGCCCGCGCTGTTCGCCTCGATGTGGCCGCCGTGCAGTTCCACCAGCCGCGAAGCCAGGCTCAGGCCGATGCCCAGCCCGCCGCCCGCCGCGGAGCCGACCTGGTGGAACAGCTCGAACACCTCGCGCAGCTTTTCCGGGGCGATGCCGATCCCGTTGTCGCGCACCGACACGCGCACGTCGCGCGGGCCCATGGCCACTTCCACGGCGATCTCCCCGCCGGGCGGCGTGTAGTGCGCGGCGTTGTTCAGGAGGTTGGTGAAGACCTGCGCCACGCGCGCCGGATCGATGTCCAGCACCAGCGCGGGATCGACCTCCTCCACCCGCACGCGGTGGCCGCGCGCATCGATCAGGGGCTGGCTGGTCTCCACCGCCGCCGCGATCACCTCGGCCAGGGGGACGCGCTCGCGCTGCAGCACGATCTTGCCGCGGGAGATGCGCGAGACATCCAGCAGGTCGTCGATCAGCCGCACCAGCTGCCGGACCTGCCGCTCCGCGATCTCCAGCGACCGGTTCGCCTGCGGCCCGGGCGGCAGCCGGCGCAGCACGGCGAGCGATGTGCGGATCGGCGCGAGCGGATTGCGCAGTTCGTGCGCCAGCACGGCCAGGAATTCGTCCTTGCGCCGCTCCGCTTCGCGCAGCTCGGCGTAGAGCAGCTGCAGCTTTTCCGCCCGGTCCCGCGCCTTCTCCTCACTGGCGCGCAGGGCCAGTTCGTTGGCGCGCCGCTGCGCCGCGGCAGCCTCGGCATCGCGGCGCGCGCGGGCCTGGACGAAGGTGATCCACGCGAGCAGCAGCGCCGAGCCGGCCGAGCCGAGGGCAAGCCAGGGCACCAGCCTGCGCTCGGAGGCGGCCTCGAAAGCCGGGCTGCTGCTGAAGCGGATCAGCCAGGAACGGCCGGCCACGTCGATGCGGCTCGCAGCCGTCAGGGAGGGCGGCGTCGCCCGGGGCTCCGCGGTGGATCGAAGCAGCGCCGCGGGCTCGGGCGCGAGTCCGTCGAACAGCTCGTAGTCCACGCGGCGCACGCTGCCCCCGCGCACGCCCGCGAGCAGGTCATCCACGCGCAGCGGTGCGTAGACGAACCCTTCGAGCTGGCGCCGCCGCTCCTCCACCGTGGGCGGCACGACCTTGTCGCGGTAGACCGGCAGGTACACCAGGAACCCGGCCTGCTTGCGCTCGTCGATCTCCTGCACCAGCAGGACCTTGCCCGAGGCCGCCGGCCGCGCTTCGTCGCGTGCGCGTTCCATGGCGGCGCGCCGCGTCGGGTCGGTGGCCATGTCGTAGCCGATCGCCTCGCGGTTGCGCGCGTCCATCGGCTCCAGGAACAGGATGGTGTGGTACTCGTCGCGCGGCCCCTCGGGCCACACACGGAAGGCCGGGTTGCCGTCGGCCCGCAGCCGCGCCAGCCGCTCCTCCAGCTCGTCCGGCGCGATGCGCGCCGTGAACCCGATCCCGAGAATCCCCGGATAGCGTTCCCGCAGCTGCAGCTGCTGCACATAGCCCGCGAACTCCCGCACATAGACCCGGTCGCTCGCCCCGAAGAGGCCGGACGCCCCGCGCAGCAGCGTCACCGTGGTGTCGATGCGCTCGCGCACCGCCCCGGTGGTGCGCGCCACCTCCGCCTGGAACGCCGCCTGGTCGCGCTGCGCGATGGACCGCGAGATCGACAGCAGCAGCAGCGCGGTGACCAGCAAGGCCAGGGCAAGGACGAGCAAGGGCGCCAGCCACAGCGAACGGGCTGGAGGCGCTGGCGGATGGAGGTCGCTGGAAGTGGACACGCGGGATCGGGCTTCTGCGAACCGATGCTACCCGGGCCCGCACGAAAAAAGGGCCCGGTGCACCGAGATGCACCGGGCCCTCCTGCGCGGACCGTGCGCGCTCAGGCGGCCTTGCGGTGCTCGTCGAAGAACTGCTCGTCCTCGGTGGAGCCCTTCAGCGCAGCGGTGGAGGACTGGGCCTCGATCGTGGTCGTGACCGCGTCGAAGTAGCCCGTGCCCACCTCGCGCTGGTGCTTCACGGCCGTGAAGCCCTTGTCCGCCGCCGCGAATTCCTTCTGCTGCAACTCGACGAACGCGCTCATGTTGCTGCGGGCGTAGCCGTGGGCCAGTTCGAACATGGAGTAGTTGAGGCTGTGGAAGCCGGCCAGCGTGATGAATTGGTACTTGTAGCCCATCGCGCCCAGTTCCTTCTGGAACTTGGCGATGGTGGCATCGTCCAGGTTCTTCTTCCAGTTGAACGAAGGCGAGCAGTTGTAGGCCAGCAGCTTGCCGGGGAATTTCGCGTGGATGGCGTCGGCGAAGTCGCGGGCGAACTTGAGGTCCGGCGTGCCGGTCTCGCACCAGATCAGGTCGGCGTACTCCGCGTAGGCCAGGCCGCGGCTCACCGCCTGGTCGAAGCCCTTGCGGGTGCGGTAGAAACCTTCCACGGTGCGCTCGCCCGTCAGGAACGGCTTGTCGGTTTCGTCCACGTCGGTGGTCACCAGGTCGGCGGCTTCCGCGTCGGTGCGCGCCAGCAGCACGGTGGGGGTGCCCATCACGTCCGCCGCGAGGCGGGCGGCGACGAGCTTGGCCACCGCTTCGCGCGTCGGCACCAGGACCTTGCCGCCCATGTGGCCGCACTTCTTGACGGAGGCCAGCTGGTCCTCGAAGTGCACGGCGGCGGCGCCCGCTTCGATCATGGCCTTCATCAGCTCGAACGCGTTGAGCACACCGCCGAAGCCGGCCTCGGCGTCGGCCACGATGGGGGCGAAGTAGTCGATGTAGCCTTCGTCGCCGGGGCCCTTGCCTTCGCTCCACTGGATCTGGTCGGCACGCGCGAAGGTGTTGTTGATCTTCTTCACGACCTTCGGCACGGAATCCACCGCGTACAGCGACTGGTCGGGATACATCTCGCCGGTGCTGTTGGCGTCGCCCGCGACCTGCCAGCCGGAAAGGTAGATCGCCTTCAGGCCGGCCTTGACCTGCTGCATGGCCTGGTTGCCGGTGAGCGCGCCCAGCGTCGCCACGAAGGGCTCGGTGTTGATCAGGCTCCAGAGCTTCTCGGCGCCGCGCCGGGCCAGCGTGTGCTCGATCTGCAGCGAGCCGCGCAGCTTCACCACGTCGGCGGCGCTGTAGCCGCGCTTGATGCCCTTCCAGCGCGGGTTCTCGGCCCAATCCTTCTCGAGCTGGGCGATCTGCTGTTCGCGGGTCAGGTGGGTCCAGTTGCTCATGTTCACTCCGTGGGTTGATGTCGAAACCGGGGCAGGCGCGCGGGCGCCGCGTTGGAATGAACTTTAAGTCTTGTAGAAGACCTTGTGGAGCTCTTATGTCTTATACAAGACTAAATATTTTCATCAGGAAAATCAGCCACTTGCATCATCGCTTCCGCTATGCGGAACGCTCTTTCCTATATTGAGAAATTTTGCGGCGATGCACAACGCCGTCTTTCCGCTATGCGAAATCAGAATCAAGGATTGTGAAATAGCAGCCAGTCGCCGTGGCCGATCACCTGCCTGCCCCGCACGTGGGCGGGATTGATCTCGTACAGGAGGCACGGCACGGGACGGCCCTCCACCAGGACCTCGAGCTCGCGCTTGAAGTACTCGCTGTCGGCGCCGGGCACGATCTGCTCGATGCCGTCGAGGATCGCCTCGAGGGCGGGAGTGATGCGGTACACCTCCCCGACCACCGTCACGGCTTCCTCGCCGCCCAGCGTGAGGCCCGGGTACCAGTCGATGTGGTACAGGACGCCCCGCACCTCGCCCATGCCCACGTACTCCGGCGCGGGCGCGAGGCGGTTGATGTCGTTGCGGCCGCCGCGGCGCAGGGTGCCGTAGACGAAGACGTGGCGCAGGGGGGCTTCAGGCATGATGCGGCGTTTTTCGCGTCCGCCATTGTCGATGAGCTTCACGCCGAGCCGCCCTGTCGCCTACGCCTGCCTCGCGCTGAGCATGTCCCTGGTCGGCAGCTATGTCGCGCTGTCCAAGCCGCTGGTGGCGGCCATCCCCGTGTTCCTGCTCGCCTGGCTGCGCTTCGGCATCGGCGGGGCCGCCATGCTCCACTGGCTGCGCAAGCCCGCCAACGAGCCGCCGCTCACCGGGCGCACGCGCGGCCTGCTGTTCCTCGAGTCCTTCCTCGGCAACTTCCTGTTCTCGATCTGCATGCTGTTCGGCGTGAGCCTGACCAGCGCGGTGTCGGCGGGCGTGATCATGGCGGCGATCCCCGCTGCGGTGGCGCTCCTGAGCCGCTTGTTCCTGCGCGAGCCCATCTCCGGCCGCACCTGGACGGCGATCGCGTGTGCGGCGCTGGGCATAGCGCTGCTGGGCTTCGCCCGGCCTGCGGAGGATGCGACCGCCGCGGGAACACACCGGCTCGCCTGGCTCGGCAACCTGCTGGTGCTGGGCGCGGTGCTGTGCGAGGCCGCGTATGCCGTGATCGGCAAGGCGCTCACCGGCAAGCTGGGCCCCAAGCGCATCACGGCGCTGATCAACCTGTGGGGGTTCGCGCTGGTCACCCCGTTGGGCGCCTACGCCGCGCTGCAGTTCGATTTCGCTTCCGTCGGGGCAGGCTCGTGGCTGCTGCTGCTGTTCTACGCACTCGCCGCCAGCGTCTGGACCGTGTGGCTCTGGATGACCGGGCTGAAGGTCGTGCCGGCTGCGCAGGCCGGCGTCTTCACGGCGATGCTGCCGGTGTCGGCAGCGGCGGTGGGGGTGCTGGTGCTCGGGGAACATCTGACCGCGCTGCAGGTGCTGGCGTTCCTGTCGGCGCTGGTGGGCGTGTTGCTGGCGACATTGCCTCCCCGGCGCTGACGGCTGGATCCCGGCCTGCGCCGGGATGACCGGACGCGCCACCTCCGGCGGCTAGCGTCCGGTCACCTTCCTGATCGCGGGCTTGATGTTCTCGCGCCGCGCCGGCAGCACCGCGGCGTGCTCGCGCGGCACGTTCAGCACGATCGAGGTGGAGGTCTCCGTGACCAGGCAGAACTTGGTGACCACCGCATCCAGGTGCTCCACGTCGATCACGGCGATCTCCAGGATCCAGCTGTCCTCGCCCGTGACGTTGAAGGCGTTCACCACCTCCGGCGTCTGCTCGATCAGCTTCACCACCCGGGCGTACTCCACCCGCCCCACCCGCACGATCGCCCGGATGCCGTACCCCAGGCGCTGGTAGTCCACCACCGCACGGTAGCCCTTGATGAAGCCGGCCATCTCCAGCTTGCGCACCCGCTCGGTCACCGCCGGCTGCGACAGGTGCACCAGGCGGCCGAGCTCCGCCATGCTGGTGCGGGCGTCCCGCTGCAGTTCGGCGAGGATCCGCGTGTCGTAGGCGTCGAGTTCGGGAACTTCGGTGGACATGGGGCGAAACCTTGAAAAAAAAGGCCGGCCAAGCCGACGACCTTGGATCATGCATGGAAGGCCGACCGCGGGCAACCTACGATCGCCGCATGAACTCCGTCGCCCTGCCCGGCCGCGCCGCCGCGCCCGCCCCGCTGCTCGTGCCCGCCCTGCTCGCCTGCTACCTGGTCTGGGGTTCAACCTACCTCGCGATCCGCTACGCGCTGGTGAGCTTCCCGCCGTTTTTCCAGATGGGGACGCGTTTCCTCACGGCGGGTGCGCTGCTGATGGCGTGGGTGCTGTGGCAGGCCCGGCGCGGCGCCGCCCGGATGCCGACCCCGCGCGAATGGCGCAATGCGCTGGTCATCGGCGCGCTGATGCTGGGGGGCGGGATGGGCCTGACCGCCAGCGCGGAGCAGCACATCGGCTCGGGGCTGATCGCCGCCTTCATCGCGGTGGTGCCGATGCTGGTGTGCGGGTGGGGACTGCTGTTCGGCCAGCGGCCCGGCCGCCTGGAGCTCGCGGGCATGCTGGTGGGCGTGGCGGGCGTCCTGCTGCTGGTGCGAGGCGCGAGTTTCGGTGCGTCACCGCAGGGGCTCGCAGCGATCGCGGGGGCGACGCTGGCCTGGTCGCTGGGGTCCGTGCTCTCGACGACGCGGCTGCCGCTGGCGCCCGGACCCGCCGGATTCGCGAGCGAAATGTTGTGTGGTGGCGCGGTGTTGATGGCGCTTTCTCTCGCAATGGGTGAGCAGTTCGGCGCGCCGCCGCAGCGACTCGCCCTTGCCGCGTGGATCTACCTCGTGGTGTTCGGCTCTCTCGTGGCATTCAGCGCCTACCTCTACCTCCTCGCGCATGCGAGCCCCGCGCTCGCCACGAGCTACGCCTTCGTGAACCCCGTGATCGCGCTCGCGCTGGGCGTTCTCCTCGGGGGAGAGGTGCTCTCGGGGGGAGAGTGGGCCGCCTGCGGCGTGATCCTCGCGGGCGTGTTGCTGATCTTCAGAGGGAAAACGGCCTAAAGCGCGCGGATAAAAAAGCAACATCCTCCAGCGGAAAATCGCTTTTTCCCCTTTGACACGCCGCTTTTCTCCCTTAGCATCCGCAGTGCCAGTGCAAGGGCAGTTTTCACTGGTGGTTCATCAAACTTCTAGAAGGAAATCAAATCATGGCAACTGCGAAAAAGGCGGCGAAGAAGGCTCCGGCAAAGAAGGCGGCTCCGGCGAAGAAGGCCGTCGCCAAGAAGGCCCCGGCGAAGAAGGCCGTCGCGAAGAAGGCTCCGGCAAAGAAGGCCGCCCCGGCCAAGAAGGCTGTGGCGAAGAAGGCCGCCCCGGCAAAGAAGGCAACTGCGAAGAAGGCTCCCGCGAAGAAGCGCACCCCGAACGCGGCGTTCATGAAGCCGCTGACCCCGGACGCATCGCTGGCTGCCGTGGTGGGCTCGAGCCCCCTGCCCCGCACCGAGATCGTCTCGAAGCTGTGGGCCTACATCAAGAAGAACAAGCTGCAGGACCAGCAGAACAAGCGCATGGTCAACGCCGACGACAAGCTGCGTGTCCTGTTCGGCAAGGGCCAGGTGTCCATGTTCGAGATGGCTGGCCTGATCGGCAAGCACGTCAAGTAATCGAGGCCTCCTCGATTCTGAAAAGGCCGGCTTCGCCGGCCTTTTTCTTTTGGCGCCGGTTCATCGCGCACCGTACCCGTAGGGGCGGGCCGGGGCGCGCTGGCACGCGGCTTGGCAGTTGGGCAGCGGCGGTTCAACAAGCCAGCTTGATCAAGCAGAGCGTTTCCCGTCGCGCCAGGCGGTGCGCGGTGCCGGCCCGCATGAGGGGGCGGTGCCTGAAAGGCTGTTCCCGGCGCCGCAGCGTGGCTACGAGAGCGTCACGGAGTGACGCATATCGAGCCACGCGACCGTCTCTAGCTCGCGAAGCTGTTCGAGTTCGCAGTTTGGCCGCTTGCGGCCAAACTGCAGACGAGTTCTTCGCGTGCGGCGCCGGGAACAGACTTTCAGGTTTGCCGGCGCGCTTGGCGCGCCGGACACCGCCCCAGCGGGCCGGCACCGCGCACCGCCTGGCGCGACGTGGGCGCAGCGCCAAGAAACACCGGGGTTCGGCTTCGCGCTCACCGCCGGCCTACGGCAAGCCGTGGGCCGGGGACAAGCCCTCAGGCCTGCTTCTTCAGCGCCGCATCGCGAATGCCGCTCAGCGTCCCGCGCGTGGTGATCACTTCCGGGTCCAGCATCAGTTCGATCAGCGTGCCTTGCCGGCGCTCCAGCGCCGCCACGAGGGCAGGCTCGAACTGCTCGGTCCGCGTCACCCGCACGCCCTCGTAGCCATAGGCCTTGGCCAGGGCGACGAAATCGGGGTTCGCCAGCTCCGTGCCGGCACCCTCGGTGCGCTTGGGGTACTCGCGCTCCTGATGCATGCGGATGGTGCCGTACATGCCGTTGTTCAGCAGCACGATGATCGACTTGGCGCCGCTCTGCGAGGCCGTCGCCAGTTCCTGCCCGTTCATGAGGAAGTCGCCATCGCCGGCCATCGTCAACGCCACGCGGCCCGACACGATGTTGGCGGCGATGCCGGCCGGCACCCCGTAGCCCATCGCGCCAACCGTCGGCGCCAGCTGCGTCTTGTGCCCCTTGGCGAGGCCATGGTGCTTGAAGAAGCGGTGCGTCCACGAGGCGAAGTTGCCTGCCCCGTTGGTGATCAGGGCGTCCGCCGGCAGGTGCTTCTGCAGCGTCGCAACCACCGCCGGCATGTCGATGTCGCCCGGCAGCTTCTGCGGCTTCAGGTTCTCCAGGTAGTCCGCGTGGGCGGACTGCGCCCACTCACTGCCCCAGGGCACGTCCGGCGGCGCCGTCAGCACCTCCAGAGACCGCGCCGCGGCGTTCATGGTGGCGTTGATGGCGAGGTCGGCCTGGTAGACGCGGTTCAGCTCCTCGGCGCCGGCGTGGATGTGCACCAGCTTCTGCTTCGGCTTCGGGGGCTTCAGCAGCGTGTAGCCGCCGGTGGTCATCTCCCCGAGGCGCGGCCCGATCGCGAGGACGAGGTCGCTGTCCTGGATGCGCGCCGACAGCTTCGCATTGATGCCGATGCCGACGTCGCCCGCATACAGCGGATGATGGTTGTCGAAGGTGTCCTGGAAGCGGAAGGCGTTGCCCACCGGCAGCTTCCAGTTCTCCGCAAAGCGCTGCAGCGCCTGCGCGGCCTGCGGCGTCCAGCCGCCGCCGCCCGCGATCACGAAGGGCTTCTTCGCCGCCAACAGCATCTCGCGCAGCGTGCGCAGCGCGCCCGGGTCGCTCCAGGACTCGACGGCTTCCACGCGCGACAACGGCCGTGCCGTGGTCGCCTGGGTCAGCATGTCCTCGGGCAGCACCAGCACCACCGGTCCCGGCCGGCCGTTCATCGCGGTGGCGAAGGCGCGCGCCACGTACTCCGGGATGCGATGCGGATCGTCGATGCGCTCCACGCGCTTGGCCATGCCCTTGGTGCTGGGGCCGAAGAAACTCTGGTATTCGACTTCCTGGAAGGCCTCGCGGTCGCGCTGGTCGCTGGCCACGTCGCCGACGAACAGCACCATGGGCGTGGAGTCCTGGAAGGCTGTGTGCACGCCGATGGACGCATTGGTGGCGCCCGGCCCGCGCGTGACGAAGCACACGCCGGGCCGGTTGGTCATCTTGCCCGCGGCCTCGGCCATGAAGGCGGCGCCGCCCTCCTGCCGGTTGATGACGAAGCGGATCTGCTCGCGGTACTTGTGGAAGCCGTCCAGCACCGCGAGGTAGCTCTCGCCCGGTACGCCGAAGGCATGGGTGACGCCCTGCGCCACGAGGCATTCCACGATCAGGTGGCCGGCGAGCTGTGAGTCTTGGGACATGCTTGACTTGATTAACTGATTGGTGAATTATCGGACCATGCCCCGTGACCCCAGCCCCGCCACCGAGGAACGCGTCCGGGACGCGGACCGCTCGCAGAGCACCATCCTAGCAGCGGCGCGCGACGAATTCGCCGAGTTCGGCCTCGGGGGCGCGCGGGTCGACCGCATCGCCGAACGCGCGGGCCTCAACAAGCGCCTGATCTACTACTACTTCGAGGACAAGGAGAAGCTGTTCCAGGCGGTGCTGGAGCAGGCCTACCGCGACATCCGCGAGGAGGAGGCGAAGCTGCGGCTGCTCGATCTCGACCCGGCCACGGCAGTGCGGCGCCTGATCGAGTTCACCTGGGACTACTACCTGGCGCACCCGGAGTTCATGACGCTCCTCAACAGCGCCAACCTGCACAAGGCGCGCCACCTGGCGGAGTCGCGCCGCGCGCGCGAACTCACCTCGCCGCTCGTCGAGACGCTCGCCGCCGTGCTCGAACGGGGGCGGCGCGAAGGCAGCTTCCGCGGCGGGGTCGATCCCGTGCAGCTGTACGTGTCCATCGCGGGGATGGCCTACTTCTACCTCTCCAACAGCCACACCCTGTCGGCGATCTTCGGGCGCGACCTGCTCGCGCCCAAGGCGCGCAGCGAGCGCCTGTCGCACATGACGGACGTGATCCTCGGCTACCTGCTGCACGACTGAGCGTTTCCACAGGCTTGCCAAGCCCGCAGGCCTCCCTATAATTCACCAGATAGTGAATTAAATCCATCCACCCTCACCGGAGACAACCCGTGAAGTTCACGCGCCGCACCCTCGCCCTGACCCTTGCCGCCGCCGCGGCCCTGCCCTTCGCCGCATCGGCGCAGGGCGGCTACCCGAACAAGCCGATCCGCGTGGTCGTGCCCTTCCCGGCCGGCAGCACCACGGACATCATCGCGCGCGCGATCACGGACAAGATGAGCCAGAGCATGGGCCAGCCGATCGTGGTGGACAACCGCGGCGGCGCCAGCGGCACCATCGGCCAGGCCGCGGTGGCCCAGGCCGCGCCCGACGGCTACACGATCATGATCCACTCGTCGTCGCACACGGTCAGCCCGCACACCTTCGCCAAGCTGCCCTTCGACACGCTCGCGGACTTCACGCCGGTCACCCCGATCTCCTCCACGCCGAACGTGCTGGTGATCTCCCCGTCCAAGAACATCAAGACGCTGCCCGAGCTGCTGGCCCAGGCGCGCGCCAATCCCGGCAAGATGAACTTCGCTTCCGCCGGCCAGGGCAGCGCCACCCACCTGAACGCCGAGAAGTTCAAGCTCGCCGCCAGGATCGACGCCGTGAACGTGCCCTTCAAGGGCTCCGCCGAAGCGGTCACCGAAGTGATGGCCGGCCGCGTGGACTACTACTTCTCCCCCATCGCGCCGGTGATCGGCCAGATCCGCAACGGCCAGCTGGTGCCGCTGGCGGTCGGTTCGCCCAAGCGTGCGGCCGCCCTGCCCCAGGTGCCCACCACCGCCGAAGCCGGCGTGCCGGGTTCGGAATTCAACTTCTGGATCGGCATGTTCGCCCCCGGCAAGACACCGGCCGCGATCGTCAACCGCCTGCAGGACGAAGTGGTGAAGGCCCTCAACACGCCCGAGGTGAAGGAGCGCTTCCTGACGCTGGGCGCCGATGCGTGGACGCTGGAGCCGGCGCAGTTCGATGCCTACGTGCGCGAAGAGATCAAGAGCAACGCCGCGCTGGTCAAGGCCGCCGGCCTGGAAGTGAAGTAAGCAAGCAGTCGAGGAACCGCCCATGGCCACCCAACGTCTCGGAATCATCATGCACGGCGTCACCGGACGCATGGGCATGAACCAGCACCTGATCCGCTCCATCGTGGCGATCCGCAACCAGGGCGGCGTGACGCTCTCCAACGGCGACAAGGTGATGCCGGACCCGATCCTCATCGGCCGCAACGCCGAGAAGATCGAGGCCCTCGCCAAGGCACACGGCATCGCGCGCTGGGACACCGACCTCGACGCCGCGCTGGCGAACCCGGACGACACGGTGTTCTTCGACGCCGGCACCACGCAGATGCGGCCCACGCTGCTGGCCAAGGCGTTGCGCGCGAAGAAGCACGTGTACTGCGAGAAGCCGATCGCCACCACGCTCGGCGAGGCCGTGGAGATCGCGAAGATCGCCGAGAAGTCGGGCCTGAAGCACGGCGCGGTGCAGGACAAGCTGTTCCTGCCCGGGCTGCGCAAGCTCGACATGCTGCGCCGCGCCGGCTTCTTCGGCCGCATGCTGTCGCTGCGGCTGGAGTTCGGCTACTGGGTGTTCGAGGGCGACCTGCACCGAACTCGTCGGCCACAACGGCGAGCCGGTGATCGCGCAGCTGAACATGTCCTGGGCCACGCGCGTGAACCGCGAGGACCTGGTCACGTTCCACGTCGACGGCACCCACGGCTCCGCCGTGGCGACGCTCACCGAATGCAAGGCGCAAAGCCGCGTCAACACGCCGCGCCCGGTGTGGAACCCCGACGTCAAGCAGACGATGGACTTCACGGAGCAGTGGCAGGACGTGCCGGACACGCAGGTGTACGACAACGGCTTCAAGATCCAGTGGGAGGCCTTCATCCGCCACGTGGTGGAAAACGCACCCTACAAGTGGACGCTGCCGGAAGGCGCCAAGGGCGTGCAGCTGGTCGAGGCCGCCCTGCAAAGCTGGAAGGAACGCCGCTTCGTCGACGTGCCACCGTTGAAGTTCTGAGGAGCGTCCCATGGCCCTGACCCTGAAGCTGCCCACCGCGCGGGGCGCGCTGGAAGATTACGCCCTGCGCGGCACGGCGCCGGTGAAGCCGGCGGCCGGCGTGAAGTTCAACCGCATCGCCTACTCCGCCGCGCACGTGGTGGCCGACCCGCTGGCGCCCATCGATCCCTGGCTGCAGTGCGCCGTGGACTGGGACGCCACCATCGCCTACCGCCAGCGCCTGTGGTCCCTGGGCCTGGGGGTGGCCGAAGCGATGGACACCGCGCAGCGCGGCATGGGCCTGGACTGGCCCACCTCGCTGGAGCTGATCCGCCGTTCGCTCGATGCCGCGCGCGACGTGCCCGGCGCGCTGGTCGCCTCCGGCTGCGGCACCGACCACCTGGCGCCGGAGAACGCGAAGAGCGTGGACGACGTGATCCGCGCCTACGAGGAACAGATGGCCGCCATCGAGAAGCTGGGCGGCAAGCTGATCGTGATGGCCAGCCGTGCCCTGGCGCGCGTGGCCAAGGGCCCGGCGGACTACGAGCAGGTCTACGGCCGCATCCTGTCGCAGGCGAGGCAGCCCGTGGTCCTGCACTGGCTGGGCGACATGTTCGATCCCGCGCTCGCCGGCTACTGGGGCACGAAGGACGTGGATGCCGCGATGGACACGGCGATCGGCATCATCGCCGCGCACGCCTCCAAGGTGGACGGCATCAAGATCTCGCTGCTGGACAAGGACAAGGAGATCGCCATGCGCCGCCGCCTGCCCGCGGGCGTGCGGATGTACACGGGCGACGACTTCAATTACGCCGAGCTGATCGCCGGCGACGGCTTTGGCCAGGAGCCGACGCACGGCAAGAGCGATGCGTTGCTGGGGATCTTCGACGCGATCGCCCCCGCGGCGAGCGCCGCGCTCGGCGAGCTGGCACAGGGCAACCTGGAGCGCTTCCACGCCATCCTGGGCCCCACCGTGCCGCTGTCGCGTCACATCTTCGCGGCGCCCACGCGCTTCTACAAGACGGGCGTGGTGTTCATGGCGTGGCTCAATGGCCACCAGAAACACTTCACCATGGTGGGTGGCCAGCAGAGCACGCGCAGCCTGCCGCACCTGGCCGAACTGTTCCGCCTGGCCGATGCGGCCAACCTGCTGGAGCAGCCGGAACTGGCGGCGCGGCGCATGAAGACGCTGCTCGACCTGCACGGCGTCCAGTAAATGCTGTCATCCCGGGCTCGGCCCGGGATCCATGGATGCCGGGTCGAGCCCGGCATGACAAAGGTTCGCGATGAGAGATTTTTCCCAAGACCACCGCTGGCTGTCGATCAACACCGCCACCATCCGCAAGAGCGGCGGGGTGGACCTGCCGCTGCGCGACATCCTCGACGCCTGCGCCCGCAAGGGCATCCGCGCGGTCTCGCCGTGGCGTGACCAGGTGCAGGCCGCCGGCCTGGCGAAGGTTTCGCAGCAGGTTCGCACGCTGGGACTGGAACTTTCCGGCTATTGCCGCGGCGGCATGTTTACCGCCACCGACGCCGCCGGCCTGAAGGCCGCGCGCGACGACAACCGCCGCGCCGTGGACGAGGCGGCCGAACTGAACGCGGCCTGCCTGGTGCTGGTGGTGGGCGCGCTTCCCGGCGCATTGCAGGGCCAGCCAGCGCACAAGGACCTCGCCCTCGCGCGTTCGCAGGTGCGCGACGGCATCGCCGAACTGCTGGACTACGCGAGGCAGGCGCGCATGCCGCTCGCCATCGAACCCCTGCATCCGATGTACGCGGCCGACCGGGCTTGCGTGAACACCCTGGAGCAGGCGCTGGACCTGTGCGACGAACTCGATGCACGCCGGACGGGCGCCCTCGGGGTCGCCGTCGACGTCTACCACGTCTGGTGGGACCCCAAGCTGGAGCAGCAGATCGCGCGCGCCGGCAAGGAGCGCCTGCTGGCCTTCCACGTCTGCGACTGGCTCACGCCGACGACGGACCTGCTGAACGACCGCGGGATGATGGGTGACGGCGTCATCGACATCCCGCGCATCCGCGGCTGGGTCGAGGCGCAGGGCTTCGCCGGCTACAGCGAAGTGGAGATCTTCTCCACGGGCAACTGGTGGCAGCGGCCGCACGAGGAAGTGCTGGACACCTGCATCGCGCGGCACAGGTCAGCCGTCTAGGACGCGTCGTCCCCGCGGAGGCGGGGACCCAGGGCACCCGGGAAGCGCGCGGCGCGCGCCCCTGGATTCCCGCCTGCGCGGGAATGACGGTGAAGCCGTTTATTGCACCGGCTGCAGGCCGCTGCGCGCGCCGGCGCCCTGGGCGGTGGGACGCGTTCCGACCGCGCCGGTCACGGCCTCGATCTCGCCGGAGAGCTGGCCGCCCTCCTCGATCACCACCTTGCCGTAACGCACCTTGCCGGTCACCTTGCCCGTCGCGTAGATCACCAGCTTCTGGCGCACGGTGAGGCTGCCGTCGAACAGGCCGCGGATCTCGGCCACGTCGATCTCGGCCGAGCCCTTGAACGAGCCACGCTCGGAGATCTGGATCACGCGCGAATCCATCGTCGCTTCCACCGAGCCCTCGACCACCAGCGTGTCGCAGTCGGTGATCTCCACGCCCTTCAGCTTGATGTTGGGGCCGACGGTCAGCTTGCTTTCGCCTTCCTTGGTCACCGCGGCGGCAGGGGGTTGCTGCGCAACCGGCTGCGCGGCGACCGGCGCCTGGCCCGCGGCGGCGGCGGCGTTGGGGCTCACGCCGGGACGCGGGTAGCCTTCCTCGCGCTTGGGGTTGCTGTTGAAGAACGGTTGCAGGGCCATGAAGCGAATTCCTCTGAGTGAATTGGAAAGCGAAGAGCTGCGATGCTACGCAGCGCACTCCTTACATGTTCGATCCGTCGCGCAAGAGAGGTAACGAATGGCGTTGCTGCGTACCGACGCCGCGCGGAAGCATTCGGCCGGCGCGTGCAATGCTTGCTTGCCATCGCGCGAGCGAGCTCGCACGATGGACGCACAGGACGGAGGAAATATTCCATGAAGCAATGGCTGCGGCCGCTCTGGGGTGCGGCGGCACTGGTCGGCGCGCTGGCGGGCGCACCGGCGCTCGCGCGCGACACCGAGACCTTCGAGGCGAGCGAATCCAACCTGCTCGTGGTGCTGCGAGAGAGCCCGGGCTCCAACAAGCAGGAGGAGTCGCTCAAGCCCTTCGGCGCGATCAGCGCGCGCATGCCGGATGGGCGCGAGGTGGAGTTCGAGGCGAGCTGGTTCCAGTACCTCGGCGACATGCACCTGCGCCTCGTGTTCGACGGCCAGCGGCGCGTGCAGAGCGCCCTGCCCGAGGACCTGCACCGCCTGCGCCTCACGCCGGAGCAGGCCCTGCAGCGCGCGGTGGACAACCTGCGCCAGCGCTACGGCACGCCGGTGGCGGAACCCTGGACGGGCGGGCTGATGCAGGTGCACGGCAACGCACCGGAACTGGACAGCAGCTATTTCCTCGATCGCGCCTTCTGGCACGAGCAGCTGCGCAAGTCGCCCGCGGGCATCGTGGCGGCGGTGCCTGGACGGCACGGCCTGGTGTTCGCGCGAGCAGACGACGAGGCAGCGGTCGCCACGCTGCGCTTCAGCGCCGCGGCCCTGTTCGCCAGCAGCGACGCCACGCGCATCTCGTCGGCGCTGTACCTGTTCAAGGACGGGCGCTGGTCGGTGTTCCAGCCGCCCCAGCCGGCCGGAGATTAGGCTCCCGAGGCAGCGGCAGCCGGCCGGCGACGCGGAAGCCGCCGGCCTGCGGCGTCAGCACCACCATCTCCGCGGTGGCCGGCGACACACCCGTCAGCGCCAGCGTGGTGGATCCGTGCGTCACCAGGAACAGGTTGCCGCCGTCCGCCGGGGCCTGCACGATGTGGCGCAGCTGCGCGATTTGCTGCGCCTCGCGCTCGCGCCGGCCGAACAGGTTGGACAGCGCCGGCTGCACTTCCGGCGCCGAACCGAAGGCGATCCGCGCCGTCTCGATGCAGCGGCACCACGGGCTGGACAGGACCTTCGCCACCGCCACCTTGCGCGAACGCAAGGCTTCACCCAGGCGCTGCGCCTCGCGCCGCCCTTCGGCGCTCAGGTTGCGCTGCGTGCCGCAGTCCTCCAACCGGAAGCCGGGCGGGTCGCCGACGCCGGGATCCGTCACCGCATGCCGCACCAGCACGACCTGCCCACCGCCCTGCAACAGGCGCCAGAGCGCCTCGTCCGCCCAGGCAGCGGGTGCAAGCAGCAGCCCGCAGAGCAGGCCACGCAAGAGGGTGGTGCGCTTCATCGCCACCATGCTATGCGAGGCGGCCGCCCCGGTGCTAGGCTGGCGCCATGAAACGCCGCACCCTGCTGCGCTGGGCTCCGCTGCTGGCCGCGCCGCCGGGATTCGCGCAGGGCGAGCTGCTTACCCGGACGATCCCCTCCACCGGCGAAGCCATCCCGCGCGTCGGCCTCGGGACGTGGATCACCTTCAACGTCGGCCAGGATCCCCCGGCGCGCGCCCAGTGCGTGCAGGTGATGCGCGCCTTCTTCGAGGCCGGCGGCCGCGTGATCGACTCCTCGCCCATGTACGGATCGTCGCAGGGCGTGGTGGGCGAAGGCTTGCGGGCACTCGGCGGCGCGCAGCGGGTGTTCTCGGCGGAGAAGTTGTGGACCAGCTCGGACGGCGCCGCACAGCTTGCGGCCACGCGCGCGCAATGGCAGGTACCGCGCTTCGACCTGCTGCAGGTGCACAACCTGCTCGCGTGGGAGAAGCAGCTGCCCCTGCTGCAGGGCATGAAGGAGCGCGGCGACGTGCGCTACGTCGGCATCACCACCTCCGAGGGACGGCGGCACCGTGAGTTCGAGGAAGTGATGCGCGCGCACCGCCTCGACTTCGTCCAGCTCACCTACAACCCCGCCGACCGCGAGGCGGAACAGCGCCTGCTGCCGCTGGCCGCAGAGCGCGGCATCGCGGTGCTGGCGAACCGGCCGTTCCGCGAAGGCGCCCTGACGCGCCGCCTGCAGCCTGAACCCCTGCCGGCCTGGGCGGCGGAGATCGCGTGCCGCAGCTGGGCGCAGGTGGTGCTCAAGTTCATCATCAGCCATCCCGCCGTCACGTGCGCCATTCCGGCCACGCGCCGCGTGGACCACGTGCGCGAAAACCTCGCGGCCTGCCGCGGACCGCTGCCCGACGCAGCCCTGCGCCAGCGCATCGCCGCGCACATCGCCAGCCTATGAGCGAGTGGTGGACCTATGGCCCGTCGGACTTCCTGATGTTCTCGCCCGAGGCGTACTGGCGCCTCGTGGAACGCTACAACGCCACATGGTGGCCCGCACAGCTGGCGGCGCTGGTGTCCGCAGGCGTGATGATCGCGCTGCTGCGGCGCACGACCTATCGGTCGCAGCGGACGGTGCTCCTGTTGCTGGCGCTGGCCTGGGCCTGGACGGGTTGGGCTTTCCACGCCCGCAGCTACGCGGAGATCTTCCTCGCAGCGCCGTGGCTGGCCGCCGCGTCCGGAGTGCAAGCGATGCTGCTTGCGACGGCCGCCGTGATGGGCGTGCGCAGCGCCCAACCCGTGTCGCGCACGACGGCCGTCGCGGGGTACGTCGTGTGCATGGCCGCCCTCCTGTTCCCGCTCGCCTCGCCGCTGCAAGGGCATGGATGGACGCGTGCCGAGGTCTTCGGCTTCATGCCGGATCCGACGGCGCTGGCGACCGTCGGCGCGCTGCTGGTGCTGGGGCAGCCCCACCGCGCCTGGCGCGCGTTGCTGGCGGTGATCCCCGTCCTCTCCCTGCTGCTCGGCGCGGCGACGCGCTGGCTGCTCTAGTAGGCGACGCTGTAGCGATAGCCGCGGTAGCGCAGCACGGCGTTGCGGGCACGGATCTGTTCCAGCACGACGCCCGGCGCCAGCTCCGCGCCTTCGTTCACCACCTGGCCCCCCACCACGAGCATGCGCTGCGCGGCGTTGTCCGAATGCACGCCGCCGGAGATCACGAGCTTGGGCAGTTCGCGCTGCACGTCGGCAGGCAGGTCGGCAAACGCGAGGATGCGATCGGGCGGCGCAGCGGCGGGTGTCGGCGCGACGGAGACCGGGCGCGCCACCACCAGCGTCGGCAGCGGCGCAGGCGCCGGCGGACTCACCGCGGTCGCGACAGGCACGACGGCCGGGAGGGGCGCAGGCGCTTCCAGGGGCGCGGCGGCAGCCACTGGCCGCGGCTCCTCCGGCCAGGCGATGAAGCCGGCCAAGACAGCGCCGAACAACGCGGCTCCTGCCCACACCCAGCCGGGGGTCGCCCGGCCGGTGCGCGCATCGGCAGGCGTGGCCGGTTGCGCGTGGATGCCGCGCGCCGGATCGCGTTCGCGCTCGGCGTCGGCCTTGCGCAGCGCATCGAGGATGTACGACATGCGCGCGCCTCCTCAGGGTTCGGTGCGCAGGCGGGGCTCGTCGACCCCGCTCACGCGATTGAGTTGCATGTAGGTCAGCGGTCCGGGCCGGCCATCCGCGGGCAGGCCCTGCGCGAGCTGGAAGGCCCGGACATCGGAGCGCAGGCCCGCGTCGAGCTTCGACTTCGCAGCCGGGACCGGCGCGCCTTTCACCGCGGCGAGCCGCTGCGCGATCCAGTCGATCGCCGGACCGCCGTGGCCATCGGGTGCCCGGTCGCGGTAGCCCTGCGGCGCGCGCCACAGCGTGGCGAAGTCGCCCTGCCAGCGCTGTGCCAGCGCCACCAGCGTGACCGTCTGCTGCGTGCCTGCCGCGGTGAGCGTCGCCGTGTCGTCGGTGAGGCCCGAGAGCACCGCGTACGAGGGCTGCCCCGTGGCGGCGTCGAGCGTCACGATGCCAGGTCGCCCGAGCTGCCGGATGGTCGCCAGGCTCAGGTTCTTGCTGAAGCACAACACCTGCTCGCGCGAGAAGGATTCGCACGGCTCGCCCTCGGGCGCGGGCAGTTTCCACGCCTGGGCCAGTTCGCGCCAGGCCTGCTTCTCGTCGCGCAGCAGTGTCGGAGCCGGCGCCGGTGCCGGTGCAGGCGCGGCCGCCGCCACCTGCAGCGCGGGCGTCGCCGGCGCGGGACCCATGCGCAGGCCGGGCGTGACCGTCACCGAGGCGGGCGCCAGGTGCGGCTCCAGCGTGCCCGTGGCCGCGGCCAGCAACCCGGCCCCCGCGACGAGCCCGGCAACTCCCGCGAAGGCCATGCGCGGCCACCCGCGCGCCGGGCGGGTCGCGCGCGGAAAGACCTCGGCCGCCGCCTTGGCGACGATGCGGCGCGTGACCTGGCCCTGCCCCGTGGCGAATGCGCCCAGCAGGGCCCGGTCGCACAGCAGGTTGATGCGGCGCGGGACGCCGCCGCTCGCCTGATGTACCTGGCGCAACGCGGCGCGGTCGAAGGGCAGCGGCCGGTCCAGCCCGCAGACCTCCAGCCGGTGCCGCACGTACTGCGCACTGTCCGTTTCGTCCAGCGCCCCGAGGTGGTAGCGCGCGATCACGCGCTGCGCGAGCTGCTCCAGCTCGGGCCGCGCCAGCATGTCGCGCAGTTCCGGCTGGCCGATCAGGATGATCTGCAGCAGCTTGCGCTCGCTGGTCTCCAGGTTGGTCAGCAGCCGGAGTTGCTCCAGCACCTCCGGCGCGAGGTTCTGCGCCTCGTCGATCACCAGCACGTTGTTGCGGCCGGCCCCATGGGCCTGCAGCAGGAACGCGTTGAGCGGATCCAGGTAGTCCTTGACCGTGGCGGCGCGGTGCGCCGGCAGCGCCGCCTCGACGCCGAACTCGTGGCACACGGTCTCCAGCAGCTCCAGCACCGTGAGCTTGGGATTGAAGATGTAAGCCAGGTTGCACTGGGCCGGCGCCTGGTCGAGGAAGCAGCGGCAGACGGTGGTCTTGCCGGTGCCGATCTCGCCGGTGAGCAGCACGAAGCCGCCCCCGCCCTGCACGCCATACAGCAGGTGCGCCAGGGCTTCACGGTGCTGCTCGCTCATGAACAGCAGGCGCGGATCCGGCGCGATGGAGAACGGCTCCTGCCTCAGACCGAAATACGCGGCATACATGGCGCGAAGGATAACCCGCCCCGGCGTCCGCCCCTAGGGGGTCAGGCGGCGGCGAGGCCCGTGCGGCGCACGCGACGCACACGGAATGCGCTTGCGATCAGCACGGCCTGCATCAGCACCAGCCCCAGCCACACGCCGCGGAAGTTCCGCTGGTCCATCAACGCCCCGAACACGAGCGGGGCGAGCGCCTGGCCGATGTCCAGCCCGGAATAGACGACGCCGTACACGCGGCCGGTGGAATTCTCGGGCGTGGAGCGCTTCACCAGCAGGTCGCGCGAAGGGCCGGCCAGGCCGGTGGCGAACCCCATCGCGCCGAACAGCACGGGCACGGCCAGCGCAGGCACCGGGCCGAACCCGATCAGCAGCGCAAGCGCCGCCGCGATGCCGAAACCGGCGCCCACCACGCGCTCGCAGCGGGCCGGGTCCGCGGCGAGGAAGCCGCCGAAGACCATGCCGCCTGCGCTGCACACCATGTAGACGGACAGGCAGGCGGCGGCCAGCGCGACCGGCACGTCGTGCAGCTGGCGCGCGGCCTCCGGCGCGAAGGCCTGGATCACGCTCAGGACCACCGCGTAGAAAAAGAAGAACGCGAAGCACATCCAGACCGCCGGGATGCGCAGGAAGTCGAAGCTGCCCTGCACCGCCGACGCCTGGTTCGTTGCCGGGCGAGGCACCGGCGCCAGCGTCAGGTTGCCACGGTGGAACCACAGGACGGCGAGCACCACCAGCGCCACGCCGCCGGCGGCGGCCAGTGCGACGCGCCAGCCGAAGGCGAGCGCCAGCGGCACCAGCAGCGCGGGCGCCGCGGCCCAGCCCAGGCTGCCGGTGATGCCATGCACGCTGTAGGCGTGCCCGAGGCGCGGCGCGCTCACCTTGCGGTTGAGCAGGGTGTAGTCCACGGGGTGGAACACGCCGTTGCCGACGCCCGCGACCACCGTGAAGAGGGCCATCACCCAGTAGCTCGGGCTCAGGGCGTAGCCGAAGGCGGCGACGGCCAGCAGCGCCAGGCCGCCGAACAGGACCGGGCGCGGCCCGAAACGGTCGACGAGGAAGCCGCTGGCCGTCTGCACCGCACAGGACACGACGAAGAAGATCGTCATGAGGAAGCCGAGCTGCGTGTAGCTCGCATCGAACGCGTCCTTCAGCCACGGGAACAGCGGCGGCAACAGCAGCTGGGCGAAATGGCTCACCAGGTGCGCCAGGCCCACGAGGCCGATCACGCCCGCGTCGCGGCGCAAGGGGACGGTGGCCAGGGGCGGGGTCGCGGTCGTCATGGCGGCGATCGTAAGGCGTCGGGCGTCTTGCCGGAATGCGACGGAACGCCATGTTTCGGCGAAAATCGGCCAATGCCGCGCCCTCGCTCCGTCGTCCCCACCGGGGATACCGACCCGTTTCGCCCCAGCCGGGCGCGGCCGGTGCGGGTGCGTTCGCGGCACCTTCCGGCCGACGCGCATTTCGAGCCGCACCGGCATGCTTGGGCCCAGCTCGCCTACTGCGCCACGGGCATCCTGCAGGTGGGCGCCGCGGACCCGGACAGCGCCACCGGCGAGACGACGTACATCGTGCCGCCCTCGCGCGCCGTGTGGATCGCGCCGCGGGCGCTGCATTCGGTGCACGTGCTGGAGGACGCGCAGTTCCGCACGCTCTACCTCGATGCCTCCGTGGCGCCGCCGGACTGGCAAGGCTGTCGCGTGGTCGTCGTCTCGCCGCTGCTGCGCGAGCTGATCCCGGCGCTCGACGCGCCCAACCTGCCGCGCGCGCGGGAGGACCTGCTGGCTGCGCTGGCACTCGACGAGCTGCGCGGCGCCGCGACGCAGGCGCTGGGCGTGCCGCTGCCGCCCGCCCACGGCGGCGACAAGCGCCTGCGCGCCCTGTGCGAGGCGGTGCTGCGTTCGCCTGCCGAGAAGGCGACGCTGGCGCAGTGGGCCGCCGACGTGGGCGCCAGCGAGCGCACCATGGCGCGCCTGTTCCGCGAACAGCTGGGCACCAGCTACCAGCAGTGGCGGCAGCAGGCGGTGCTGGCGCACGCGCTGCCCCTGCTCGCGCGCGGCGTGCCCGTCAGCCAGGTGGCGGCCGCGAGCGGCTACGCCAGCGAAAGCGCCTTCACGGCCATGTTCAAGGCCGCCATGGGACAACCGCCCAGCCGCCTGCACGGGCGCGCCGGCTGAACCACCCCTACACTCGCGCCGTGTCCATCATCCGCAGTGCCGGCCTGCTGATGTTCCGGCGCCGCGCGGCCGGCACAGAGGTGCTGCTCGGCCATCCGGGTGGGCCTTTCTGGGTCCGCCGCGACGAAGCCGCGTGGACCTTGCCCAAGGGCGAGATCGCCCCGCAGGAGGAGCCCCTCGCGGCGGCGCTGCGCGAGTTCGCCGAGGAAACGGGTTTTCCCAGCACGCCCCCCTTCATCCCGCTCGGCGAGCTGCGGCAGAAGAGCGGCAAGCGGATCAGCGCGTGGGCTTTCGAGGGCAACGCCGACCCCGCCCTGTTGCGAAGCAATACCTTCGAGATGGAATGGCCACCGCGCTCGGGCCGGCTGCAGTCCTTCCCGGAGGTGGACCGCGTGCACTGGTTCGGCCTGGTGCAGGCCCGCAGCAAGCTGATCGCGGGACAGGCGCCCTTCATCGACGCGCTCGAGCGCTGGCTGCAGGGCACCGCCTGAGCGGCGCGTTCAGTCCTGCGAGGAAGCGGCCTCTTCCCGAGCGGGCGCAAGCGCGTGCTGCACGTGCGCCTCCACCCAGTCGATGATGCGCCGCGCCGCATCCTCCCGCACGGAAGGCGCGCCTTCGCCCAGGAAGTGGTGGTCCTGCTCCGGGTACAGCACCAGCTCGGCGGGCGTGCTGCCGGCGCGCATCAGGCTCACGAACAGCTCCTCCGACTGGCACTTGGGACAGCGTTCGTCGTTCGCGCCCTGCATGAACAGCGTGGGCGTGGTCGCCCGCTCCACGTGCGCCATCGGCGAGAGGGCCTTGGCCAGCTTGCGGTCGAAGCGGTCCTTCGTGCCCATGTAGTACGGGTCGGCGTAGTAGCCGCCGTCGGAGGTGCCGTAGTGCGTCTCGATGTTGCCGACCGGCGCCATCACCACGGCGGCGCGGAACTGCGCGCCGTTGCCGATCGCCCAGGCACTGAGGTAGCCGCCATAGGACTTGCCGGCGATGGCGACACGCTCGTCGCACACGCCCTCCTCCTGCAGCTGCCGGATCGCCGCCAGGTGTTGCGGCATGTCGTACTCGCCCCAGTGGCCGGCCAGGCGGTCGCAGAATTCGCGGCCGTAGCTGGCGGAGCCCACCGCGTTGAGCGCCAGCACCGCCCAGCCCCGCGCGCACAGCACCTGCCAATACACGTTGGTGTCGAAGTCCAGCAGCGCATAGCTGGCGGGCCCGCCGTGCACGTCGTTGAGCAGCGGCAGCGGACCGGACGCGCCTTCCGGCCGCAGCAGCCAGCCCTCGATGGTCTCCGTGGCGCCGCGCCCGTCGGGCACCTGGAACTCCCAGGTTTCCGCCAGGATGGCCATGCGTTCCTTCCACCACGGGTTGAAGTCGCTCAGCTGCCGCTCGCCGCTGCCGTCGGGCGGGCAGGCATGCACCTCGCTCGGCTGGGAGGGATGGTCCACCACGTAGCAGAAGTGGTCGCCCGCCGGCGCGAAGGCGCCCAGCTGCCGGTTGCCGGCCACGATCTCCTCGAGGGCGCCATCGGCGGTGCCGATCCGCACGACCTGGTGGCGGCCGCGATGCTGCCGCACGAACAGCAGGCTGGCGGAATCCGGCGCCCAGTGCACGGAGAGCGGGTCCGCCACCTGCAGGTCAGGATCGCCGAGTCGGCGCGCCTGCCCCGAAGCCAGCTCCAGCACGTACAGGTTGGTCTGCGCGTCGCCTTCGTCGCCCGTCGCGCTGAACGCCACCCAGCGGCCGTCCGGCGACCACGCCGGGCTCATCACCGTCGCGAAGTCGTGCGTGAACTGCCGCGCGTTGCCGCCGGCGGCGTCGCTGATCCAGAGGTCGCTGCGATGGGAGAAGCGGCCCTCGCGCGTGCGGCCGTAGGCGAGCCGGCGGCCATCGGGCGAGACGTCGAAGGCCAGCACGTCGAAGGGTCCGTCGGTGAGCTGGCGGTGCTCACCGGTGGCGAGGTCCAGCCGGAACAGCTGGATCTCGCGTGCCAGCATGTAGCCCATGCCGTCGCTCTTGTACGGCAGCTTCCAGGCCACCTCGACCTGCACCTTGCGCTGCTTGGGTTCGCGGCCCTTGGCGCGTTCGCCGCGCCAGTCCGGATCCACGGGCACCGCCGCGGCGACGACCAGGGCATCGCCGTCCGGCATCCAGCGGATCTCCGACACCGCACCCGGCAACTCTCCGCACGGCGCGGCTTCACCGCCATCCAGCTGCAGCAGGTGCACCTTGGCGGAGCCGCTGCGGTCGGAGACGAAGGCGAGACGCCTGCCGTCCGCCGACCAGCGCGGCGTGCTGTCGCGCCCCGGCCCGCGCGTGAGCTGCCGCGGCGTGCCCTGCAACGGCAGCAGCCAGAGGCAGGACAGGTAGGTGTCGTTCTCGCGGTCGACCGAGCGCAGCGTGCACGCTACCGCTTCGCCGCCAGGCGCGCCGGCGAGTTCGGTGACTTGCTGGTGGAGGTACAGGTCGGCAACGTCGAACGGCTTGGGCATGCCAACGATGTTGCAGCGCGTTCGCGTTCCGCTTTGTAGGACGCAGGCGGATGGAGCGCGGCGCCGGGCCGCGCTCCGGGAACGTCAGGCGGCAGCGTAGGCGGGCTGCCGGGCAGACTGCGCGCGCGCCTGGGCGGCGTAGGACGCATCCACCATCTCGAGTTCTTCCTCCTCGCGCTGCACCGGCGCCTGTTCGGCATGCTGCCAGGCGGCGCGCATGGCCAGCAGGGCCTCGTCGAGTTCCAGCCGGGAATCGCCCTTGATGCGGAACCAGTTCGCGCAGAGCGACTTCTCGGCGTCCTCGAAGCGGCCGCCGTACTGCGCGCAGCCGATGTAGCCCACGCAGAAGGCCGGGGCGTAGTCCTCATAGCTCAGCGTGTGGCGGAAGTAGGGCTGCGCCCAGTAGACGCTCTGCCAGTAGGCATCTTCCACATCGGGCCGCACGCGTCCGTCGATCCGCACCTCCGGGTCGTCTTCTTGTTCCTGCCAGAAATCCTGTGCAATGGCGGTCATGGCCGTCTCTCCGTGTGTTTGTTCGCTGGAGGAATGATCACGAAGCCGGCCGCCCCGCGGCGTAGGACGCCCCAGCCGCGCTGGTGTCGGAGGCCACGACCGCGTGATGCAGGCGGCGCCCCCGGCAGCGGAGCGAAAGCCGGCACCTGCAGAGGCTCGCGGACCGGCCCGGCAAGCCTGCCGGGGGAACAGCTGGACCGGCGCGCGATGTCGCCTGGGTGGCTTGCGCACGGCGCGGCGCGGCCGATACTCGCGGCACATCGGAGGCATGCATGGAAATCAGGAACAAGGTGGCCGTGGTGACCGGCGGGGCGAGCGGCATAGGCGCCGGCATGGCGGAGCGCTTCGCGCGCGAGGGCGCGGCGGGCGTGGTGGTGGCGGACGTCAACCTCGAGCGGGCGCAGGGCGTTGCCGCCGCCATCGGCGAGCGGGCCCTGGCGGTGCGCTGCGACGTGAGCCGCGAAACCGACATCCAGGCGCTGGTGCGGCAGGCGCGCGAACGCTTCGGCCGCATCGACATCTACTTCTCCAACGCCGGAATCCTGGGGCGCATGGGCGGCATCGAGCTCGAGGACGCGCTCTGGGACAGCATGTGGAAGATCCACGGCATGGCCCACGTGTGGGCCGCGCGGGCGGTGTTCCCAGAGATGCTGGAGCGCGGCGAAGGCTACTTCGTCGTCACGGCTTCGGCCGCGGGCCTGCTGAACATCGTGGAATCGGCGCCCTACGGCGTGACCAAGCACGCTGCCGTGGCGGTGGCGGAGTGGCTGCGCATCGCCTACGGCCGCAAGGGCATCCGCGTGTCGTGCCTCTGCCCGCAGTCCGTGCAGACCGACATGACCCGCGACGGCACCGGCTCGGCCGGCGTTGACGGCGTTCTCACGCCCGACCAGGTAGCCGACGTCGTGGTGCAGACGATGCGCGAGGAACGCTTCCTCGCCCTGCCCCATCCGGAAGTCGCGAAGTACTTCCAGGCCAAGGGCAGCGACTACGACCGCTGGCTCGGGGGCATGCAGAAGCTGTACGCCCAGCACATGGAGCGCAAGGGTTAGCCGAACAGCCCCGCCAGTCCGATGACGATCAGGTAGAGGGCGATGATGTAGTTCAGGAGCTTGGGCATCACCAGGATCAGGATGCCGGCGATGAGGGCGGCGATGGGGCTGAGCTGCTGGATGGTGGGCATGGGCGGCGCTCCTGAAAATGGTGGGCCGCAGTATGCGCGCTTGATCCCGAGCAAGGTGGCGCCGCGACCGCCGCCGGACAATGGCTTCGCGATGGCCAAGAAGTTTCCGATCTACCCGGCGCACCCCGAGCGCACCTGCTGGGGCTGCGACCGTTACTGCGCGGCCGACGCGATGATCTGCGGCAACGGCACCGAGCGCACGCAGCATCCGAGCGAGACCTTCGGCGAAGGGTGGGAGCACGAGGGACTGGATCCGCTGGTGGCGCCACCCGCGGGCACCGAGCCCGGGGCGGCCTAGCGCTTCAGGGCTCCCTTTTCCGCGAACGACCTGCGGGCGCCGCCCCATCGGACTACAGTTCAAGGGCCATGGCGACTTTCTTCAAGCGCACGCAGGTCTGGGTGGTGGACTTCACCTACGAGGGCCGCTCGCGCCAGTGGTTCGTGGCCCTGGCGCAGGGCGCGGACGCGCAGCGCGAGATGGCGGACAAGCTGCGCGAGCTCTATGGCAACCGCGCCAGGCTCTCCGGCGTCCGGCCCGCCACCCCCGAAGAGGAACTCGATTACGGGCGCGGCAACCTGCCGCACAACGTGCTGTGTCCCACGGGCCGCGCGCCGCGCAGCCGGCCTTCGGAACCGGGAGACTAGGCGTCCCTGACGCCCGGATCGATCCCCGTCACCACCCGCGCATAGCGCTGGCGGCTCCAGTACGCGGAAGCCCAGTCGATCAGCACGACGAGCCGGTTGCGAAAGCCGATCAGGAAGTAGATGTGCGCGAAGAGCCAGAACACCCACGCGGGCCAGCCGCTGAACTCGATGCGGCGCCACGGCGTCCAGAGGTCCACCACCGCCGAATTGCGCCCGATGGTGGCCAGGTTGCCGTAGTCGCGGTAGCGGAAGGCCTGCGTCGGCTCGCCGCGCAGGCGGTGCAGGATATTGCCCGCCGCCGAGCGTCCCATTTGCTTGGCGGCGGGTGACACGCCGGGCACGGGCCGCGGCGCATGGCCCGGCTGGTGGCTTTGCGCGGCGGCCAGGTCCCCGATCACGCTGATCGACGGATGGCCCGGCACCGTGAGGTCCGGCTCCACGACCACCCGGCCCGCGCGATCGGTCTGCGCCCCGGTCGCCTCCGCGATCTGCCGGCCCAGGGGCGAGGCCGCGACACCCGCGGCCCACACGATGCAGCGGCTCTCGATGCGCAAGGCCGGGGCGTCGCCGGCCGGCTGCACCTCCAGCCCCTCCCCGTCGATAGCCGTCACGCGCGATCCCACGCGGACCTCCACGCCCAGCTTCTCCAGCTGGCGGCGTGCGCTGGCGCTCAGGGACTCCGGCATCGCCTGCAGCACGCGCGGCCCGCCCTCCACCAGCAGGATCCTTGCGGCCGCCGGATCGATGTGGCGGAACTCGCCGGGCAGCGTGTCACGCGCGATCTCCGCGAGGGTGCCGGCCATCTCCACGCCCGTGGGACCGCCGCCGATGACCACGAAGGTGAGCCAGGGATCGCGCCGCCCCGGATCGCTTTCCTTTTCCGCCGCCTCGAACGCGAGCAGCACGCGGCGGCGGATCTCGAAGGCGTCGGCCAGTGTCTTGAGTCCCGGTGCGAAGCGGGCCCAGTCGTCGCGCCCGAAGTAGCTGTGGGTCGCGCCCGCCGCCACGACGAGGTGGTCGTAGGGCAGCGCCTGGCCGTCGCGCAGCCGCACTTCGCGCGCGGCGGGATCGACGGCCATCACGTCGCCGAGGAGCGTGGTGACGTTGTCCTGGTCGCGGAAGAGGTGCCGCGCCGGCGCGGCGATGGCAGGCGCCGGCAGCCCCGCCGTGGCCACCTGGTACAGCAAGGGCTGGAACAGGTGGTGGTTGGTCTTGTCCACCAAGGTGATCGCGACATCGGCGCCGCGCAGGGCACGGGCCGCCTCCAGGCCGCCGAAGCCGCAGCCGATGATCACGATGCGCGAAGTCACTGGCGCTCAGTCTAGCAGCCGGTGCTTGAGGGCGTAGTACGTGAGGTCGCTGTTGGAACGCGCATCGAGCTTGCGCATCAGGCGCGCGCGGTACGTGCTCACCGTCTTGGCGCTGAGCGAGAGTTCGGCCGCCACCTCACCCGCGCTGCAGCCCTGCGCGAGCTTCAGGAACACCTGCAGTTCGCGTGCCGAAAGCTGCTCGTGCAGCCCGCCGGGCGTGGGCGTGATCACCTGGCTGGCAAGCAGTTCGGCCACCACCGGGGTGATGTAGCGCTGTCCCTGCGCGACGCGCCGGATCGCCACCGCGATCTCCCCGGGTTCGCAGGCCTTGTTCAGGTAGCCGCTCGCGCCGTTGCGGATCAGCGGCACGGCGTACTGGTGCTCCGGATAGCCGGAGAGCACCAGCACGGCGACGTGCTCCGCCTTCGCCTTGATCATTGTGAGGGCGTCGATGCCGCTCTGTCCCGGCATGTCCAGGTCCAGCAGCAGGACATCGAGCGCCTGCGTGCGCACCAGGTCGATGGCCTCGCGCCCGGAAGCCGCCTCGGCCACGACCCGGATGCCCTCCTGGTCGTCGAGGTAGGAGCGCAGCGCGCTGCGCGTGATCGGGTGGTCGTCGGCGATCCCGACCCGCACGGGCCGCAAGGCGTAGGGCCCCTGCAGCGGGGCGCCCGCCTGGTCGCGTTCCGCGGTGCGATGCAGCTTCACGGCCGTGTCCTGTGCCTCCGGGGCGACTCGACGGCTCCATTAGGTATCGCCGGGCTTGCCCCTCCCGTAGGCCTTCGCCTACACGGCAGTCGGAGAAAACCTGTTCCGTGCAGCGCCCGCTCACGGGGGCCCGAACAAGGCGTTGGGCAGGGCGAGCACGATGGCGGGCGCGAACACGAGCAGCAGCGCGACGGCGCTGACGGCCAGCAGGAACGGCATGGACTCGCGCGTGTACTCGCCGATCGGGCAGCGCAGGATCTGGCACACGACGAACATCGCCCCGCCCACGGGCGGCGTGAAGTTGCCGATGGTGGCGGCGATGATGAACACCAGGCCGAAGTGCACGGGGTCGATCCCGAGCTGGGTCACCAGCGGCAGGAAGATCGGCGTGAGCATGATGATCAGGACCGAGCCTTCCATGAAGGTACCGGCCGCAAGCACGAACAGGAGGATCAGCACCAGCACCACCTGCGGCTGGTCCGTCACGCCCAGCATCCAGGCGGACACCGCTTCCGGGATGCGTTCGAACACGATGCCGTAGCCGAAGATCGCCGAGAGCGCGAGCAGGAACATTACCGCACCCACGTCCACCAGGCTGCCCTCCAGCGCCTCGCGCACGCCGGCGGCCTTCAGCTTCCGGTACGCGAAGGTCCCCACCATGGCGGCGTACACGACCGCGAACGCGCCGATCTCCGAAGGCGTGAACACGCCCATGCGCAGGCCGAACAGCAGGATCACCGGAAAGAGGATGGCCCACACGGCAGCCCGCGCCGTGACGGCGAGTTCGCGCGCGGTGGTGCGCTGCTGCCGCTCCGGCGCATAGCCGCGGCGGCGCGCCGTGAAGGAGATCGCGATGGCCATCGCCGCCCACAGCATCAGGCCGGGGACCACGCCGGCCGCGAACAGCCGCCCGATGGAGACCTGGCCCACCGTGCCATAGAGGATGAAGCCGATGCCGGGCGGGATGATCGGCGCCATCAGGGAGCCATACGACAGCACGCCCGCCGCATACCCGCGCGAGAACCCGCGCTTGAGCATCTCGGCGCCCAGCAGGCGCGAGTTCATCGCCGCGTCGGCGATGCAGGAGCCGGTGACCCCGCTCATGAGCGTCGAGAGCGCGATGGACACCTGCGCCAGCCCGCCGCGCATCCGCCCCGTGAGGACGGTGGCGAGCCTCAGCAGGTGCTCCGTGATGCCCGAATGGTTCATGACGTTGCCGGCGAGGATGAACAGCGGCACCGCCAGCAGGGCGAAGTTCTGCGTTTCGGTGATGGTGATCTGCACGGGGATGGTGGCCGGGAGCTCCGGGTGCTGCAGGAAGAACAGCGCGCCCGAAATGCCCACGGCGAAAGCGACCGGCATGCCGGCGGCCAGCAGCACCGCGAAGGCGATGCAGACGACCAGCATCAGACGACGTCCAGCGCCACGTTGGCGTGCGCCCTGCCCTGCAGTTCGTCGCGCATCTTCAGTGCCGTGGTCACCAGCAGCATCAGCGCGCCGACCGGGAAGCTGAGGGTGACCCACGAGTAGCTCACCTCGGGCATGCCCTGGAAGCTGCGCGTGCGGCTGATCCAGGACAGGTAGATGCCGTAGCCCGCCACGTACAGCAGGAAGACGCAGATCAGGGCGTGGTTGGCCAGCCGCAGCCAGCGCCGCGCCGCGCCCGGAAGGTGCTGCGTGAGGACTTCCACGGCCATCAGGCTGTCGCGCCGCCACGCGACATCGGCGCACAGGAAGCAGGCCCACGCGAAGAACGCGGTGGCGACGTCGCCCGTCCAGTTGAGCGGATGGCCCGCCATGCGCGCCACGCCGCCCAGGAAGATCAGGCCCACCATCGCGACCAGGAGGGCTGCGGCCACGAAGGCCTGCACGGCGCAGAAGCGCCGGTACAACGACGCCGCCACGCCTACTTCTTCCCGATTTCGCGGTGGACCGCGTTCTTCACGTCCACCAGCTTCAGCTCCTCGTAGGCCTTCTCGCCGGCGCGGCGGAAGGCGGCAAGGTCGACGTCCTGCGTCACGGTCATGCCGCGCGCCTGCAGCTGCTTCTTCACCTCTTCCTCCGAACCCAGGATCGCGCGGCTGGTCTCCTCGCCGGCGCGGTCGCACTCCTCCGTCAACGCTGCCTGGTAGTCGCGCGGCAGGCCGTCGAACCACTTGCTGCCCACCACCTCGAAGTTGATCAGCAGGATGTGGCGCGTCTCGGCCACGTTCTTCAGCACTTCGTGGAACCGCCCCGCGGGAATGTTGTTGTAGACCAGCTCGACGCCGTCGATCGCCTTCTGCTGCAGCGCCGGGTACATCTCGCCGAAAGCCATCGCCACCGGCGCGGCACCGAGCGCGCGCACCGACTCCTGCCAGATCGGCGCGGGCGGCGTACGCACGCGCAGGCCCTTCAGGTCCTCCGGCTTCTTCACCACCTTGTTGGTGAAGAAGTGGCGGTAGCCCTGCACCCAGTTGAAGCACACGACCTTCAGCCCGTGCTTGCCCGCGAGCTCTTCCTGCCACTTCACGACGCTGGGCGCCTTGCGCAGCTTGCCGACTTCCTCGAGCGTCTCGACGAAGTACGGGCCGTTCATGACCGCGATGGCGGGCACGTAGTTGCCCATGCGCGCGGAGTCCGTGTTCTGCCCCAGGTTCGCGCCCTGGCGCATCTGCTCGATGATGTCCTCCTCCTTCCCCAGCTGGGCGCTGTGGAAGACCTCCACCTTCAGGCCGCCCTTGGTGCGCTCCTCCACCCGCTTGGCCCACTTCAGGAAGCCCTCGTGGTACGGCTCCTTCGGGCCGAGCACGTGGTTGAACTTGAGGGTGTAGGTGCGAGGCGCCTGCGCGGCGGCGCCGAAGGCGAACAGCAGACCGGCGGCGGCGCAGAGCGCGCGCGTGGCGTGGACGGCTCTCATGCTTGTCTCCTTGTGCGGACCTTGCTGGATGGCGGCCGCTGCTGCTAATCTAGCAAATGAAACGCAACGCGCAGACACGTTGAATACTATGAAACAGGCGCACCCGGCACGCAGCGATCCGGCGCACCGCGCCAGCGGTCCGGCGGCGACGCACCGCTCGCTGGAACGCGGCCTCGCCGCGATCGAGCTGGTGGCCGCGGCGGGCAGCCCGCTCGCCCTGGCGGAAATCGCGCGCCGCCTCGGCCTGCACCGCAGCACCGCGCACCACCTGCTGCAGACGCTGGTGGCGCTCGGGTGGCTGCGGCAGGAGGAGGACTCGCGCGGCTATGCGCTCTCCGCGCGGCCGTACCAGCTCACGGGCCGCAAGTGGAGCGTGGCGCAGGTCGGCGAGATCGCGCAGCCGCTGCTGGAGAAGCTCACCGCGGAAACGGGCGAAGGCAGCAGCGTCGCCGCCTGGGTGGACGGCATCGTCACCATCGCCGCCAAGCGCGAACACGACGGGCCCGTGCGCGTGGTGCAGGACGTGGGCGGCACGCGCCCTGTCTACTGCACCGCCGTGGGCAAGGCCATCGCCGGCTGGCTGCCACGCGCCGAAGTACTGGCTGCGCTCGCACGCGAACCCATGGTGGCGCTCACCCCCAAGACCATCACCACCGTGCCCGCCTTCGAGCAGGAGCTGCGCCGCATCCGCAACGCGGGCTACGCGCTCGACGACGAAGAGCAGTTCGAAGGGCTGCGCTGCATCGCGATGCCGGTCTTCTGCCACACCGGCGAGGTGCTGGGCTCGATCTGCGTGGTCGGCCCCAAGCACCGCATGACGCACCAGAAGATCGCTTCCGTGCGGGCGCCGCTCGGCAAGTTCGCCCGCGAACTGTCGCAGCGGCTCGGGTTCGTGGACGCGGGACGGAAATGAGGAGGACGGCATGAAGGTGGAACACCGGTTCGGCCTGGCGGGCAGGCAGGCGCTCGTGATAGGCGGCGGCAGCGGCATAGGCCGGGCGATCGCCGTGGGGCTGGCGGAGGCCGGCGCGGACGTGCACCTGGCGGGCCGCCGCGAAGACGTGCTCGAGGGCGCATGCGGCCAGCTGCGCGCGCTGGGCCGCAGCTCGCGCGCGTTCCCGGTGGACGCCACCGACATGGACGCGCTCCGCGAGTTCGTGGGCGCCGTCGGCGTGTCGGTCGGCCTGCCGGACATCCTGGTCAACGCGCAGGGCGTGATGCAGCTCGCGGCCGCGGAGGATTACGAGCCGGAGGACTACGACCGGATCATGGACACCAACGTCAAGAGCGTCTGGTTCGCCAGCAGCTGGTTCGGGCGGGCCATGCTGGGGCGCGGCAGCGGCTGCATCATCAGCATCGCGTCGCTGGCGAGCTACCGGGGCTTCGCGCGCAACGGCATCTACTGCATGAGCAAGCACGGCGTGAAGGCCATGACGGAGACGCTCGCCTCCGAGTGGGCGGCGCGGGGCGTGCGCGTGAACGCGATCGCGCCGGGCTTCTTCATGACGGCGCTGAACAAGGACTCGATGACGGAGGAGCGCAAGGCGCGCGCCGTGGCGCGCACGCCCATGGGCCGCTTCGGCGACCTCGACGAACTCGCGGGCGCGGCGATCTACCTGGCCTCGCCGGCGGCGAAGTACGTCACCGGGGTCACGATCCCCGTGGACGGCGGTTTCCTGGCTGCGGGGATGTAGCTACTTCGGCTCGACGTCCGTCACGTCGGCCAACCGGCCGCGCGCCGGGCCTGCGGCGGAATCCGCGCGCGGCGTGCGGCTGGGCTCCGCTGGCTGGTGCGCGCGACGCATCATCTCCTCGAACGCCTGCCCGGGTCCCATCCGCATCGCAAACGGCATCACCGGCCGGCCCGTGAGCTTGCACCAGGCGGCGCGCACGCCCCAGACGGCCAGCAGCAGGAGCGCCACGCAGGCCAGTGACAGCGCGAGGACCACGCCGGCGGCCAGCAGCAGCGCTCGCAAGAGGAAGTTCAGCAGGATGGGCATGCGGGTGTGATTGTCGCGCAGGCGGAAAGTGCCCCGCCGGCGCGGCGGCCACACCGCGTCATGCCGACATGGACTCGGGCGCCGGCTCCACCGCGCCCTTGAAGTGGAAGACCCCCGGCTCGCGCACCGGATCCACTTCCACCTGGACCTGGCTCTTGGGCGGGAAACGCCCCTCCAGGATCAGCCGCGACAGCGGGTTCTCGATGCGCTGCTGGATCGCCCGCTTGAGCGGCCGCGCGCCGAACACGGGGTCGAAGCCCACCTTGGCAAGCTCCTCCAGCGCGGCCGGCGTGACCTCCAGCTGCAGGTCCATCTTGGCCATGCGCTGCTCCAGCACGCGCAGCTGGATCTTCGCGATGCGCGCGATGTGGTCGGCGCCCAGCCCGTGGAACACCACCGTCTCGTCGATGCGGTTGAGGAACTCGGGGCGGAAGTGGTTCTTCAGCTCGTCCCACACCGCTTCCTTCACGTCCTCGTAGGGCTTGCCCACCATCGCCTGGATCATGTGCGAGCCGATGTTGGACGTCATCACGATCACCGCGTTCTTGAAGTCCACGGTGCGGCCCTGGCCATCCGTGAGGCGGCCGTCGTCCAGCACCTGCAGCAGCACGTTGAACACGTCGTGGTGCGCCTTCTCGACCTCGTCGAGCAGGATCACGCTGTAGGGCTTGCGGCGCACGGCTTCCGTGAGGTAGCCGCCCTCCTCGTAGCCCACGTAGCCCGGGGGCGCGCCGATCAGTCGGGCCACCGAGTGCTTCTCCATGAACTCGCTCATGTCGACGCGGATCAGGTGCTCCTCGCTGTCGAACAGGAAGCCGGCGAGCGCCTTGCACAGCTCGGTCTTGCCCACGCCGGTGGGGCCGAGGAACAGGAAGGAGCCCGTCGGGCGGTTGGGATCGGACAGGCCCGAGCGCGAGCGGCGGATGGCGTTGGCCACGGCGCTGATCGCCTCGTCCTGGCCCACCACGCGCTCGTGCAGCTTGTCTTCCATCAGCAGCAGCTTTTCGCGCTCGCCCTGCATCAGCTTGGACACGGGGATGCCCGTGGCGCGCGCGACGACTTCGGCGATCTCGTCGGCGCCCACCTGCGTGCGCAGCAGCTGCGGCTTGCCGCTCTTGCCCTTGGCGGTCTCCGCCGCCTGCGCTTCCTTCAGCTGCTTCTCCAGCGTGGGCAGCTTGCCGTACTGCAGCTCCGCGACCTTGTTGAAGTCGCCCTTGCGGGTGGACTCCTCGATCTCGCGCCGCAGCTTGTCGATCTCTTCCTTCACGTGGGCGCTGCCCTGGGCCTGCGCCTTCTCCGACTTCCAGATCTCCTCGAGGTCGGAGATCTCCTGGCGCAGCCGCGCGATCTCCTCCTCGATGAGGCCCAGGCGCTTCTGCGAAGCTTCGTCCTTCTCCTTCTTCACCGCCTCGCGCTCGATCTGCAGCTGGATCATGCGGCGGTCCAGCCGGTCGATCGCTTCGGGCTTGGAATCGATCTCGATCTTCACCTTGGACGCGGCCTCGTCGATCAGGTCGATCGCCTTGTCGGGCAGGAACCGGTCAGTGATGTAGCGGTGCGAGAGTTCCGCGGCAGCGACGATCGCCGGGTCGGTGATCTCCACGCCGTGGTGCACCTCGTACTTCTCCTGCAGGCCGCGCAGGATGGCGATGGTCGCCTCCACCGTCGGCTCGCCGACGAGGATCTTCTGGAAGCGGCGCTCCAGCGCGGCGTCCTTCTCGATGTACTTGCGGTATTCGTCGAGCGTGGTGGCGCCCACGCAGTGCAGCTCGCCGCGCGCGAGCGCCGGCTTGAGCATGTTGCCCGCGTCCATGGCGCCCTCGGCCTTGCCGGCGCCCACCATGGTGTGCAGCTCGTCGATGAAGACGATGGTCTGGCCCTCGTCCTTGGCCAGCTCCGTCAGCACGGACTTCAGCCGCTCCTCGAACTCGCCGCGGTACTTGGCGCCCGCCAGCAGCGCGGCCATGTCCAGCGACAGGACGCGCTTGCCCTTCAGCGTCTCGGGCACTTCCCCGGCGATGATGCGCTGGGCCAGGCCCTCCACGATGGCGGTCTTGCCCACGCCCGGCTCGCCGATCAGCACCGGGTTGTTCTTGGTGCGCCGCTGCAGCACCTGGATGGCACGGCGGATCTCCTCGTCGCGGCCGATCACGGGATCGAGCTTGCCCATGCGGGCGCGCTCGGTGAGGTCCAGGGTGTATTTCTTGAGGGCCTCGCGCTGGCCTTCGGATTCAGCGGAATTCACGTTCTGTCCTCCCCGCACGGCGTCGACCGCGGCTTCCAGCGCCTTGCGCGACAGGCCGTTCTCGCGCGCGATGCGCCCGATGTCCTGCTTGGTCTCGGCCAGCGCCAGCAGGAAGTTCTCGCTGGCGATGAACTGGTCGTTGCGCTTGAGCGCTTCCTTTTCGGCGCCCTGCAGCAGCACCGCGAGGTCGCGGCCCACGCCGATCTGCTCCTGGCCCTGCACCTGCGGCAATTTGTGCATCGCCCCTTCGGCGGCGGCCAGCAGGCCGGGCACGTTGACGCCGGCGCGCTGCAGCAGCGCGCGCGGGCCGTCTTCCTGGCGCAGCATCGCCACCAGCAGGTGCGGCGGCTCGATGTACGCATGGTCGTTGGCGAGCGCGAGGCTCTGGGCTTCGCCCAGCGCTTCCTGGAACTTGGTGGTGAGCTTGTCGATTCTCATGGGTGCGAAATACTCCGTTACGGCCCAGATAGGCTTGACGCGGTACTTTTCAAGGCCGGAGTGTGGGCCGGACCCGCCCTCGCGTGCTGACTAGAATCAAGTCCATGCAGATCCACCAGATGTCGGTGACCTACCTGCCCGAGCAGGACCGCATCCTCATGCGCGTGAACACCACCGAGGGGGAGGAGATGCGCATGTGGCTCACCCGCCGCCTGATGGTAGGCCTGTGGCCGCTCCTCACCAAGCTCCTCACCGAGCACCTGCTCAAGCTGGATGGCGGATTTCCGCAAGGAGGAGTTCCTGCAGCACGCCGACTTCGACACGCCCTACAAGGAAGGGCAGGCCGACCTGCCGCTGGGCGAGGACCCGCTGCTGGTGACCGACGTGGACGCCAGCCCCCTCACGGCCGGGCCGCTGTGCCTGAATTTCAACGAGCGGCCGCCGCACGGCGACGCCAAGCCGCGCACCTTCCAGATGGAGATGCAGCCCAAGCTGATGCAGGGCCTGATGCACCTGCTCGACCAGGCGCTGCTGCAGTCGCAATGGCGCGAGCCTTTCGCGCACGCGCCTGCCGAGCCGCCGCAGGAAGACGGCGCGGAGCCGCCGCGGCCACGCTACTTGAACTGATCCTTCGTCGTCCCCGCGCAGGCGGGGACCCAGGGCGCCCTGGATTCCCGCCTGCGCGGGAATGACGGTGGAGGGCTACTTCGTCGCTTCCAGCGAAAATCCCGCGACCTTCTTGTAGTCGTCCGAGATGCGCCGCAGTTCCTCCTGGCTCACCAGGTCGTCGATGCTGCCTTCGTAGGGCCGGCCCCCGCTCAATTCGTCCGCCTTCATGATGATGAAGTCCGGCGGCACGGTCCGGTTGGTTTCCACCACGCGCGCGGTCGCCGGCAGGCGCACGGCCTCGTACTGCCGAAGGGCCGCCACGGGATCGCCGCGCTCGCCCAGCAAGCTGGCCAGCATCGCCGCGTCGATCAGCGCCTGCGCGCTGCCATTGGACCCCCGCGGATACATCGGGTGCGCGGCGTCCCCGAGCAGGGTGACACGCCCGAAGGTCCAGCGCGGAACCGGGTCCTTGTCGACCATCGGGTATTCCAGGACCTCGCTGGCCGTGGAGATCAGCCGGGGCACGTCGAGCCAGTCGAATCGCCAGTCCGCGTAGACCGGCAGGAAGTCCTGCAGGCTGCCGGGCTTGTTCCAGTCGTTCCTGCCCCGGTCGGCGCTGCGGATCTCGGCCACCCAGTTGATCAACTGGTTGCCCTTCCCGTCCACGTCGTCGACGATGGGATAGATCACCATCTTGCCGGTGTCGATGGAACCGATGCGCAGGTAGGTCTTGCCGCCGAGGATCGGCGGGTGCACCGTCACGCCCCGCCAGGTGTTGATGCCGGCGAAGGCCACCTGCTCCTGCGGATAGAACTGGCGGCGCACGGCCGAATTCACGCCGTCGCAGGCGATCACCACGTCCGCCGTGACGCACGGGTGCGGGCGGCCGGTGGCGTCCTCGAAGGAGAGCGTGACCTCACGGTCGTCCTGCTGCAGGCCCGTGCAGCGGTGGTCCAGGTGGACATGCGCCGCGCCGAGACGCTCCACGGCCGCGCGGTAGAGCACGCCATGCAGCTTGCCGCGATGCATGCCGAGCTCCGGCACGCCGTAGCCGGCATGCCGCCCGCGCGGCTCGCGGTAGATGTACTGCCCCCAGCGATTGAAGAAAACGCTTTCGAGGTTCTCGATGCCCAGGGCCTCCAGCTCCGGCTGCACTCCCAGGGCCGCCAGCTCGCGCATGGCGTGCGGCAGCAGCGTGATGCCCACGCCCAGCTCCTTCACCTGCGGCGCGGCCTCGAAGACCTCGCACGCGATGCCGCGCTGCTGCAGGCCGAGCGCCAGCGCGAGGCCACCTATGCCCCCGCCCACGACTGCGATGCGCATGCGACTACTCGGGCTTGATGTTGGCGGCGCGGATCACGCCGGCCCAGCGCTCGGCGTCGCGCACGACCAGGCGGCGGAAGTCCTCCGCCGAACTCCACGCGGGGTCCATGCCCTGCGCCTGGAAGGCGGTGCGCACCTCGGGCGTGGCGAGGATGTCCTTCAGCTCGCGATTGAGCTGGGCCACCTGGTCCGGCGGGGTACCCGGCGGGGCGAAGATGCCGTACCACATGTCCACGTTCACGTCGCCCGCGTTCGCCTGCGCGACGGTGGGCACGTCGGGCATCAGCGCATGGCGCTTGTCGCTGCCGATCGCCAGCGCGACCAGCTTGCCCGTCTTCACGTGCGGCAGCGCCACGTGGATGGGCAGGAACATGGCTTCCACCTGGCCGCCCAGCAGGTCGGTCACGGCCTGCGCGGTCCCGCGGTACGGGATATGCGTGAGGTACACGCCGGCGGCCTGCTTGAACAGCTCCATCGACATGTGGTGCGGCGTGCCCACGCCGGGGCTGGCGTAGTTCAGGCGGCCGGGCCGCTCCTTCGCCGCCTTCACCAGCGCGCCGGCGCTGGTGATCTTCGTGCCGGGGTGCGTCACCAGGACCAGCTGGCCCCAGCTCGTGAGCGCGACCGGCACGAGGTCCTTCACCGGGTCGAAGGGCAGTTGCGGATAGAGGCCGCGGTTCATGACGAGGGTGTTGACGCTCACCAGCAGCGTGTTGCCGTCGGCGGGCGCGCGCACCACGGCTTCGGTGCCGATGTTGCCGGAGGCGCCGGTGCGGTTCTCCACCACCACGGGGCGGCTCAGGCGCTGGGCCAGGCGCGGCCCGACGGTGCGGGCCACGATGTCGATGCCGGTGCCCGGCGTGAACGGAACGATGAGCTTCAGCGGCACGCCTGCGGCGGACGGCTGGGGCGCCTGCGCGGCGGCCTGCAGGCTGCAGATGGCAAGCAACGCGGCGGCGGCGCGCAGCAGCTTCATGGGTTGCGATTGGATGGTTGGCATGCTAACGACTATCGCCGGGCCCGCGGCAAGGCACAATCCGCGCATACCCGGACGCGATCCCCTCCAGCCGTGCCCCCTCCGCCGAAGACCCCGCAGACCCTCTCCCGCCTGTATGCCCGCCCCGGCTTCCTGCTGCGCCGCGCGCACCAGATTTCCGCCGCCGTGTTCGAGGACGCGTGCAAGGAGCTGGCGCTGACGCCCGCCCAGTTCGGCGTGCTCACGGTGCTGCAGGCGCATCCAGGCCTGGGCCAGTCGAGCCTGGCGCGCGCCCTCGGCTTCGACAAGGTCACGGTGCTGCGGGTGCTGCGCGGCCTGGAAGCGCGCGGGCTGGTCACGCGCGGCCCTTCCGCGGGAAGCCGGCGCAATGTGTCGGTGAGCCTCACCGAACAGGGCGCGCGCGTGCTGCAGCAGGCGCAGAAGCCCGCCGAGCGCGCCTACAAGCGGCTGATGGGCCCGCTGGACCGCGCGCAGCAGGAACAGCTGCTCCACCTGCTGCAGTTGCTGACCGGTGAACTCGAGGACGAGGCCCGGGCGGCCTTCGTGCCGCCGCCCGCACCGGCGCGTCAGGCGGCGTAAGCGCAGCGCGGCTATGCTTCGGGCCCATGGCCCAACCCCACCGCTTCCAACCCCTGCGCCGCCTGCTGCTGGCAGGCCTCTTCACCGCTGCCGCCGGCCTCGCCCACGCCCAGGCCCCGGGCGGCACGCCGATCCGCATCCTCGTGGGCTTCCCGCCCGGCGGCGGCACCGATGCCATCGCACGCGTGCTGGCCGAGAAGATGAAGGACGTGCTGAACCAGCCGGTGGTGGTGGAGAACCGCGCGGGCGCCGGCGGGCAGATCGCGGCGCACGCGCTCAAGGCGGCGGCGCCGGACGGCACGACGCTGTTCCTCAGCCACGACCATTCCATCTCGATCCTGCCGCTGGTGACGAAGAACGCCGGCTTCGACCCCGCCGCCGATTTCGTGCCGGTGGCCGGCTTCGCGACCTTCGCCAACGGCTTGGCGGTCGCGGGCGAAACGCCCGCGAAATCGGTGGCCGAGTACGTGGCCTGGGTGAAGTCCGCCAAGGGCGGCAAGGACACCATCGGCGTGCCGGCGCCGGGTTCCATCCCCGAGTTCCTGGTCACCCTGATGGCGAAGAAGTACCAGCTGGACCTGCAGGCGGCGCCGTACCGCGGCAGCGCGCCCATGATGGCGGACATGCTGGGCAACCAGATCAGCGCCGGCATGGGCTCGGTGCCGGACTTCGTCGAGAACCAGAAAGCCGGCAAGATCCGCATGGTCGCGGTGATCGGGAACAAGCGCCAGGCCATCCTGCCGGACGTGCCCACGTTCAGGGAACTGGGCCTCGCCGGCCTGGAGGACCTGCCCTACTACGGACTGTTCGCCCCCGCGGGCACGCCGCCCGCGCAGCTGGAGCGCATCGGCAAGGCGCTGCAGCAGGTCGTCGCGATGCCGGACGTGCACGAGCGCCTCACGGGCATGGGCCTGACGGTGGAATACCAGCCACAGGCGCCCTTTGCGAACCGCGTGAAGGGTTACACGCAGACCTGGACGAAGATCATCCGGGACAGCGGGTTCCAGCCGAAGTGACGCCCGGCACGCGGTGGACGCTTCGGCGCCGCGCGACGCCACGGAATGTCGGGGTTCGGCTTCGCGCTCACCCCGACCTACGGGATGCGGCGCGGCGCCGCGGGTTCAGGCGCTCGTAGGTCGTACGTCGTAGGTTGGGGTGAGCGCGAAGCCGAACCCCAACTTTTCACCGCGCAAGACACCGGGATTCGGCTCCGCGCTCCCCGCCGGCCTACAGAGCTAGCCGTTGCGGCTCGCGATGCCCCAGCGCTCCAGCGCCGCATCGTCCGCCACGCGGGCATCGACCCAGCGCTCGCCTTCGGGGGTGCTTTCCTTCTTCCAGAACGGCGCCTGCGTCTTCAGGTAGTCCATCAGGAACTCGCAGGCGCGGAAGCTCTCGCCGCGGTGCGAGGATGTGACCACCACCAGCACGATCTGGTCCTGCAGCTGCAGGGGGCCGACGCGATGGATCACGCGGGCGCCGCGGATGTCGAAGCGGCGGAAGGCCTCGTCGATCATCTCGTCGATCGCCTTTTCCGTCATGCCGGGATAGTGCTCCAGCTCCATCGCGCTCACGCTGCTGCCGTCGTTGCGGTCCCGCACCGTGCCGATGAAGCTGCACACCGCCCCAACACCCGCATCCTCGCGACGCAGCGCGGCGATCTCGGCGGCGACGTCGAAGTCCTCGGTCTGGATGGACACGCGGGCGGCCATGGCCTCAGCCTCCCGTGACGGGGGGAAAGAAAGCAACCTCGCAGCCCTCGCGCAGGGCCGCGCCGTCGTCGCTCATCTCCTGGTCCAGCGCCATGCGCACCGCGCGGCCGCGGGCCAGGGCCGTGGCATAGGGCTCGCCGCGCGCGACCAGCTCGTCGCGCAGCGCGCCCAGCGTCTCGCTGCGGGTCTGCAGCGTCTCGGCGCCCTGCCCCACGGCCTCGCGGATCGAGGCGAAATAGCGGATCTTCAGGTTCATGCGAGAAGCTCCGCCAGCGGCAGGAAACGCACGCGCTCACCCCGCGCGATCACCTGCCCGCCTGCCACGTCGACCAGCCCGTCGGCCCACACGGTGGACGTGAGCACGCCGGAACTCTGGTTGGGGAACAGCGCGACGCCGCCCTGCGCATCGCGGCGCGCCCGCAGGAACTCACGTCGCTTGTCCGCACGCGGCCAGTCGAAGTGCGCCGGCAACTGCACCTCGCGCGGCTCCAGGCGCGTGGCCCCCTGCAGCTTCAGCAGGAAGGGCCGCACCAGCAGCAGGAAGGTGACGAAGCTGGAGACGGGATTGCCCGGCAAGCCGATGAAATGCGCATCGCCCACGCGCCCGTGCGCGAAAGGCTTGCCGGGCTTCATCGAAATCTGCCAGAGGTCCAGCGACCCCAGCTGTTGCACCGCGGGCTTGATGTGGTCTTCCTCGCCGACCGACACGCCGCCGCTGGTGAGGATCAGGTCGTTGTCGCGTGCGGCCTCGCGCAGGGCGTCCAGCGTGGCATCCCGACGATCGGGGACGATGCCGAGGTCGCGCACCTCGCAGCCCATGCGCAACAGCAGGCTGCGCAGGAAGAAGCGGTTCGAGTTGTAGATCGCGCCGGGCTTCATGGCCTCGGGCGCCACCGCACCGGGCATCACCAGTTCGTCGCCGGTGGAGAACAGCGCCACGCGCGGCCGGCGCGCCACCTGCACGCTGTCGCGGCCTATGCTGGCCGCAAGGCCCAGCGCGGCGGGGCCCAGGCGCTCACCGCGCGCCAGCACGGTGCTGCCGCGCGTGATGTCCTCGCCGCTGCGGCGGATCCACTGGCCCTCCGACGGCACGCGCAGGATGCGCACGCGGCCATCTTCCAGCGCCTCGGTGTCTTCCTGCATCACGATGGCGTCGGCACCCGCGGGTACCGTTGCCCCCGTGAAGATGCGCGCCGCGGTGCCGGGCTGCAGCGGCTGCGCCGCCGCGCCGGCGGGAATGCGCTGGCTCACGGGCAGCGGCACGCCCTCGTCGGCAATCTCCGCCCTGCGCACCGCATAGCCGTCCATGGAACTGTTGTCCTGCGGCGGCACCTGCAGCGCGGACACGAGGTCTTCGGCAAGCACGCGCCCGTCCGCCTCGAAGGTGGACACGGATTCTGTGTCCGCGAGCGGCTGCGCGCGCGCGAGCAGGTCGGCGAGCGCGTCGTCGAGGTTGCGCAGCGGCGGCCGTGGCGTGTTCACGCGTATCTCTCCGGGTCGTAGTCGAACCGGTGGCCATTCTCGACCAGCCACTGCGCCACCGCATCCGGGTCGTTCAGATCCAGCACGGGCCGCAGGGTGGGCTCCGGCAGCCGGCCCGGCTCGTCCGTGGCGATGGCCACGATGAATTCGTCGTCCGGGTAGCGCGCCGGCTTGCCGGCCTCGGGCCGCCAGACCTCGACCTTCAGCAGGTTGCTGTGCTTGAAGCCCTCGACCAGCACCCAATCCACGCCGTCCCACAGTTCCGCCAGCAGCTGGTGCACGCTGAGCCGGGCCTCCTGCTCGAACTCGCGCATCAGCGCCAGCCGGCGGTCCGACGCGACCACCACCTCGAACGCTCCCGCCTCGCGGTGCCGATAGCTGTCCTTGCCGGGATGGTCGATGTCGAAGTCGTGGTGGGCGTGCTTCACGACGGACACGCGCAGCCCGCGCAGCTTGAGCGCGGGGATCAGCTGTTCGACGAGGTGGGTCTTGCCAGAGCCGGAGTAACCAGCGAATCCGACGACTTTCATGCGCAGTGCGCCGCGATGAACTGCTTGACCTGCGCGGCGTCGGCCGGCAGCAAGGTCACGCGCTTCGGGAGGTCCTCGATGCCGGCGAACTTCGCCGGGCGCTCCGGTTCACGACCGAGCGCCTCGACGATGGTGGCGGCGAACTTGATCGGCAGCGCCGTCTCCAGCACGATCATCGGCACGCCGGGCTGCAGCCGCTCGCGCGCGACCTTCAGGCCGTCGGCCGTGTGGGTGTCGATCATGGTGCCGAAGCGTTGCCAGGTGTCGCGGATCGTGGAGACGCGGTCGGCGTGCGTGCTGCGGCCGGACACGAAGCCGTACTGCGTGCGGGCGCGGGCAATGTCGCCGGAAAGGGTGAACTGCCCCTTGGCCGCGAGTTCCTCGGCGAACAGGTAGCGCAGCCTGGCGCCGTCGCGCTCCAGCAGGTCGAACACGAAGCGCTCGAAGTTGCTCGCCTTGGAGATGTCCATCGAGGGGCTCGAGGTCTCGTAGGTGTCCCTGCTGCCGCGCACGCGATAGACGCCGGTGCGGAAGAACTCGTCGAGGACGTCGTTCTCGTTGGTGGCCAGCACCAGCTGGGCGATCGGCAGGCCCATCATGCGGGCGACGTGGCCGGCGCAGATGTTGCCGAAGTTGCCGGAGGGCACGGCGAAGCTCACGCGCTCGTCGTTGCCCTTGGTGGCCTGGAAGTACCCGGCGAAGTAATAGACCACCTGCGCCACCAGCCGCGCCCAGTTGATCGAATTGACCGTGCCGATGCGGTACTTGCGCTTGAACGCCAGGTCGTTCGACACCGCCTTCACGATGTCCTGGCAGTCGTCGAACACGCCCTCGATGGCGAGGTTGTGGATGTTCGCGTCCTGCAGGCTGAACATCTGCGCTTGCTGGAACGGGCTCATGCGGCCTTCGGGCGAGGTCATGAAGACCCGCACGCCCTTCTTGCCCCGCATGGCGTATTCGGCCGCGCTGCCCGTGTCGCCGGAGGTGGCGCCCAGGATGTTGAGCTCCTCGCCGCGCCGGGCCAGTTCGTACTCGAACAGGTTGCCCAGCAGCTGCATGGCCATGTCCTTGAAGGCCAGCGTGGGGCCGTTGGACAGGGCTTCGAGATACACGCCCTCTTCCAGCTTGCGCAGGGGCACGATCTCGCGGCTGCCGAAGACTTCCGGCGTGTACGTCTTGCGGCAGATCGCGCGCAGGTCGTCGGCCGGGATGTCGTCGATGTAGAGGGACAGCACCTCGAAGGCGAGGTCGGCGTACGGCAGGCCGCGCCACTTCGCGAGGGTGGTGGCGTCGACCTGCGGATAGCGCTCGGGCAGGTACAGGCCGCCGTCGGGCGCAAGGCCTTCCAGGAGGATCTCGCAGAAATGCTTGCGGTCCGGGTGGCCGCGGGTGGACAGGTACAGCATGGTCCTCGGGCCCCTCAGGCCAGTTCTTCCTTGCGGATGCGGGTGATGGGCGCGAGCACGGTGGCCAGCCCCTGCACCTGCGCGAGCACCTCGTTCATGGTGCCTTCGCGCACGCTGTGCGTGAGCAGGATCAGGTCGGTATGCGTGGAGCCCTGGCCGCCCACCGCCGAAGCCTCGCGCTGCAGCATGGCGTCGATGCTGATGCCCGCATTGGCGAGCAGGCCCGCGACCTTCGCCAGCACGCCCGCCTGGTCGGCCACGCGCAGGCGCAGGTAGTAGCTGGTGACCACCTCGCTCATGGGGAGGATCACCTCGTCGCTGATCGCCTCGGGCTGGAAAGCCAGGTGCGGCACGCGGTGCGCGGCGTCCACCGTGTGCAGGCGCGTGACGTCCACCAGGTCGGCGATCACGGCGCTGGCGGTCGGCTCGCTGCCGGCGCCCTTGCCGTAGTACAGCGTGGTGCCGACGGCGTCGCCCTGCACCATCACGGCGTTCATCGCGCCTTCCACGTTGGCGATCAGGCGCTTGCACGGCACCAGCGTCGGGTGCACCCGCAGCTCGATGCCCTTGGCGGTGCGCTTGGTGATCCCCAGCAGCTTGATGCGGTAGCCCAGTTGCTCGGCGTACTCGATGTCCACCGCGGAGAGCTTCGTGATGCCCTCGACGTAGGCCTTGTCGAACTGCACCGGCACCCCGAAGGCGATGGCGCTCATGATGGTCGCCTTGTGCGCGGCGTCCACGCCCTCGATGTCGAACGTCGGGTCGGCCTCGGCGTAACCGAGACGCTGCGCTTCCTTCAGCACCACCTCGAAGTCCAGGCCCTTGTCCCGCATCTCCGACAGGATGAAGTTGGTGGTGCCGTTGATGATGCCGGCGATCCACTCGATGCGGTTGGCCGTCAGGCCCTCGCGCAGGGACTTGATGATCGGGATGCCGCCGGCCACCGCGGCCTCGAAGGCGACCATCACGCCCTTGGCGTGGGCGGCCGCGAAGATCTCGGTGCCGTGCACGGCCAGCAGCGCCTTGTTGGCGGTGACGACGTGCTTGCCCTTTTCGATGGCCTCCATTACCAGCTGGCGCGCGATGCCATAGCCGCCGATTAGCTCGATCACGATGTCGATGTCGGGGTTGGCGATGATCTCGCGCGCGTCCTTCACCACCTTGGCACTGCCGCCGACCACGGCTTCGGCGCGCGCGGTGTCGAGGTCGGCCACCATCGTGATGGCGATGCCGCGGCCGGCGCGGCGCTGGATTTCGGCCTGGTTGCGCTTCAGGACATTGAAGACGCCGCTGCCCACGGTGCCTATGCCCAGCAGGCCGACTTGGATCGGTTTCATTTCGAGTGTCGCTTGCGATAGTTGTCGAGGAAGCGCGCGATGCGGCCGACGGCCTCGCGCAGGTCGTCCTCGTGCGGCAGGAACACGATGCGGAAGTGCTGGTTGTCGGGATAGTTGAAGCCCGAACCCTGCACCAGCATCACCCGCGTCTCCTGCAGGAGCTCCAGGAAGAACTGGCGGTCGTCCTGGATCGGATAGACCTTCGGATCGAGCCGCGGGAACATGTACAGGGCCGCCTGCGGCTTGTTGCAGGTGACGCCGGGAATGGCGGTGATCAGCTCGTGGGCCAGGTCGCGCTGGCGGCGCAGGCGCCCGCCGGGGCCCACCAGTTCGTTGATGCTCTGGTAGCCGCCCAGCGCCGTCTGGATGGCGAACTGGCCCGGCACGTTGGAGCACAGGCGCATGTTCGAGAGCATGTTGAGGCCCTCGACATAGTCGGCCGCCGCCCTCTTGTCGCCGGACAGGACCATCCAGCCGGCGCGGTAGCCGCAGGAGCGGTAGCTCTTGGAGAGCGAGTTGAACGTGAGCGTGAGCACGTCCCGCGACAGGCTGGCGATGGCCGTGTGCTTCACGCCCTCGTACAGCACCTTGTCGTAGACCTCGTCGGCGAAGATCACGAGGCCATGCTGGCGCGCGATGTCCACCAGTTCCTTGAGCAGGTCGTCGGAATACAGCGCGCCCGTCGGGTTGTTCGGGTTGATCACCACGATGCCCTTGGTCGCGGGCGTGATCTTGCGGCGGATGTCGTCCAGGTCCGGCATCCAGCCGTTGGCCTCGTCGCACATGTAGTGCACCGGCGTGCCGCCCGAAAGCGCGGTGCTCGCCGTCCACAGCGGGTAGTCCGGCGAGGGCAGCAGCAGCTCGTCGCCCTCGTTCAGCAGCGCGTTGGTGGAGAGCGCGATCAGCTCGCTGGCGCCGTTGCCGAGCCAGATGTCGTCGAGGGTGACGCCCTGGATGCCCTGCTGCTGCGTGTAGTGCATCACCGCCTTGCGCGCGGCGAAGATGCCCTTGCTGTCGGAGTAGCCCGCCGAATTCGGCAGGTTGCGGATCATGTCCTGCTGGATTTCCTCGGGGGCGTCGAAGCCGAACGGCGCGAGGTTGCCGATGTTCAGCTTGATGACCTTGTGGCCTTCCTCCTCCATCTGGCGGGCGGCGTCCATGATCGGTCCCCGGATGTCGTAGAGGACATTGGCGAGCTTGGTGGATTTCTGGACGGTCTTCAAAAAGCCCTCCTGACGGGCGCGGATGCGAGGTGAAACCTATAATTTGACCACAGTCCGTGCATTGCCCTCCCGGGCGTTCCCTCCTGCGCCGCGCCCTTGAAACTCCAGCCCGATCGATCCGACGTCCAGACCATCAGCGGCTACGGCCCCGGCTGGGTGGGCGTGGGCCCGGAAAAGATCACGCACAACGTCGTGATTGGCTCCGGCGGCCAGCGCATCCCCTGGGCCGCGCGCTTCGAGGACCTCGGCCCGGCCGATTTCGAGGTGCTGGCGCAGCTGCAGGTGGAAGTGGTGATCTTCGGCAGCGGAGCGCGCATCCGCTTCCCCCGGCCGGCGTGGATCGTGCCGCTGGCGCAGCGCCGCATCGGCATCGAAACGATGGATACCGCGGCGGCCTGCCGCACCTACAACATCCTGGCGCAGGAGGGGCGCGACGTCGCAGTGGCCCTCCTTCTCGATACGGCTCCCTGAGGCCGGGAGGCGGCGAATAGCCGTTTCGCTGTAAAATCTCGTGTTGCGGCCGGGCCTGCGCGAAGCCCCCGCCAACGAGACAAGACTGTCACACAGAACCACCCACCGCATCAGGACACCATGGCGATCGTTGTCAACAAACCCCTTCCAGAATTCGAAGCGAACGCCACCGGCGGCACCAAGGTGACCAACACGTCGCACGTCGGGCAGGTCGTGGTCCTGTACTTCTACCCCAAGGACAATACCCCCGGCTGCACCACCGAGGCCATGCAGTTCCGCGACAAGTACAAGGATTTCGTGAAGGCCGGCGCGGTGGTGTTCGGCGTCTCGCGCAACAACATGAAGTCGCACGACGAGTTCAAGGCCAAGCTGGAGCTGCCCTTCGAGCTGATCGCCGACACCGAGGAAAAGATGTGCCACATGTTCGGCGTGGTCAAGAACAAGATCATGTACGGCAAGAAGGTCAAGGGCATCGAGCGCAGCACCTTCCTGGTGGGCGCCGACGGCATCCTCAAGCAGGAATGGCGCGGCCTGAAGGTGCCGGGGCACGTGGACGATGTGCTCAAGGCGGTCAAGCTGCTGAAGAAGGCCGCCTGACGCTTCAGCACAACAGGTCGCCGTCCGACATTGTCGTGCCGGGCATGGTGTGCATAATGAATTCATGCCGTTGATCGAGACGCGACGCGTCATCACCGTCAGACCCGAAGAAGCCGCCTGGCCCGCCTGGCGGCTTTTTTGTTTTCCGAGTATCTCAACAGGAAGCCGTACCCCTCATGCCCCTGCCTCCCGCACCGTCCAAGCGCGCCGCCCTCCTTCCGCCGGAAGCCTTCGATGCCCCGGCCCGTTCCTCGCAAAAGGCGGCGCGAAAATCGGAGGCTCCGGCGGCTGAGCTGCTGGAACTGCCGGAGGGCCTGGACGAGTTGGACCCCCGCGCCGGCGGCGGCGACGTGCCCGTGGGCAGTTACGACGCCGACATCGAGACCTACCTCGACGAGCCGCAGCCGGCCAAGCGCCGCAAGGACGTGACCGTCCCCGCGCCGCAGCCCAAGAAGAAGAAGCCCACCGGGCCCGCCAAGATGTTCGTGCTGGACACCAACGTCCTGATGCACGACCCGATGAGCCTGTTCCGCTTCGACGAGCACGACATCTTCCTGCCCATGGTGGTGCTGGAAGAGCTCGACGGCCACAAGAAGGGCACCACGGAAGTCGCCCGCAACGCGCGCCAGGCCAGCCGTTCGCTGGACGCCATGGCGAGCGCCCAAGGCGCGGAAATCACCACCGGCCTCAAGCTGGACAGCACCGGCCACAAGGAAGCCGGCGGCTGCCTGTTCTTCCAGACCATGCCGCTGTCGCCCACCGGGCTGCCGATGGGCCTGCCGCCGGGGAAGGCGGACAACCAGATCCTCAGCGTGGTGCAGGCCCTGCAGGAGAAGCATGCGCCGCGGCAGGTGGTGCTGGTGTCCAAGGACATCAACATGCGCGTCAAGGCGCGCGCGTTGGGCCTGAACACCGAGGACTACCGCAACGACAAGACGCTGGACGACCTGGACCTGATGTATTCGGGTTCGCTCGCCCTGCCCCCGGACTTCTGGGCCAAGCACGGCAAGACGGTGGAGAGCTGGCAGTCCGGCCACCACACCTTCTATCGGATCAGCGGGCCCATCGTCCCGAGCCTGTTCATCAACCAGTTCGTGTTCTTCGAGGCGCCGGGCGAGCCGAGCCTCTATGCCCGCGTGACGGAAATCCGCGGCAAGACGGCGGTGCTGAAGACGCTGAAGGATTTCGGCCACCTGAAGAACTGCGTCTGGGGCGTGACCACCCGCAACCGCGAACAGAACTTCGCGATGAACCTGCTGATGGACCCCGAGATCGACTTCGTGACGCTCTCGGGCACCGCCGGCACCGGCAAGACGCTGATGGCGCTGGCCGCCGGCCTCACGCAGGTGCTGGACGAGCGCCGCTACACCGAGATCATCATGACGCGCGCCACCGTGAGCGTGGGCGAGGACATCGGCTTCCTGCCGGGCACCGAGGAGGAGAAGATGGGCCCCTGGATGGGCGCGCTCGACGACAACCTCGAAGTGCTGGGCAAGAGCGACAACGGCGCCGGCGAATGGGGCCGTGCCGCGACGAACGAGCTGATCCGCAGCCGCATCAAGATCAAGAGCATGAACTTCATGCGCGGCCGGACCTTCCTCAACAAGTACGTGATCATCGACGAGGCGCAGAACCTCACCCCCAAGCAGATGAAGACGCTGATCACGCGCGCCGGCCCGGGCACCAAGATCATCTGCATGGGCAACCTGGCGCAGATCGACACGCCCTACCTCACCGAAGGCTCGTCCGGCCTCACCTTCGCGGTCGACAAGTTCAAGGGCTGGCCCCACAGCGGCCACATCACGCTGGCACGCGGCGAGCGTTCGCGGCTGGCGGACTTCGCGAGCGACGTGCTCTAGCCTGCGTCATCCCCGCGCAGGCGGGGATCCAGGGCATTCGGGAGGGGCGCCATGCGCCCCTTCTTCATTTCGAAAGCCCTGGGTTCCCGCCTGCGCGGGAACGACGGACTATTTCTGCTCGCAGGGCGGGCAGTTGCGGATCCCGCGGCCGAAGGGCGTGTAGCGAAGCACCTTCGACAGCCCGTCGCGCCCGCTGGCGGCCCGTGCCACCAGCGCGCTGGCGGCGAAGGCCCCCACCGTGCGCACCGCCCAGTTGCGGTTGCGGCGGGTGGTCTGCCAGACGGCGACGCCCAGCGCCAGCACCAGCCAGTGCTCGCCGGGGAAGCCGTCGCGCGCCTCGTCGGCTGCCTTGATCTTCTGCAGGGGCGAAGGTTCTTCGAGCTCCGGCGGGACCTGCTCGACCGGCATGGGGACGCTGGCCTCCGCCAGCGTGGGCATCAGGTTCATCTCTTGCATCGCGTCGTCTCCACGGTGTCGTGGAGCGAGCTTCGCCGGGCCGTCTCGCGCGGCGCGTAGGAAAGCAGCGTCAAACGCATGGGCCAATGCCGGCGTCCCGCGGGCTCGCCCGGCCGTGGCGCGTCACGCCGCCGCGAGGTATGCCAGCAGCCCGCGCAGCGTGTGCAGCTTCGGCGTGTCGGCTTCCGGGATCGCGCGGCCGGTGCGCTCGCTCAGGCCGATCACGAAGTTCATGAAGTCCATCGAGTCGAGGTCCAGCGCCACGCGCAGGTCCTCGTGGTCACGCACGGTGGCGAGGTCGGCCTCCGGGGCGATGCCGGCCAGCACCTCGGCCGCCAGGGCGCGCGCCAGCGTTTCGTTCATGGGCGTTTTCCTTCCAGGCGCTGCGGCTCCTGCAAGGCGGCATCCAGGGCTTCGAGAAAGCGTGCGCCGGCATGGCCGTCGCTGGCGCGGTGATCCGCAGCGAGGCTCGCTTGCACGACGGGCCGTACCGCGAGTTGGCCGCCCGTGACCCAGGGCCGCGGCGCGATGCGCCCGAAGCCGACCACGGCGAGCTGCGGCGGATAGATCACGCCTAGCACGCTGTCGGCGCCGCGCTCGCCGAGGCTCGTCACGGTGACGGTGGAATCGGCCAGCTCCGAGCTGCGCAGGCCGCCGCTGCGCGCGCGCTGCACCACGTCGCGCAGCGTCGCCATCAGGGCCGGCAGGCTCGCCCGGTCGGCGTCGTGCACGGCGGGCACGACCAGGCCGCCGCCGCGCAGGTTCACGGCCCAGCCGACATGCACGGCGCGCGAGAGTTGCGCCGCGCCGTCGCGCCAGTAGCCGTTGAAGCCGGGCACTTCGGCCAGCGCCAGCGCCGTCGCCTTGAGCAGCAGCACCGCGGGCAACAGCCGGTCCACCGGTGCGCGGCCGGCATTGAAGTCGTCGAGCCAGCGTTGCGCCGCGCCAAAGTCGATCGCCTGCACCAGGTAGTAGTGCGGAATCTCGCGCTTGGAGCGGCTCATCGCCGCCGCGATCGCGACGCGCATCTGCGCCGGGTCCCAGTTGCGGGCCGGCGCGGTGGCGGCACGCGGCGCCTGCGCGGCGCGCTCCACGTCCGCGAGGCTGATGCCCCCCTCGGGGCCCGTGCCCGCTACGCCGGAGAGGTCGACGCCCAGCTCGGCGGCACGCTTGCGCGCTCCGGGGCTGGCCTTCCCGTGCGACATGGCGGCGGCCGGCCCCGGGGGCGCCACAGCCGTCACCCGGGTAGCGACGGGCGCGACGGGCTGGACGGGCGGCGGCGCCGCAGGCGGCGAAGCCTGCACCGCCTCTCCCTCGGCCCGCACATAGGCCAGCACCGCGTCCACCGGCAACTCGGTGCCCACCGGCACGGGATCCACCAGCACGCCTTCCAGGAAGATCTCGACGTCGATCGCGCCCTTCTGGGTCTCCACCACCGCGACCACGTCGCCCGGCTTCACCCGCGCGCCGGCCGGCACGCACCATTGCACGAGGCGGCCCTGCTCCATGTCAGCCCCCAGCGCCGGCATCCGGAAGGCTTCCACGGTCAGCTTGCTCCCTGCAGCCCGCGCGCGGCGGCAACGATGGCCTCGACGCTCGGCAGCGCGGCCTCTTCCAGGTGTGCCGCATACGGCACCGGCACCTCGCGGCTGCACACGCGCTGCACGGGCGCATCGAGGTCATAGAAGCAGCTTTGCGCGAGGCGCGCCGCGAGTTCGGCCGAGACCGAGCCGCTGCGCCAGCCCTCGTCGACGAGCACGCAGCGCCGCGTGCGCGCGACGGAAGCAGCCACCGTGGCGTCATCCAGCGGGCGCAGCACGCGCAGGTCGATCACTTCGGCTTCGATGCCGCCGGCGGCGAGTTCCTGCGCCGCGGCCAGCGCCTTCTGCAGGCCGGCGCCGTAGGAGGCGATGGTCACGTCCTGCCCCCGCCGCCGCACGCGCGCGCCCTCCAGGGGCACGGCGGTGACGGCGGGGTCCAGCGCCTCCTCCAGCGCGTAGAGGCCGATGTGCTCAAAGAGCAGCACCGGGTTGGGATCCGCCAGCGCCGCCGCCAGCATGAAGCGCGCGTCCTCCACCGTGCCGGGCGCCAGCACCTTCAGGCCCGGGATGTGCGCGTACCAGCCCTCGAAGCTGTGCGAGTGCTGCGCCGCGAGCTGCCGGCCACCGCCGGTGGCCATGCGGATCACCAGCGGCACGGCGAACTGGCCGCCCGACATGTGCGGCAGCGTCGCGGCGTTGTTCACGATCTGGTCCAGCGCCAGCAGGCTGAAATTGCAGGTCATGATCTCCACGATCGGCCGCAGCCCGGCCAGCGCGGCGCCTATGCCGGCGCCCACGAAGCCGTTCTCCGCCAGCGGCGTGTCGACGATGCGCAGCGGGCCGAACTCCTCCAGCAGGCCCTTGCTCACGGCGTAGCAGCCGCCGTACTTGCCCACGTCCTCGCCCATGAGGAAGGTGCGCGGGTCGGCGCGCAGCGCGTCGCGGATGGCCTGGCGGCAGGCTTCGCGGTAGGTGATGGCGGCCGCTTCGTTCATGCCGGATTCCCTTCGCGCGCATCCTGCGGCACCGTGTCCATCAGCACGTAGCGCTCCAGGTCCGCCACCGGCTCCAGCGTGCCCGCTTCCGCGAACGCGACGGCGGCGGCGAGCTCCTGTTCCACGGCGTTCCCGATCTCCGCCAGCTGCGTCTCGGTGGCCTGGTGGTTGTCCAGCATCCAGCGGCGCAGCCGTTCGAGCGGATCGCGGTCCTTCCAGGCTTGCACCTCCTCGCGCGTGCGGTAGCCCTGGGCGTCGAACATCGAGTGGGCGCGAAAGCGGTAGGTGCGGCATTCCAGGAAGAAGGGCCCCTGCCCGGAACGCACGTGCTCGACGGCGCGGGCGGCGGCGGCCTCCACCGCGATGGCCTCCATGCCGTCCACGCTTTCCGACGGCATGCGGTAGGCCTCGGCCTTGCGGTGGATCGCCGTCTGCGCTTCCGCGTCCGCCACCGGCATGCCCATGGCGTACAGGTTGTTCTCGCACACGAACAGCAGCGGGAGCTTCCAGATCGAGGCCAGGTTCATGGTCTCATGGAAGGCGCCTTCCGTGACCGCGCCTTCGCCGAAGAAGCAGGCGGTGATCGCGCCGGGGCGCAGGCGCTGGTCGGCCAGCGCGATGCCCGCCGCCACCGGCAGGCCGCCGCCCACGATCGCGTTGCCGCCGAAGAAGCGCCGCTGCACGTCGAACACATGCATGGAGCCGCCGCGCCCGCGGCAGCAGCCCTCGGCCTTGCCCAGCATCTCCGCCATCAGCCGGTCCATGGGCACGCCGCACGCGAGGGCCTGCCCATGCTCGCGGTAGGTGGCGACGACCGCGTCGCCGGCCTGCAGCGCCTCCATCACGCCCACCGCCACCGCCTCCTCGCCGTCGTAGAGGTGCAGGAAGCCGCGGATCTTGCGGTCCTGGTACAGCTCGACGCAGCGCGCCTCGAAGCGGCGGATGCGCAGCATGGCGCGATAGAGATGCTGCAGGTGCGCGCGGTCCGCGTGGAGCCGGGTGTTCATCGCTCGTCGCTCTCCAGGGTGGACAGGTCGCCCTCGGGCAAGCCCAGCTCGCGGGCCTTCAGCAGGCGGCGCATGATCTTGCCGCTGCGCGTGCGCGGCAGGCCCGGGCGGAAATCGATCTCCTTGGGCGCAACGGCGGCGCCCAGGCGCTTGCGTGCATGCCCGAGCAGTTCGCGCCGCAGCGCCTCGCCGGCCTCGAAGCCCGGCTTCAGCGCCACGAAGGCCTTCACCACTTCGCCGACCACGGGATCGGGCTTGCCGATCACCCCGGCCTCGGCGACGGCGGGATGTTCCAGCAGCGCGCTCTCCACCTCGAAGGGGCCGATCAGGTGGCCGGCGGACTTGATCACGTCGTCGGAGCGCCCCACGAACCAGTAGTAGCCCTCCTCGTCGCGCTTGGCCAGGTCGCCCGTGAGGTACCAGCCGCCGGCGAAACACTTGCGATAGCGCTCGTCCTCGTGCAGGTAGCCGCGCATCATGGAGGGCCAAGGCACCTTCAACGCGAGCTCGCCGTCGGTCCCGGGCGTGCGGATCTCCTCGACGCCGCCGTCCTCCGTGCGCCGCACGATCGCGGCCGCTATGCCCGGCAGCGGCTTGCCCATGGAGCCGGGCTTCACGTCCACCGCGGCGTAGTTGGCGATCATGATGCCGCCGGTCTCTGTCTGCCACCAGTTGTCATGGAAGGGATGGCCGAAAGCCTCCTGGCCCCACACCACCGCCTCGGGGTTGAGCGGCTCGCCCACGCTGGCGGCGAAGCGCAGCGCGGACAGGTCGTAGCCGCGCACCGCGCCGGCGCCCAGCTTCATCATCATGCGGATGGCGGTCGGCGCGGTGTACCAGACGGTCACGCGCTCTTGTTCCAGCACCGAGTACCAGGACTGCGCATCGAACTCCGCCTCCACGACGACGCTGGTCACGCCGTTCACCAGCGGGGCGAGGATTCCGTAGCTGGTGCCCGTCACCCACCCGGGGTCGGCGGTGCACCAGAACACGTCGCCGTCGTGCAGGTCCAGCGCATAGCGGCCGGTGACGGCGTGGGCAAGGATGGCCTCGTGCACGTGCACGGCGCCCTTGGGGCGTCCTGTGGTGCCGCTGGTGAAGTGCAGCAGCGCGGTGCTGGCCGGGTCGGTGGGCTGGATCCGGTACTCGGGCGACGCCTCGCGCACCAGCTCGCTCCAGCGGCGCACGCCGGGGCCGGAACAGTCGCCGTCGCCCACCACGACCACGTGCCGCAGGCCGGGCAGGCGTTCGCGCAGGGCGTGCACCTTGCGCTGGTACAGCTCGGGGGTGGTCACCAGCACCCGTGCGTCGGCCACCTGCGCGCGCGTCGCGATGGGCTCCGGGCCGAAGGCGGAGAACAGCGGCGTCACGACGCAGCGCGCCTTGAGCGCGCCCAGCACCGCGATGTACAGCTCGGGCACGCGGCCCATCATCACGAAGACGCTCTCGCCGGCTGCAACGCCCAAGCCCTCCAGCGCGTTGGCGAAACGGCTGGTCTGCTCCGCCAGTTGCGCGAAGTCGAGCTCGCGCCGCGCGCCGTCGGCGCCGATGCAGCGCAACGCCGTGGCCCCACCGCGCCCATGCAGCACATGGCGGTCGACCGCCTCGTGGGCCATGTTCAGGCCCTGCCCGCCGGGCAGGCCGTCGAGCAGCGCGCGCGCGTCATCCCAGCGGAAGGAGGCGCACGTGGCCTCGTAGTCCAGCAGGTGCGGCACGGGGCGCAGCCGCGCGGGGTCCTTGCGGATGCGCGGACGGGATTCCATCGCGACGGCGGTTGCTGGCATGCGGCACACCTCCCACGGCCCATCATGGGCGCCTGCCGGCCGGGCCGGTTGACGTGCGTCAAGGGCAGCCGCCGCGCGCGTTTCACCAGCGCAGGCTGAAGCTGCCGTCCGCGGCTTCGGCGACCCCCGTGCCGAACGCGCGGCCCTCCTCCTCGAAGATGCGGCGCAGCCAGTGCCGCGTGTCCGCGTCGGCGCGCTCCAGGCGCAAGCGGCGCAGGCGCAGCGGAACGATGTCCATCGCCTGCAGCGACCCGTCGGGCGCCAGCGCCAGCGCGTACAGGCAGGCCGCATCGCTGCGCAGGCTGCCGTGCGGCTCTATGCCTTCGTAGTCGTTGATCAGGTCGCCGCAGCCGTGCAGGATCGCGCGGCCACGGTACACCTCCACCGGCAGGGGATGGTGCGACGAATGCCCGTGCACCACGTCCGCCGCGCCGAGGTCCACCAGCGCGTGCGCGAAGTCGCCGTGCTCCGGCGGCAGCGCGAAGCCCCAGTTGCCGCCCCAGTGCAGGGAGACCACCACGCGGTCGCCGGGCGCGCGCATCGCCGCGACCACTTCGGCCACCGCTTCGGCGCTGCGCAGCGAGAGGTCCGGCAGCAGGGCGACGCCGGGACGCCCGGGTCCCGCCGCCCACTGCGGCGGCACGCCGCACCCCGGCGCCGCCCAGGCGGACAGCAGCACGCGCCGGCCACCCGGCACCGGCAGCGCGCAGGGCTGCCACGCCTGCGCGTCATCCATGCCCGCGCCTGCGTGCGCGATGCCGGCCGCGTCCAGCGCTACCAGCGTGTCGGCGAGACCTTCGCTTCCCCAGTCGAGCACGTGGTTGTTGGCCAGGCTGCAGGCGGACAGGCGCGCGCTGCGCAGGCAATCCAGGTTGTCCGGATGCATCCGGTAGTGGATGCCCTTGCCGGGCCAGGGCGCCCCACGCGCCGTGATGGCCGTCTCGAGGTTGACGATGCGCAGCGCCGCCGGCAGCTCGTCCATCGCGGAGAGCGCCTCGCCCCACGGATAGGCGGGCGCAACCGGCCGCGCGATCGTGCCGTGGGCCTGCTCGGCCAGCGCCACGTAGTCGCGTGCGTCGCGCACCCAGCCTTCGAAGAGCCGCGGCGAGCCCGGGTGCGGCAGCGCCTGGTCGATGCCGCGGCCGGTCATCACGTCACCGGCCAGCAGCAATTGCAGGCGATGCGCGCCGGCTGCACCGGCATCCATGGGGCGCCGCGCTCAGGCCGGCGCCGTCCAGGCGCCGGCCCGCGCGGGCTGCGTCGCCGTCGATCCCGGCTGCAATGCGTCGCCGAAGGCGAGCAGCCGCTGCATGCCGGACCCGTCGTCGATCTCGCGCTGCAGGAAGGACGCGGTCGCGATCGGCGCGCGCCCCAGCAGGCGGGCCGCTTCGCCGAAGGCGTTGGTCGCGCCGCCCGAGTTCATGGTGGCGATCATCGCGATGCGGGGCAGCGCCTCGCGGCGTTGCGCGATGAAGCTGCGCATGGGCGCGGCCAGCCGGTACATCCAGATGGGCGCCACCAGCACCACGGTGCGGAAGGATGCAGGCTCCGGGCCTTCGTAGCGGATGCGCGGCCGGCGCCGCAGCAGCGAGTCGAGCGCGCAGCGCAGCGAACTGCGCGGCGAGGTGTCGGTGATCTCGCCCAACGGCCAGCCGTGGTGCGAGCAGAGCAGCTCCGCGGCGCGGCGCGAAGTACCGGTGTGCGAGTAGCACACGACGAGGATGGCGTCCATGCGAAGTCCTTTCCTTCCATTGCGACGGGATCGGCCAGGCCGGCGGCGGCGGCGGCGAGGTTCATTCCATTTCGCGCGCAGCCGCCAGGCTGCCGGCGCGCTCCGTTTCCTTGCGCGGCGCTTCCGCGATCAGGCAGTCCACCGTGAGGATCAGGCTGGCGATCGAGCCGGCGTTCTGCAGCGCGAGCCGGGTCACCTTGGCGGGATCGATGACGCCCATCTCCACCAGGTCCCCGTACTCGCAGCGCGCGGCGTTGTAGCCGAACGCGCGCTCGGGCGAAGCCTCCACGCGATCGAGCACGATCGAAGGCTCCTGCGCGGCGTTGAGCACGATGCGGCGCAGCGGCTCCTCCAGCGCGCGGGCGACGATCTTCACGCCGGAGTCCTCGTCGAGGTTGCCCGTCGCCAGGCCCTGCAGCGCCTTGCGCGCGCGCACCAGCGCGACGCCGCCGCCGGGCACGACGCCCTCCTCCACCGCGGCGCGCGTGGCATGCAGCGCGTCCTCCACCCGCAGCTTGCGCTCCTTCAGCTCGGTCTCGGTCGCGGCGCCGACCTTGATCACGGCCACGCCGCCGGCCAGCTTGGCGATGCGCTCGTCCAGCTTCTCGCGGTCGTAGTCGCTGGTGGCCTCGCGCCGCTCCGCCTTCAGCGATTCGATGCGCTGGCGGATGCGCTCGCGGTCGCCCGCGCCACCCACGATGGTGGTGCTGTCCTTGTCCACCACCACGCGCCGCGCGCGGCCGAGGTGCTCGAAGGTCGCCTTCTCCAGGCTCACGCCCAGTTCGGCCGACAGCACCTGGCCGCCGGTCATCAGCGCGATGTCCTGCAGCATGGCCTTGCGCCGGTCGCCGAAGCCGGGCGCCTTCACGGCGCAGGTCCGCAGCACCCCGCGGATGGAATTGACCACGAGGGTGGCCAACGCATCGGCCTCGACCTCCTCGGCCACCACCAGCAGCGGCGCGCCCGCCTTGGACGCGGCCTCCAGCAGCGGCACCAGGTCCTGCACGGTGGACAGCTTCTGGTCGCACAGCAGCACCGCCGGCTCCTCGAGCACGCAGGATTGCTTCTCGGCCTCGTTGATGAAGTACGCGGAAAGGAACCCGCGGTCGAACTGCATGCCCTCGACCACCTCCAGCTCGCTCGTCATGCCGGAGCCGTCCTCGATGGAGACGGCGCCGTCGCGCCCGACCTTGTCCATCGCGCGCGCCACGAGGTCGCCGATGGAACTGTCGTTGTTCGCCGAGATGGCGGCCACGTGGGCGATCTCCTGGGCGGTGGCGCAGGGCTGGGCCATGGCCTTCAGCTCGGCCACCACGCGCTCGATCGCCTGCTCCATCCCGCGCTTGAGGTCCATGGGATTCATGCCGGCGGCCAGGTACTTCAGGCCCTCCTGCACCATCTGGTGCGCCAGCACCGTCGCGGTGGTGGTGCCGTCCCCGGCGCTCTCGCTGGTGCGCGCGGCCACCTCGCGCAGCAGCTGCGCCCCCATGTTCTCGAACCGGTCCTCGAGTTCGATGGCCCGCGCCACCACGACGCCGGAGTTCACGATCTGCGGCGGCCCGAACTCGCGCTCGAGCACGACGGTGCGTCCGCGCGGGCCGAGCGTCACCTTCACGGCCTCGGCCAGCGTTTCCACGCCGCGCCGGATGCGCTCACGGGCGTCCTCGTGGAAGGCCAGCTTCTTCGCGGTCATGGCGCGGCTCCTGAAGGTTGCAGCAAACGTCTGCTCGCAATCTAGGCCGCACGCGCTGGCGCGTGATGATGCAGATCAAGCCGCGGCGGCCGCCCGCCGTACCGCCGCGCAGGGGCGGCTAGAAGTCGTCGCTCCCGCCGGAGGCGAGGTTCTCGAACTTGGTGAGCTGCTTCATGAAGGCGAGCTTCACCGTGCCCGTGGGGCCGTTGCGCTGCTTGGAGATGATCACTTCCGAGACGCCGGGCTCCTTGGAGTCCTTGTTGTAGTAGTCGTCGCGGTAGATGAACATGATCACGTCGGCGTCCTGCTCGATGGCGCCGGATTCGCGCAGGTCGCTCATCATGGGGCGCTTGTCGGTGCGCGACTCGACGCCGCGCGACAGCTGCGACAGCGCGATCAGCGGGCAGCCCAGCTCCTTGGCCAGCATCTTCAGGCCGCGCGAGATCTCGCCCACGGCGGTGGCGCGGTTCTCGTCGGCCATGCCGCCGGAGACGCTCATGAGCTGCAGGTAGTCGACCACGATCAGGCCGAGCTTGCCGCCGCACTGCCGCGCCAGGCGGCGGGCGTTGGCGCGCAGCTCGCTCACCGTGAGGCCGGGCGTCTCGTCGATGTGCAGCGAGATGGTGCGCAGCTTCTCGATGGCCTCGGTCAGGCGCGGCCACTCGTCGTCGGTGAGCTTGCCGGTGCGCAGGTGCCCCTGGTCGATGCGGCCGATCGAGCCCACGATACGCACGGCGAGCTGCGACGCGCCCATTTCCATGGAGAACACCGCGACCGGCAGGCCCTCGTTGAGTGCGACGTGCTCCGCGATGTTGATGGCCAGCGAGGTCTTGCCCATGGAGGGGCGCGCCGCCAGGATGATCAGGTCGCCGGCCTGCAGGCCGGAGGTCATGCGGTCGAAATCGTAGAAGCCGGTGGGCACGCCCGTGATGTCGTTCGGGTTGTCCGCCATCTCCTGCACGCGGTCCAGCAGCTGCACCACCAGGCTGTCCATCGACTGGAAGCCCTGCTTCATCCGCGAGCCCTCTTCCCCGATGTGGAAGATCTTCTGCTCGGCCTCGTCCAGGATCTTGTCGACCGCCTTGCCCTGCGGGTTGAAGGCGGCGGTGGCGATCTCGTCGCTCGCCGACACCAGCTTGCGCAGGATGGAGCGCTCGCGCACGATCTCCGCGTAGCGCCGGATGTTCGCGGCGCTCGGGACGTACTGCGCCAGGGAGTTCAGGTACGGCAGGCCGCCGATCTCGTCGGCCTTGCCCAGCGACTGCAGGGCCTCGTAGACCGTGATCACGTCGGCCGGGCGCGAGCCGTTGATGAGGCCGCCGATCGCGGCGTAGATCAGCTTGTGCTCGTAGCGGTAGAAGTCGCCGTCGGTGAGCAGGTCGCCCACGCGGTCCCAAGCGGCGTTGTCCAGCAACAGGCCACCGAGCACGCTGGACTCCGCCTCGATGGAATGGGGCGGGATGCGCAGCTGCGCCACCTGGCGGTCACGGGGGAATTCGTCATCGACGGCGCTCAGGACTGCGGACATGGGCGGGCTTTTCTCCTCAAGGGGGGATTGTCCTGCCGGGGCTGTAAGCATGTCCAGTGATAACACTGGGGAGCGGCGTGGGGCAAGCTGTGGACAGCGGCCGCAAACCCTGTGGGCAGGCGCGGGACATCCGGTGGGCAGCGCGGGATAACTCCTGCTGCGCCGCGGAAAAAGAAAAGCCGCCCGAGGGCGGCTTCTCGCGGAGGCGAAAGGCTTAAGCCGTCTCGCCCAGCACGGTGACGGTGACTTCGACCACCACGTCCGTGTGCAGCGCCACGGACACGTTGCTCTCGCCGACCGTCTTGATCGGGCCGGTGGGCATGCGCACCTGGGCCTTCGCCACCGGAAAGCCCATCTTGGTGAGTTCCTCGGCGATGTCGTGGTTGGTGACGGAGCCGAACAGGCGGCCGTCGACGCCGGCCTTCTGCGTGACCTTCACGTTCTTGCCGGCGAGCTTCTCGCCCTGGGCTTGCGCCTCGGCCAGCTTGGCGGCGGCGGCCTTTTCGAGCTCGACGCGCTTGGCTTCGAACTCGGCCTTGTTGGCTTCGGTGGCGCGGCGGGCGTGCCCCTGCGGGATCAGGAAGTTACGGGCGTAGCCGTCCTTCACCTTCACGATCTCGCCCAGGTTGCCCAGGTTCACGACTTTCTCGAGCAGGATGACTTGCATGGCTACTACCTCAGATGCGGTGCTGGTCGGAGTACGGGATCATCGCCAGGAAGCGCGCGCGCTTGATGGCGGTGTTCAGCTGCCGCTGGTAGATCGCGCGGGTGCCGGTCAGGCGCGCCGGGATGATCTTGCCGTTCTCGGAGATGAAGTCGCGCAGGGTGTCGACATCCTTGTAGTCGATCTCTTCGACGCCGGCGACGGTGAAGCGGCAGAAGCGCTTGCGCTTGAACAGCAGCGACTGGGTGTTGCGCTTCGGACGCTTGTCCTTGTT
>SEAY01000155.1 GCA_004144865.1 Comamonadaceae bacterium
ATGGTCGTCATCGGCGCCAACCGCCCGCGCCTGTACGCCACCATGCTGGCCGCGCAGTCGCTCGGCGCCATCCCCGTGCCGCTGTACCAGGACGCCGTGGCGGCCGAATGCGTCTTCCCGATCAACAACGCGGAAGTGCGCTTCGCGATGGCCGAAGACCAGGAGCAGGTCGACAAGCTGCTGGAAGCGCGCGCGCAGTGCCCGCAGCTCGGCACCATCTACTACGACGATCCGCGCGGGCTTCGCAAGTACGAAGAGCCGGGCCTGCATTCGATCGATGCGCTGATGGAAGCCGGCGGCAAGATCGCGCAGGACAACCAGGGCCTCTTCCGCGCGCAGGTGGAGAAGGGCCAGCCCGACGACGTGGCGGCGATGTTCTTCACCTCCGGCACCACCGGGCAGCCCAAGGGCGTGGTGCACACGCACCGCACGCTGCTCGATCGCGCGCAGGCCGGCGCCGAGTTCGACCACCTCACCGAGCGCGAGGAAGTGCTGGCCTACATGCCCCCCGCCTGGGTGGGGCAGAACATCTTCAGCTACGCGCAGTGGCTGGCTTGCGGCTTCGTAGTCAACTGCCCCGAGTCGTCGGCTACCGTGATGATCGACCTCAAGGAGATCGGCCCCACCTACTACTTCGCGCCGCCGCGCATCTTCGAAGGCCTGCTCACCAGCGTGATGATCCGCATGGAGGATGCCGGGGCCATCAAGCGCAAGATGTTCCATGCATTCATGGATGTCGCGCGGCGCGTGGGCCCGGCGCTGCGCGACGGCAAGACCGTGGGCGCGTTCGACCGCACCATGTACGCGCTCGGCAACGTGCTGGTGTACGGGCCGCTGCGCAACAACCTGGGCATGTCGCGCGTGCGCGTGGCGTACACGGCCGGCGAGGCGATCGGGCCGGACCTGTTCGCGTTCTACCGCGCCATCGGCATCAACCTGAAGCAGCTCTATGGCAGCACCGAGACCGCGGTGTTCGTCTGCATGCAACCCGACAACCAGGTGCACTCGGACACGGTGGGCATTCCCTGCCGCGGCGTGGAGATCAAGCTCGCGGACACGGGCGAGATCCTGGTGCGCTCTCCCGGCCTGCTGAAGGAGTACTACAAGAACCCGCAGGCCACGGCCGAAGTGAAGGATCAGGACGGCTGGTACCACACGGGCGATGCCGGTTTCCTGGATGCGCACGGCCACCTGAAGATCATCGACCGCGCCAAGGACGTGGGGCGCCTGGCCAGCGGCGCGATGTTCGCGCCCAAGTACATCGAGAACAAGCTGAAGTTCTTCCCGCACATCAAGGAAGCCGTCGCGGTGGGCGACCAGCGCGACATGGTGTGCGTGATGCTCAACATCGACTTCGACGCGGTGGGCAACTGGGCCGAACGGCGCAACCTGCCCTACGGCGGCTACACCGACCTGGCGCAGAAGCCGGAGGTGTACGCGCTCATGAAGGATTGCGTGGAGAAGGTCAATGCGGACCTCGCCGCCGACGACAAGCTGGCCGGCAGCCAGGTGCACCGCTTCCTGGTGCTGCACAAGGAGCTGGACGCCGACGACGGCGAGCTCACCCGCACCAACAAGGTCCGCCGCGGCTTCATCGCCGAGAAGTACGCCGTGCTGGTGGACGCGCTCTACGGCGGCAAGCCGGAGCAGTACATCGAGACGCAGGTGAAATTCGAGGACGGGCGCACCGGCATGGTCAGCGCCACCCTGAAGATCATGGATGCGCGCACCTATCCGCCGATGAAGGCCGCGGCATGAAGATCATGAGAGACCCTACCGGATTCAGCGCAGCGCCCTCGCCCTCCACGCCCGGAACCGGGCGGCGCTTCGGCGAGGTGATCCTGGACGTGAAGAACATCTCGCTCGCCTTCGGCGGCGTGAAGGCGCTCACCGACATCTCCTTCGACGTGCGCGAGCACGAGGTGCGCGCCATCATCGGGCCCAACGGCGCGGGCAAGAGCTCGATGCTCAATTGCATCAACGGCGTCTACCAGCCGCAGGATGGAACCATCACCTTCCGCGGCAAGACCTTCCACCACATGAAGAGCCGGCAGGTCGCGGAGATGGGCATCGCCCGCACCTTCCAGAACCTGGCGCTGTTCAAGGGCATGAGCGTGCTGGACAACATCATGACCGGCCGCAACCTGCGGATCAAAAGCAATCTGCTGCTGCAGGCGCTGCGCATCGGCCCGGCCGAGCGCGAGGAGATCCGGCACCGCGAGTACGTGGAGCGGATCATCGACTTCCTGGAGATCCAGGCCTTCCGCAAGACGCCCGTGGGGCAACTGCCTTATGGCCTGCAGAAGCGCGTGGACCTGGGCCGCGCGCTGGCCATGGAGCCGCAGGTGCTGCTGCTCGACGAGCCCATGGCGGGCATGAACCTGGAGGAGAAGCAGGACATGTGCCGCTTCATCCTGGACGTGAACGACGAGTTCGGCACCACGGTCGTCCTGATCGAGCACGACATGGGCGTGGTGATGGACATCTCCGACCGCGTGGTGGTGCTGGACTACGGCAAGAAGATCGGCGACGGCACGCCGGACGAAGTGCGCAACAACCCCGAAGTGATCCGGGCTTACCTGGGGGCAGGACACTGACATGGGATTCTTCCTCGAAACCCTCCTCGGCGGCCTCATGGCCGGCATGCTCTATTCGCTGGTGGCGCTCGGCTTCGTGCTGATCTTCAAGGCCTCCGGCGTCTTCAACTTCGCGCAGGGCGCGATGGTGCTGTTCGCGGCGCTCGCCATGGCGCGCTTCGCCGAATGGATCCCCGCGTGGACGGGCCTGGAGAGCCCCGTGCTGGCGAATGTGCTCGCCTTCCTCATCGCCGGCGTCATCATGTTCGTGGTGGCCTGGCTGATCGAGCTGCTGGTGCTGCGCCACCTGGTCAACCAGGAAGCCGCCACGCTGCTGATGGCGACGCTGGGCATCACCTACTTCCTCGAAGGTCTGGGCCAGAGCATCTTCGGCAGCACGATCTACAAGATCGACATCGGCATGCCCAAGGACCCCGTGATCGCCTTCGAGAGCGTGTTCGAGGGCGGCATCCTGGTGAACAAGGAAGACGTGATCGCGGCCGTCATCGCCGCGGCGCTGGTGGCGCTGCTGAGCCTGTTCTTCCAGAAGACCTCCACCGGCCGCGCGCTGCGCGCGGTGGCCGATGACCACCAGGCCGCGCAATCGATCGGCATCCCGCTCAACCGCATCTGGGTGATCGTGTGGTGCGTGGCCGGCGTGGTGGCGCTGGTGGCCGGAATGATCTGGGGCAGCAAGCTCGGCGTGCAGTTCTCGCTGGCCACCGTGGCGCTGCGCGCGCTGCCGGTGGTGATCCTCGGCGGCCTCACCTCGGTGCCGGGCGCCATCATCGGCGGCCTGATCATCGGCGTGGGCGAGAAGCTGTCCGAGGTCTACATCGGCCCGATGGTGGGCGGCGGCATCGAGATCTGGTTCGCCTATGTGCTGGCGCTGGGCTTCCTGCTGGTGCGGCCGCAGGGGCTGTTCGGCGAAAAGATCATCGACCGCGTATGAACGTCGACCTTGTCATCCCGGGCTTGACCCGGGATCCATGGATTGCGGGTCAAGCCCGCAATGACATGCCTCCCTGGAGTTCCTGATGCTTTACCGCGAAAACGGCCAGTTCCGCACCAGCTACCGCGCCGACCAGCAGATCTTCCCGATCCTGCAGGACCGCATCGGCATCACCCTGCTGCTGCTCGCCGCCTTCTTCCTGGTGCCGGCGCTGGCGAGCGACTACATGTTCCGCGCCATCCTGATCCCCTTCGTGATCATGGCGCTCGCCGCCCTCGGCGTGAACATCCTCGTGGGCTACTGCGGCCAGATCTCGCTGGGCTCCGGCGCGTTCATGGCGGTGGGCGCGTACGGCGCGTACAACTTCTTCGTGCGCGTGCCCGACATGCCGGTGGTGCCCGCCATCCTGCTCGGCGGCCTGTGCGCCACCGCCTTCGGCATCCTGTTCGGCCTGCCCAGCCTGCGCGTGCGCGGCCTCTATCTCGCGGTCGCCACGCTGGCCGCGCAGTTCTTCTCCGACTGGATGTTCCTGCGCATCAAGTGGCTGACCAACAACTCCGAGTCGGGCTCGGTGTCGGTGTCGGGCCTGCAGGTGCTCGGCTGGCCCATCGCCAGCGCGGAGAGCGTCTACTGGTTCTGCCTCGCGTTCCTGGTGATCATCGCCCTGCTCGCCAAGAACCTGGTGCGCAGCGCGATCGGGCGCGAGTGGATGGCCATCCGCGACATGGACGTCGCTGCCGCAGTGATCGGCATCCGCCCCATGTACGCCAAGCTCACGGCGTTCGCCGTCAGTTCCTTCATCGTGGGCGTGGCCGGCGCGCTGTGGGCCTTCGTCTACCTCGGCACCTGGGAGCCCGCCGCCTTCTCGGTGGACATCTCCTTCAAGCTGCTGTTCATGGTGATCATCGGCGGCCTGGGCTCCATCTCCGGCGCCTTCTTCGGCGCGGCGTTCATCGTGGTGCTGCCGATCTTCCTCAACCAGTTCCTGCCGGTGGTGGCCTCGCTGTTCGGCGTGAGCTTCTCCACCACCGCCGTCTCGCACACCGAGCTGATGATCTTCGGCGCGCTGATCGTGTGGTTCCTGATCGTCGAGCCGCACGGCCTGGCCCGCCTGTGGTCCACCGGCAAGCAGAAGCTGCGCCTGTGGCCCTTCCCGCATTGATCCCTGTGCAATCGTTTCAACAAAGGAGACAAACGATGAAGTTTCGTTCCGCACTACTCGCCACCCTCATGGGCGTGGCTGCCGCCGGCGCGTTCGCGCAGGCCAAGGAGCAGTTCTTCCCGCTGCTGTCGTACCGCACCGGTCCCTACGCGCCGAACGGCACGCCGTGGGCCAACGGCAAGCAGGACTACATCAAGATGATCAACGCCCGCGACGGCGGCATCAACGGCGTGAAGCTCACGTTCGAGGAATGCGAAACGGGCTACGCCACCGACCGCGGCGTGGAATGCTACGAGCGCCTCAAGAGCCGCCCGGGCGTGACGCTGTTCGATCCGCAGTCCACCGGCATCACCTTCGCGCTGACCGACAAGGCGCCCGCCGACAAGATCCCGCTGATCACGCTGGGCTACGGCCTGTCGGTGTCGCAGGACGGCAATGCGTTCAAGTGGAACTTCCCGCTGATGGGAAGCTACTGGACCGGCGCCGACATCATCATCCAGCATCTGGGCAAGAAGGAAGGCGGCCTCGCCAAGCTCAAGGGCAAGAAGATCGCTCTGGTCTACCACGACTCCCCGTTCGGCAAGGAGCCGATCCCGCTGCTGCAGGAGCGCGCACGCATGCACGGCTTCGAGCTGAGCCTGATCCCCGTCACCGCGCCGGGCGTGGAGCAGAAGTCGGCCTGGCTGCAGGTGCGCCAGCAGCGCCCCGACTACGTGATGCTGTGGGGCTGGGGCGTGATGAACTCCACCGCGCTGAAGGAAGCGCAGGCCACCGGGTATCCGCGCGACAAGATGTACGGCGTGTGGTGGTCCGGCGCCGAGCCGGACGTGCGTGACGTCGGCGAAGGCGCCAAAGGCTACAACGCGCTGGCGCTCAACGGCTACGGCACGCAGTCCAAGGTGATCCAGGACATCCTCAAGCATGTGCACGACAAAGGCCAGGGCACCGGCCCCAAGGACGAAGTCGGCTCCGTGCTGTACACCCGCGGCGTGATCATCCAGATGCTGGGCGTGGAAGCCGTGCGCCGCGCGCAGGAGCGCTTCGGCAAGGGCAAGGTGATGACGGCCGAACAGGTGCGCTGGGGCCTGGAGAACCTGGCGCTGGACCAGAAGCGACTGGACCAGCTCGGTTTCGCGGGCCTGATGCGCCCGCTGTCCACCAGCTGCGCGGACCACATGGGCTCGACCTGGGCGCGCATCCACACCTGGGACGGCAAGAAGTGGGGCTTCTCCGGCGACTGGTACCAGGCGGACGAACAGATCATCAAGCCGATGATCAAGACGGGCGCCGAGAAGTACATGACCGACAAGAAGCTGGATCGGCGCACGACGGCGGATTGCCAGTCCTGACACCGGCGTTGTCATTGCGGGCTCGACCCGCAATCCATGCGGCGCGCTCCACCGGCCGCCGCATGGATCCCGGATCAAGTCCGGGATGACAGCCTCCAGACGCAGGCCTTGCACGCAGGGCCTGCACCTGGTGAACGGAAGATCATGCAAGCACCCAACATCGTATTGAACGTCAACGGCATCGAGGTCATCTACAACCACGTGATCCTCGTGCTCAAGGGCGTGTCGCTGCAGGTGCCCGAAGGCGGCATCGTGGCGCTGCTCGGGGGCAACGGCGCGGGCAAGACGACCACGCTGCGCGCCATCTCCAACCTGCTGGCCGGCGAGCGCGG
>SEAY01000156.1 GCA_004144865.1 Comamonadaceae bacterium
GTCGTGGTGCGGGCTGCGGGGGTCGACGGAGAGGCGGTCGGGGAGCGGGGGCTTGGCGGTGGATTCGGTCATGGGCGTATTGTCCCGAAATCGGGAGCCCGCCTGTGGAGGCGGGAATGGAGCCATTCCATCGAAACGTCCGCCATGAAGCGCTATCGCAACCTCAGCGGAAAGTCGGGCGTGATCGCCTATGAGGACGCCCCCGGGCGCATCGTGGTCGTGTTCCGCGATGGCGAGCGCTACACCTATACCGACGAAACCGCGGGCGCGGGGCAGATCGCCTTGATGCAGGCACTTGCCCGCGCCGGACGGGGCCTCAGCACGTTCATCGCGCGGGAGAAGCCGGGGTTCGTGCAGGATCCGTGACGCGCGGCCGGGCCCATTCCACTCCAGTTGCCGACGTTGCGTCGGGGTGACACGCCACCGCCCGCGGAGCCGCAGGAGGGCGCCAGCAGCACCGTCATCGACAAGAATGCGCAGGGGAGGAGAAACGCATGGGAACGGTCGTCAAGCTGCGCTCGCAGCCGGTCAGGCAGGAGATCCGGCGCGCCGGCTGATGATCCTCGCAGTCTGCGCCATCTTCTTGCTGGTGCCACTCGTGTGGCACTGCCGCTCCTTCGACGCGGCCAATGCTTCCGCCGGGGCGGGGCTTCTCATCGGCGCGGTCTGCGGCTTGCTAGGCTGGTGGAAGTACACGTGGGCCATAGGCCTCCTCTGCTTCTTCCTGGGTACGTTCACCGGCTTCGGGGTGGCCTGCGTCATCGGGCTGTTCTACCGTGTCCTCGGAGGCGGGGACCGCGCCTCTTGGGCTCCATTTCCCTCCACCGAACCCCTGCCGCCGGAGGAGACGAAGGAGCTCCTTGCGCCGGAGCGCGGTGCCCGCAGGTGGCCTTGGGCGCTGGGCATCCTGGCCCTGCTGCTCCTCCTCGAAGTCGTGTCGCTCGACGCACCCGTCGAATGGCTGCACGAGATCGCGCGCGCGCACTTCGCCTGGCATCCAGCCATCGAAAGGCTGGGCAGGTGCGCCCCGGAAGTGCAGGCCCTCAAGTCCCAGCACAACGCCGTGATGGTGATGTTCCTGCCGTTGAAGGTCTGGAGCCTCTACCTGTTGGTCCCCGCATGGCTGCCCACGCCGAGGGGCTCGCTTCCCGAACGCATGTGGGCGGTGTTCCGCTTCGGCCTCTACATCCTGGTCGGCATCGTTCCGGCCTACTTGCTGCTGTTCGTCGCCAACCAGCCCCTGGTGCATCGGTGGACCCTGCGAGAACTGCTGGCGCCCTGCCACTTGCCGAACTGGTCCTACGTGGCGAATACCTTCACAACGAGCATGTTTGCGGCGTTCTGCCTCCTTCCACTGCCCGTCGTCTGCGCCGCGGCGCTGAAGAGACTGGGCACGAGGAGCCGCCGCGGCTAGGTCCCCAGCAGCTCCCCCACCGGCTTCAGGTGGTCCACCCGGTCGCACACGGCCTTCACCGCCATCAGGATCGGGATCCCCAGCAGCAGGCCCCACACGCCCCACATCCACCCCCAGGCCAGCACGCCGATGAACACCGCCACGGGGTTCATGCTGCTCGCCTTGCTGGTGGCCCAGGGCACCAGCAGGTAGCCTTCGATGGTGTTGATCAGCAGCGAGCTGCCGCCCACCACCAGCGCCATCTCGATCGTGCCGAATTGCACGAAGGCCACCAGCGCCGCGGCACCCGTGACCGCGATGGAGCCCACGTACGGCACCAGGTTCAGGATGCCCGCCGCCACCCCCCAGACCGCCGCATGCTTGACGCCGATGATGGCAAAGCAGATGCCGGTGGCGATGCCGACGCCGACGCTCGCCAGCAGTTGCACGAGCAGGTAGCGCTGCATCTGCGCGTTGATCTCGTCGAGCGCCTGCACCGTGAGCTTCTTCTCCGCCATGCCCGGCCCGGCGATCCGCACCAGCTTGCGGCGGAAGGTGTTGCCGGAAGCCAGCATGAAATAAGTGAGGAAGGTGACCATCACGATCTGCCCCAGCATGCTCGCCAGGCCCAGCGTGCCGGACCAGAGGTGGTCGCGCAGGTCGAAGCGCGGCTTCTCCACGATCACGCGCGAGACGCCGCGCCCCGGCGGCGTGGCGGTGCTGCCGCCGGCCTCTTCCGCGGCCTTCTGCAGTTCGGCCGCGGCCTTCTGCACGGTCTCCAGCGCCGTCTCTTCCCGCTTCTTCTTCTGCTGCTGCTTCGTCACGCTGTCGCGCAGCTTGCGCGCCGCGTCCGGCAGCGTGGAGATCAGCTCGTTGGCATCGTCGGCCAGCGAATACACCGCAGCGCCCATGCCGCCCAGGATGCCGAGGATCAGCACCCCGGCGCTGAGCGCGCGCGGGACCTTGTGCCGCTGCAGCCAATCCACCAGCGGCGACAGGGCGTAGCTGAAGACCAGCCCCAGCATCAGGGGGATGAAGAAGCCGCTGGCCCAGCGCAGGACCGCCAGGACGGCCAGGACCACCAGCACCACCAAGGCGACGGTCCGGGCGGTCGGCCGTGGCATGTGCAGCAGCACATGCGGCGGCGCACGCGGGTCCACCGGCGTGCGGGGCAGGTCGTCGATGTCGGACGCCTCATGCGCGCTGGGCGCTTCGGTCGGCTCGGAACTCACGGTGTGCGCAACTCCAGAGTCCCCATTGTTTCCTCTAACTCGCCAGCGCCTCCCGCACGGCGCTCAATTGGCGGCGCGAGACGGCCAGGGATTCTTCGATCCCGTTCAGGCGGACGGCCCAGCCCTCGCCTTCCTCCGCATCGAAATGCTTCTCCAGGGCCCGCACCGCGCGGCGCGAGACCAGGGCATTGCGGTGCACCCGCAGGAACTGCGCCCCATGGCGCTCTTCGAGGTCGCTGAGCGAACCGTCCAGAATATAGCTTCTCGCGGCCGTGCGGACGGTCACGTACTTAAGTTCGGCCTTGAAATACAGCACTTCGGCCACCGGCACCCGCTCGGTGCGGCCGCGGTCCTGGATCACCAGCACCTCCTGCTCCGCCTCGGCGCCGCCGCGGGCCTGGCGCGCCTTTTCCACCCGCGACAGGGCCGCCTGCAGGCGATCGAGCCGCACCGGCTTGGTCATGTAGTCCACGGCTTCCAGCTCGAAGGCCGTCACCGCGTGTTCGGCGTACGCGGTGACGAAGACCACCGCCGGCGGCTCCGGCAGCGTGCGCAGCACCTGCGCCAGCGCCAGGCCGTCGGCGCCGGGCATGTGGATGTCCAGCAGCACGGCGTCGAAGGGCTGGCGCCGCAGGTGCTCCATCGCCTGCGCCGCGTTCGCCGCCTCGCCGGCCACTTCCGCGGCCGGGGTCTTGCAGTCCGCCAGCAGCGTGCGCATGCGCGCGCGCGCCAGGGGCTCGTCGTCGACCAACAGCATCTTCAGGCCCATGCTCATCCTCCTCCGTCACTCGTGATCATGCGGGAACCTCCATCCGGACCTGGTAGACGCCCTCGATCAGGGCCGTCTGGAACTGCGCCTGCACGTCGTGCAGCAGGCGCAGCCGGTCGCGGACGTTCTCCAGCGCAACGCCGTTGCCGGGCTTCCCCTGCCCGGCCGGCACCGTGTTCGTCACCTTGATCACCACCACCTGCCCTCGCCGCTGGGTGGTGATCTTCACCTCGGCCCCCGTGGGGCTGGGCTCGACGCCGTGTTTCACCGCATTCTCCACCAGCGGCTGCAGGAACAGCGCGGGCACCTTGGCGCTGCCGGCGCGCGGGTCGATCGCCCACTCCACGCGCAGGCGCTCGCCGAAGCGGATCTCCTCGATCGCCATGTAGTGGCGCGCCACCTGCACTTCCTCGGCCAGGGTCACGGCATCCGCCTTGGCCACCAGCGCGTGCCGGAACAGCTCGCTCAGGTCCTCCAGCAGGGATTCGGCCTTGGCGGGGTCTTCCCGCACCAGCGCGATGGCGCTGTTCAGGCTGTTGAACAGGAAGTGGGGGCGGATGCGCGCCTGCAGCTCGGCGAGCCGCGCCGTGGTATCCGCCGGCATGCGGCCCTTGGCGCGCAGCACCAGCACGGCCACCAGCACCGCGGAAACCAGCGCACCGGCAAGCGCCGATGCGAGCCACGGCACCGGCGCACCCTGGCCGACCACCAGCGCCACCAGCGCGCATCCGTAAAGGCCGGAGAGGGCGCCGAGGGCGACCCCCGTCGCCTGCTGCGCAGCCGATGGCAGGCGTGCGAGCAGCCGCTTGGCGCTGCAGGTGAGCACCAGCCACCCGAGCACGCCGGGCAGGGCCGCGGCGGACAGCAGCGCGAAGCGCTGGATCCAGGCGAGCCAGGCGTCCGCGAAGAACAGGGCTCCGACGGCGACGACGGCCTCCACAAACAGCACGGCGCGGAGCACCACGCCGACCTGGCAGGCGTCGAAGATCAGGTTCTCCTTCTTCGGCGGCAGCACCACCGGGCGGGAGAGTTCCTGGAACGCGGATAATAGTTGCGAGTCCTTCATTGATGTTTCAGGCCGCGCGCGTGTGCAGCCTGACTTGGGGCTCCTCCTGCCCTGATTATTGGTGAATCGGCGCTCCAGCCCAACCGTTCCCGCTCCCGCGTACCCTTTATGAGCCAACTCGATCACAAGTCCGAGGCGTGGTCCGCCCTGTTCAGCGAACCGATGAGCGACCTGGTCAAACGCTACACCGCCAGCGTGTTCTTCGACAAGAGGCTGTGGCAGGCGGACATCGCCGGCTCGCTGGCGCACGCCACGATGTTGCAAAAACAGGGTGTCATTTCCGCAACGGACCTGGCCGAAATCCGCCGCGGGATGGAGCAGGTCCGCCAGGAAATCGCCTCCGGCGCCTTCGAATGGAAGCTCGACCTGGAGGACGTGCACCTCAATATCGAGGCCCGCCTCACCCAGCTGGTGGGCGATGCGGGCAAGCGCCTGCACACCGGCCGCAGCCGCAACGACCAGGTCGCCACCGACGTGCGCCTGTGGTTGCGCGGCGAGATCGACCTGATCGCCGACCTGCTCACCGACCTGCAGAAGGCCCTGCTGGTCATCGCCGAACAGAACGTGGAGGTGGTGCTGCCCGGCTTCACGCACCTGCAGGTGGCGCAGCCCGTGAGTTTCGGCCACCACATGCTGGCCTACGTGGAGATGTTCGCGCGCGACCACGAGCGCATGCTGGACGTGCGCAAGCGCGTCAACCGCCTGCCCCTGGGCGCCGCGGCGCTCGCCGGCACCACCTATCCGCTGGACCGCGAATTCGTGGCGAAGGAGCTGGGGATGGAGGGCGTGTGCCAGAACTCGCTGGACGCGGTGAGCGACCGCGATTTCGCGATCGAGTTCGCCGCCGCCGCCTCGCTGGTGATGGTGCACGTGAGCCGCTTCTCCGAGGAGCTGATCCTCTGGATGTCGCAGAACTTCGGCTTCATCAAGATCGCCGACCGATTCACCACCGGCTCCTCGATCATGCCGCAGAAGAAGAACCCGGACGTGCCGGAACTCGCGCGCGGCAAGACCGGCCGCGTGGTGGGGCACCTGATGGGCCTGATCACGCTGATGAAGGGCCAGCCGCTCGCCTACAACAAGGACAACCAGGAGGACAAGGAGCCCCTGTTCGACACCGTCGATACGCTCAAGGACACGCTGCGCATCTTCGCGGAGATGGCCGGCGGCATCACGGTCGTCCCGCAGGCGATGGAGCAGGCGGCCAACCGCGGCTACGCGACGGCCACCGACCTGGCCGACTACCTGGTGAAGAAGGGGCTGCCCTTCCGCGACGCGCACGAGACGGTGGCGCATGCGGTCAAGGCGGCGGAGTCGCACAAGTGCGACCTGTCCGAGCTGCCGCTTTCGGTGCTGCAGCAGTTCAACCCGAAGATCGAGAAGGACGTGTACGAGGCGCTGTCGCTGCGCGGCTCGCTCAATGCGCGCAACACGCTGGGTGGCACCGCGCCGGCCCAGGTGCGGGCGCAGGTCGCGCGCCACAAGGCGCGGCTGGCGTAGCCGTCATTCCCCGCGAAGGCGGGAATCCAGGACGCCTTCGGTCCCGCCTCCGTGGGGACGACGGAATCACGCCACCCGCAACAAAGGATTCGCCCTTCCCGTCTGCGTATCGATCCGCGCCGAGGGCAACTGGTAGTTGCGGTCGTCGAACAGGTCGACGCCGCACTGCAGCACTTCCGCCCAGTCGAAGAAATCGCGGATCGCCTGGCTGCCCATGATGGGCGCGCCGTGCTGCGGCACGATCATCTTCACGTCCAGCTGGCGCGCCATGCGCGCCCACAGGCGCAGGACCTTGTTGGAGACCATGTAGCGCCGGTGGAAGCCCTCCATGCGCGGGATGTGCGCCTTCAGGTCGCGCACCGGGGTGCGCGCCTCCTCGCCGCTCATGAGCGACACGCCCAGGTCGCCCG
>SEAY01000046.1 GCA_004144865.1 Comamonadaceae bacterium
GGGTCGAGCCGCAGTTCGCGGTTGGTGAACTCGGTGCGCGCCTGCGCGGCATGGTCGCGCAGCAGCTTCCAGAGGATGGCGCCCGCGACGCCCTTGATGACGTAGGCGTCGCCGAAGAACACGCTGTCGTTCGCCGCGTAGTGGCGCACCCGAAGGGGCGCGTGGCGGACGCTCGTCGCGGGGGAAGCCGGGACCGCCGCGGGCGCCGCGGGTTCGTTGCCTTCGGCCGCCCGCAGCAGCTCGATCGTCGCCCCCAGGTGCCCGGCGATGGTCACCAGCGCGTCCTCGTGCTCGTAGCCGAATTGCAGTTCCTGGCTGCTTTCGACGAACAGCACGCCCAGGGTGCGGCCGCCGTTCTGGATGGGCACGGCCAGCTGGCTGTGCGGCTGCGCGAGCCCGGGGTAGGGGATCTCCAGCGCGGGTTCGTGGTCGGGCACGTTGGCGTCGAAGCTGCTGCGCATCGCCTGCGTGTACAGCGCCGCATTGGTCATGTGCCCGATGCGCACCGGGGTGCGTTCGCGGGCCGCGACGCCGATCACGCCCTGGCCCAGCCCGATCTCCGAGCCGACGCCGGAGGTCGCATAGCCGCAGCTGGCCACGGTGTAGAGGCGCTGCGACGCCGCATCCAGCATCAGCACCATGGCATGGCGGATGCCGAGGAAATCGCCCAGGCCGGCGAGCACCGCGTTGAGCGCCTCGTCCAGCCCGGCGCAGCGCGCCAGGCTTTCGCTCGCGCGCCGCACGGCGCCCAGCAGGCTGGCGCGCGGCGCGGGCGCCGGCAGCCCCTCGCCGTCGACGGCCTCGACGTGCTCCACCTCGTAGACGTCGGAGCCGAGCAGCCGGAACACGCCTTCCATCCCGCTGTGCGACGCGATGCCCGCCAGCTGCGCGCGCATGCCCTCGAACAGCGGGCCCGCGGTCTCGGTGCGCAGGTAGCGGATAGCCAGCCGGTGGAAGCGCGCCGTCGTCGGGTCGAGCAGCAGCACGGTGGCGTACGGGTTCGCCAGGATGTTCTGCCGCGTCTTGTTGAAGAACTGGAACGAGAGTGCCACGTGGCGCTCGCCGGCGTGGAACACCTGGGAGATGTAGGCGACGTTCGGTACGCCGTCCGCGCTGCAGGTCGCCAGGATGGCCGGGATCGCGCCCTCGAAGCAGGCGCGGATGTCCTGCAGCGAAGGCACGCCGCCGCTCACGCGCCGCTCCCGAGCGGGGCGCCCGCGCGCGGGCCCGGCGTCTGCTCGAAGGCCTGCTCCGGCGTGAAGCGCACGGCGACCACTTCGTCGAGGGTGTGGGCCAGCATGGCGCGCGTCATGGGCGGGCCGAAGCCGACCTTCTGCACCTCGCGTTCCATCGAGGCCAGGTAGGCGGCGAGCACGGGCGCGTCCTCGGGGCCGGCGTTGCGCATCTGCACGCTGGACGCCTTGAGCTGCACGCTGCGGTGGGTCGAAGGCTCGCTGAAGACCACCGCGATGTGCCCCGTGGCGGCCAGGTCCTGGATCACCTGGCGCGACTGCGGGCGCGAAAGGTACACGGTCACGTCGCGTCCGCCGTCCTCCACCCGGCTGCCCACGCCGCGCATGACGCTGGGGCGCAGCCGGGCGTCGCGCGACCCCACGATCACGGACACGCCGCGCGCCATCATGGCGACGAGGTCCGCAGGCAGGGTGGCGGCCATGGGCTCAGGCGGCGAAGCGGCGGCGCGTCAGCGCCAGGGCGATCCAGAACGCCGCCACGGCATAGCCGGCGAGCACCAGCAGGTGCCGCAGCGGCTGGGCCGGCCACTGGTCGATGAACATGGGTCGCACGAGCTCCACGGCGGCCGTGAGCGGCAGCCAGTCCGAGAACAGCCGCACGACGTGCGGCAGCTGCTCGCGCGGGAAGAACACGCCGGAGAGGAACATCATGGGCGTGAGGAACAGGGTGAAGTAGTAGGTGAAGAAATCGTAGCCCTTGGCGAGCGCGTTGAAAATCAGGGCGATGCAGGAGAAGGTGACGCCCGCCGCCGCCAGGACGAACCAGGCCACCGCCAGCTTGGGGCTCGCGCTGATGCCCAGGCCCAGCATCACCAGCAGGATGGCCGTGACGGTGAAGATCGCCTTGTAGGCCGCCCACAGCATCTCGGCGAGCACGATGTCGTCCAGGATGACGGGGGCGTTCAGGATGCCGTCCCAGGTCTTCTGCACGTGCATGCGCGAGAAGGCCGAATAGAGCGCCTCGAAGGTCGCCGCGTTCATCGCGCTCATGCAGATCGAGCCGCTCGCCAGGAACACGATGTAGGGCACGGTGCTTCCGCCCAGGCTCACGGTACCGACCAGCGCCCCCATGCCGTAGCCGAAGGCGACCAGCCAGATCAGCGGCTCGGCGATGTTGCCGATCAGGCTGGGGATGGCCAGCTTGCGCCACACCAGCAGGTTGCGCCGGAACACCGGCCACCAGCGGCCGGAGAGCGCGGGGGCGCCCCAATGCGGACTCACGGCGCGTCATGCCGGGCTTGACCCGGCACCCATGGATTGCGGGTCGAGCCCGCAATGACAATTTTCATCATCCTCCCTCCCGGATTTGCCGCCCGGTGAGCTTCAGGAACAGGTCTTCCAGGTTGGCCGGGCGGTGCAGGGTGCGCAGCCGCGGGTGCTCGCGGCCCAGGGCCTCCAGCAGCGGCGCCGCGTCGTCGGTGTAGAAGAACACGGTCTCCCCGCTGACTTCGGTGCGGCGGGCCAGCGCCTTCAGGGGCGACTCCGCGAGAGACACCGCGCCGTTGCCATAGGCCTCCACCACGTCGGGCTCCAGGTGCTGCGCGATCAGGTCGCGCGGCGTGCCTTCGGCGATCTTGCGGCCATGGTCGAGCACCAGCAGGCGCGTGCACAGTCGCTCCGCTTCGTCCATGAAGTGCGTGGTCAGCAGGATCGACTTGCCCTGCTGCAGCAGCACCTGCAGCCGCTCCCACATCAGGTGGCGGGCCTGCGGGTCGAGGCCGGTCGTGGGTTCGTCCAGCATCAGCAGCCGAGGGTCGTTGACGAGCGCACGCGCCAGCGACAAGCGGCGGCGCATGCCGCCGGACAGCTCGCCGGGCCGTGCATCCGCCTTGTGCGACAGGGCCGCGAATTCCAGCAATCGCGGGATGCGATCGCGCACCTGCTGCTCCGGCAGGCCGAAGTAGCGGCCATAGACGAGCAGGTTCTCGGCACAGGAGAAGTCCGGGTCGAGCGAATCGAACTGGCTCACCACGCCCAGCTGCGCCTTGATGGCCAGGGCGTCCCGGGGCATCCGCAGGCCCATGGCGTGGATCTCTCCCGAGTCCGGTGCCGTGAGGCCCAGCCCCATGCGGATCGTGGTGGTCTTGCCCGCGCCATTGGGGCCGATCACGCCCAGGCATTCACCCGGCGCGATGTGGAAGGTCAGCTGGTCGACGACGGTGGTGTCGCCGTAGCGCTTGGTCAGGGCACGGGCTTCGAACAGGGGCTCGGTCATGGGCGGCGGCTATTGTGTCGCAGCCCCGCACGCGGCGCGCGGGGCCGTAGAATTTTCGTTTTGTCACCGGGGTCCCGCTTGTTTCCACCGCTCCCCATCGCGCAACAGTACGCGATGCCCAAGAAGCTGATGACCGTGCTGGCCGGCAAGCTGGCCGGCGCGCGCCTGGGCCCCGTCACGCAGGCCGTGATCCGCCGCTTCGTCGCCCACTACAAGGTCGACATGGCGGAAGCCGCCGATCCGCGCATCGAGAGCTACGCCACCTTCAACGACTTCTTCACGCGCCCCCTGCGCGAAGGCGCGCGGCCGATCTCTCCGGCGCCCTTCATCTGCCCGGTGGATGCGGCGATCAGCCAGTTCGGGCCGATCGAGAACGACCAGCTGTTCCAGGCCAAGGGCCACAGCTATTCGACGCGCGCGCTCGTGGGCGGCGACCAGGCGCTGGCGCACCGCTTCGACCACGGCCACTTCGCCACGCTGTACCTCGCGCCCAAGGACTACCACCGCATCCACATGCCCTGCGACGGGCGCCTGAAGCGGATGATCTACATCCCGGGCGACCTGTTCTCGGTGAATCCGCTCACGGCGCGCCACGTGCCCAGCCTGTTCGCGCGCAACGAGCGCGTGGTGTGCGAGTTCGAGTGCCCGCACGGCCCCATGGTGCTGGTGCTGGTGGGCGCCACCATCGTGGGCAGCATGGCCACGGTGTGGCATGGCGTCGTGAACCCCCCGCGCACCCGCGAGCCGCGCGAATGGCGCTACGACGGCCAGGACATCGTGCTCGCCAAGGGCGCCGAGATGGGACGCTTCCTTCTCGGCTCCACGGTGGTCCTGCTGTTCCCGCAGAACGTGCTGACCTTCACGCCCGACTGGGCGCCGACGAAGCCGGTGCGCCTGGGCGAGGCGATGGGCACGTTGATCGAGAGCGAAGCGGCCTTGTAGGCTGGGTTCGCCGCAGGCGACCCCCGCGTGCGGCGCGCTGGGGTGCGCTGGGGTGCGCTGCGCGCAACCCAGCCTACTGGAACGCCACCTCGTCGAAGCTGCGCAGCTTGCGGCTGTGCAGCCGCGTCGGCCCCTGCGAGCGCAGGATCTCGATCGCCCGCATGCCGATGCGCAGGTGCTGGTCGACGCGTTCGCGGTAGAAGGTGTTGGCCATCCCGGGCAGCTTGATCTCCCCGTGCAGCGGCTTGTCGCTCACGCACAGCAGCGTGCCGTAGGGGACGCGGAAGCGGAAGCCGTTGGCGGCGATCGTGGCGCTCTCCATGTCCAGCGCCACCGCGCGGCTTTGCGAGAAGCGGCGCTGCGGCTCGTTGCCGGGCAGCAGCTCCCAGTTGCGGTTGTCGGTGCTGGCCACCGTGCCCGTGCGCATGATGCGCTTGAGGTCCGCGCCCTGGCACTGCGTGACGTCGGCCACCGCCTGCTCCAGCGCCACCTGGATCTCGGCCAGCGCCGGGATCGGCACCCACAGGGGCAGCTCCTCGTCCAGCACGTGGTCCTCGCGCACGTAGCCGTGCGCCAGCACGTAGTCGCCCAGCTGCTGGCTGTTGCGCAGGCCCGCGCAATGACCCAGCATCATCCACGCGTGCGGGCGCAGCACCGCCACGTGGTCGGTGATGTTCTTCGCGTTGGAGGGCCCCACGCCGATGTTCACCATCGTGATGCCGCCGTGCCCCGGGCGGATCAGGTGGTAGGCCGGCATCTGGGGCAGCCGCGGAAGCGGCGCGCCGAGGCTGTCCATGGGCTCGCGGGGCAGCCCCATCCTGCGCGTCACCACGTTGCCCGGCTCCACGAAGGCGACGTACTCGCTGTCGGGGCGGTGCATCTCCTCGTGCCCCAGCCGCACGAATTCGTCGATGTAGAACTGGTAGTTCGTGAACAGCACGAAGTTCTGGAACCAGTCCGGCGTGCTGCCGGTGTAGTGGCGCAGCCGGTGCAGCGAGTAGTCCACGCGCGAGGCCGTGAAGAGCGACAGCGGGTGCGGCTGCCCGGCGTCGAAGCGCATCGTGCCGTTGGCGATGCCGTCGTCCATGGTGCCCAGGTCCGGCAGGTCGAACAGGTCGCGCATCATCATGCGGCGCGACGGCGGCAGGTTGCCCTCGATGTGGTCGTGCTCCGCGAACGAGAAGTGGATCGGGATCGGCTCGTTGCTGGTGCCCACCTCCAGCGGCACGCCGTGGTTCTGCAGCAGCAGGTGAAACTGCTCCAGGAAGTAGTTCGCGTAGAGGTCGGGCCGCGTGATCGTGGTGACGTAGCGCCCCGCGCTCGCGACGAAGCCGTACGACAGGCCCGCGTTCTCCAGCGCCGCCTGCGGCACCACCGTCTCGGTGTGGATCGCGACGTAGGGGTAGCAGGCGCGCACGCGCCTCGGCATCGCATCGCCCGCCACGAACCGCTGCATCGCCTCGCGCAGGTGGTTGATCTGTTGCGCGTAGATGGCGCTCACCTGGGCCAGCGCGCTCTCGGGATCCGTGTGGAGGGTGGGGGCGATGAGGGGCGGCATGAAGGGCATGCGCCTATTGTGCAACTCGCCTTCTCATGACCTGCAAACCCGGCCGTCGGTGCGCCACCGTCCTACAAGGTGTAACGGACTCGGCTGACCTTCGTTTTTGGGCTGCGGAACGACAGTCTGCGTCATCCAGAACAACGTCGCCAAGAGCGCAATCCAAGGAGTCCAAGAACATGACGACAGCGGTGGCCGCCAACAATCCCTTTGCCCTGATGGTCGATCCGGCGCAGGTCCGTGATTCCATCGACCGCTCGGAGCAACTGAGCAAACTGTCCCAGCGCCAGTGCCACCCGCTGGACCGCGCCGTGATCCGCTGCGCGAGCGCCGAGATCGCCGCCTTCGACGCGAAGATCGACCGCACCACGATCTACCTGCCGCCCGAGGAAGAGAAGCAGGCCGCGACTTCCCGCACCTACACGCGCCGCGTCAACTGACCCTTCGCGCCGGCACCCCCATGGGCGCCGGCCGCATCGGCTGCGGCTGGTATTGCCGCTGGCGCAGCCAGACTTCCTGTTCGCGGCGCTCCTGGTCACGCCGCCATTGATCCGCCAGGGCGCGCTGCCGCCGGACTTCCTCCTCGCGGCGCGCCTGCTCCTCCCGGCGGGCCAGTTCTTCCCGCCTCGCCTGGTCTTCCCGACGCAGTTGCTCCTCGTGCCGTTCTTCCTCGGCACGCCGGGCAGCCTGTTCGCGCCGCGCACGCGCGGCCTGTTCCTCGCGCTGCGCCTGCTCCTGCAGGCGGGCGAGTTGCTGGCGGCGCGCGTTCTCGGCGACCTTCTGCGCTTCGGCCGCGCGCGCTGCGGCCACGCGCTTCTCCTCCGCTGCGCGTGCGGCGGCTTGCTTCTTTTCCTCCGCGGCACGGCGCGCCTGCGCCTGGCGACGTTCGTCCTCGGCGCGCTTCGCCAGGGCCTGCTTCTTCAGCTCCTGCTCGCGCAGGGCGCGGGCCTGGCGGCGCTCTTCCTCCGCGCGCTTCGCGGCCACGGCGCGGCGGCGTTCCTGTTCGCGCTTGGTTTCGGCCGCCGCGGCGGCGCGCTTCTCGCGCTCCGCACGGGCGGCGCGGCGCTCCTCCTCGGCGCGCTGCTGCTGCGCGACGCGCTGGCGTTCCTCTTTCTCGCGCGCGGCTTCCGCGCGGGCGCGTGCGTCGGCTTCTGCGCGGGCTCGCGCGTCGGCCTCCGCCCGGGCACGGGCGCGGGCTTGGGCCTCGGCCTGCGCCTGCGCCACGGACGGAGCCGCGGGCGTCATGGCCTGCGCCGGCGCTGCGGGGATGTTCACGCGCAGCGGCGCAGCGGCCGGCAGGGTGGGAATCGGCTTGGCGGCCGGAATGGGCTGCGCCGCCTGCGCGGGCAGCACGGCGCCCGCCGCGGCGGAGCCCACGGCAGGCACCTGCCGGGCCGCGGCGGCCTTCAGGCTGGCCGCGCTGCCGGAGATGACGATGGTGCCGCGGTTGTCGATGGGGGCGGGTGCCGCGGGTTCCTTGCTCGCCGCGACGGCCGGCATGCGCACGGTGGGTTCGCCGCGGCGGCGCGCGCCGGCCCAGCGATCGAAATCGTCGGTGGGGGCGAACGCCGGCTGCTGCATGCGCGCCAGGCCGCGCTCCTTGAAGGTCACGCGCTGGCCGCTGCGCACTTCCATCACCTCGCCCTGTTCGCCATAGACCACCGCAAGGCCCGATTGCACGACGACCCGCGTCACGCCCTGCTTCGTGTCGACGTCGATGCGGTAATCCCCGGGCTGGCGGGCGCGAAACGCGAGGTTCGGCGTGCCCACCTCGAAGCTGTCGCCGGGATTCGCACGGGTCACGGTGGCCGCCAGGCTGCCCTGGGTCAGGCTCAGTTGCGTGGCCATCTCGCTCGCGTTCTCCAGCACCAGCTGGGTTTCGCCGTCGATGCGCAGGGCATGGCCGCCGGCCTGCACTTCCGCGCGCGAGCCGCGGTCGGTCCACAGCCGGTCGCCCCGCTTGAGCAGCCGGCGCGGCTGCACGTCATGCCATTCGCTGTCGCCCTGGGGCGCATGCGCCACGGAGCCTTCGGCATGGTGCAGGTGCGCGGTGGGCACGGAAACCACCTGCGCCCATGCGCCGGCGCCGCATGCCAATGCAAGGGCTGCCAGCGCAGGGTTCCACCGGCGGCAGCCCCGCACGCCGGTACGTGTGTCGAACGCGGTCATGCGCCATTGAACGCTTGAGCCACGCGCCGGTGCGCAAAGGCGGTGTAAAGCCCGTAGTCCATGTCTTACGCGCTTGCGACCCGCGTGAAGTTGTCACGCGGCCGTAGCGCCGCTCAGCCGCCCACCGGCTCGCGCATCGTCACGAATTCCTCCGCCGCCGTGGGGTGGATGCCGATGGTGGCGTCGAACTGGGCCTTGGTCGCGCCTGCCTTCAGCGCGACGGCGAAGCCCTGGATGATCTCGCCCGCATCCGGCCCCACCATGTGCACGCCCAACACCCGATCGCTGGCGCCGTCCACCACCAGCTTCATCAGCGTGCGCTCGGCGTTGCCGCTCAAGGTGTGCTTCAGGGCACGGAACTCCGAGCGGAACACGCGCACGGACGCCTGCCGTTCGCGCGCCTGCTGTTCCGTGAGTCCCACGGCCGCGACGTTGGGATGGGTGAAGACGGCGGTCGGCACGCCCTCGTGGGACATGCGGCGCTCACCCTTGCCGAACAGCTGGTCGACCACGACCATGGCTTCGGCGAGGGCGACGGGCGTGAGCTGCAGGCGCGAGGTGACGTCGCCCACGGCAAGGATCGACGGCACCGAGCTGCGGAAGCGGTCGTCGACCGCGATCGCGCCGTCCGCGGCCTGCCGCACGCCGGCGGCTTCGAGCCCCAGCCCGTCGACGTTGGGCACGCGGCCGGTCGCGTACAGCACGGCGTCGGCCGCCAGCACTTGGCCGTCGCCCAGCTTGACGCCGAACTCGCCACCCTGCCGCTCGACCGCGGCCACGTCCGTGCGCAGGCGCAGGTCCACGCCATGCTTGCGCACCTCGGAGGCCAGGAAATCGCGGATGTCATCGTCGAAGCCGCGCAGCACCTGCTCGCCCCGGTACAGCTGCGTGACCTGCGCGCCCAGCCCGTTGAAGATGGAGGCGAACTCGCAGGCGATGTAGCCGCCGCCCACCACCACCAGCCGCCGGGGGAAGGGCTCCAGGTCGAACATGTGGTCGGAGGTGAGCACATGCTCCCGTCCCGCGATCGGCGGCACGGAGGGCGTGCCGCCGGTCGCGACGAGGATGTGCCGGGCGGTGAAGCGCTGCACGCCGTCCGCCGACTGCAACTGCACCGCCTGCGGCCCCGCCAGGCTTGCCCAGCCGCGCAGCAGTTCCACGCCGGCGGTTCGCAGCAGGTGCTCGTAGACCCCGTTCAGGCGGGCGATCTCGCGGGCGCGGTTCTTCTTCAGGCGCTGCCAGTCGAAGCGCGCCGGCGGCACCTCCCAGCCGAAGCCGGCGGCATCGCGGAAATCGTCTGCAAAGTGCGCCGCGTAGCTGTAAAGCTTCTTCGGGATGCAGCCCACGTTGACGCAGGTGCCGCCCAGGGCCGCTGCCTCCGCCAGCAGCACGCGCGCGCCGCGCTGCGCCGCCATGCGGGCCGCCCGCACGCCGCCGCTGCCGCCGCCGATGACGAACAGGTCGCAGTCGAATCCAGCCATGCCGCCTCCTTGGTCCCGCCGTGCGGCGGGCAGGCTCTACTGTAGGCGCAGCCTTACGGCCCTGCCGCTGTGCCGCAGTTACCATCGCTGCCATGTCGCAATCGACGACCTGGTACCGCCAGATCGGGCACAAGAGCACCGCCCCCGTGCGCTGGGCCGCGGCCTGGGCGCGCATCACGTTCTTCGGCTCGGTCATGGTGGTGCGCGCGCTCTCTCCGCGCAGCTACGGGCCGGAGACGCGCGGCAACCTGGCGCGCCATGTCTACCTGGACACCGCGCCCATCCTCGGCTGGTTCACGGTCCTGATCGCGCTGTTCACGCTGATCATCACCCGCATCGTGATCGTCACCTCCGCCAGCTACGGCCTGTCGCAGTACGCGCTGGAGATGGTGATCCGCGTGCTCGTCATCGAGCTGATCCCGCTCACGGCGGCGCTCTTCGTCGCCCTGCGCTGCACCATCCCGAGCGGCGCAGCCCTGGTGGAGATGCGCCGCATCGGCCACTTCCGCATGCTGCGGCGGCGCCGGCTCGACCCGATCGCGGTGGAGGTGCTGCCGCGCCTGCTGGCCGGTGTCTTCTCGTGCATCACGCTGGCGGCGCTCAGCTGCGTGGTGGCCGGCGTGCTCGCCTATTTCGCCGTGTACGGGCCCACCGCCGCCGGCATGGGCGCGTACACGCACATGGTCGGCCGGGTGTTCGAGCCGATGTTCACTTTCATCTTCTGCCTCAAGACGCTGTTCTTCGCCATCGCGGTCTCGGTGATCCCGATGGCATCGGGCCTGAACAACATCGAGGACGACGGCTCCCGCGAGAGCGCCGCCCTGCAGGGCCTGGTGCGCATGTTCGGCGTGCTGCTGGGGCTGGAGGCGCTTTCCCTCGTGGGCAACTACTTCTGACCATGGCCGACAACCCGCAGGGACCGCGCGACCACCCGCACCCCACCGCCCCGCCGCAGCCGGAGACGCCGGTCCAGAAGTCGGAGCCGGCCGCCAAGAACGTGCCGGTGCGCAACCTGGAGCTGAAGGCGACGCTGCTGCTCGCGTTCACCGTCTCGCTGATCGTCGCATCGGCGTTGTTCCTGATGCGCGCGCGCGGCTACTTCGAGCCGAAGCAGCAGCTGTACCTGCTGGCCGACAACGCCGAGGGCGTGGTGGCCGGCATGGACCTGAGCTTCTCGGGCTTTCCCATCGGCACCGTGCAGCGCGTGCTGCTGGGCGACGACGGCCAGGTGCGCATCGAGGTGGACGTGCCCACCAAGGACGCCAAATGGCTGCGCACGTCCAGCGTGTTCACGCTGGTGAAGCCCCTGTTCGGCGGCGCCCAGCTGCGCGCCTACAGCGGCGTGCTGACCGACCCGCCCCTGCCCGACAAGGCCCAGCGTCCCGTGCTGCGCGGCGACTTCAACGAGGAAGTGGGGCGCGTCATCGGGGCGGCGAAGGACGTCCTGGACAACCTGAACCAGATCACCGCCACCGATTCCGAGCTGAACCGGTCCATGGCGAACCTGCAGGTGTTCACCAACAAGCTGCAAAGCCGCCAGGGTGCGCTGCACGCGATCTTCGGCAACGAGCAGGACGCCCGCAAGCTGGTGGCGGCGGTGGAACGCGCCAATGCCGCCATGGCGCAGATCCAGACCCTGGCGAAGAACGGCGACCAGAAGATGTTCGGCCCCAACGGCGTGGCCGATGACGCGCAGGCCAGCATGCGGCAGCTGCAGGCGCTGCTGTCCGAGACGCGGGGCAGCCTGCAACGCGTCGATGCGGTGCTGAAGGAGGCGCAGGGCGTGGCCAGCAACGTGCGCACCGCCACCGAAGACCTGGGATCGCTGCGCAACGACGTCGAGGCCAACCTGCGCAAGGTCGAGGACATGATCAACGACCTCAACCGCAAGTGGCCGTTCGCCAAGGAAAGAAAGATAGAGCTTCCGTGAGGCCCCTGCTTCCCTTCGTCGCCCTCGCGCTGCTGCTGGCCGGCTGCGGCAACAAGCCGCGCCAGCCCGACTGGCTGGTCAACGCCGACGGCGCGCAGGACCGCTACGAGCGCGCTTTCCTCTCCGGCCGCGACCGCGTCGCGGTCTCCGAGTTCACGCGCTTCCGCAGCGAGGTGTCGAGCACCGGCAACGCGTCCATCACGGCGCGCGCGGAACTCACGCGCTGCGCCGTGCAGGTGGCGACGCTCGACTTCCAGCCCTGCGCAGGCTTCGCGCCGCTGCGCGCCGATGCGTCCGATGCCGAACGCGCGTACGCCGACTTCCTGGCCGGCACGCTGGCGCCGGAGAACGCGAAGCTGCTGCCGGAGGATTACCGCGGCGTCGCCGGCGGGCAGGGCGGCGCGGGCGCCCTCAAGGGCATCGACAACCCGCTGTCGCGCCTGGTCGCCGCCGCGGTGCTGCTGCGCACGCAGAAGGCCGATCCCGAAGTGCTGAAGATCGCCGCCGATACGGCCTCGGAGCAGGGCTGGCGGCGCGCGGTGATGGCCTGGCTGGGCGCGCAGGCGCTCGCCGCGGAGAAGGCGGGCGCGACGGAGGAAGCCGCGCGCCTGAAGCGGCGCATGGAGATCGCGGCCGAGGAGCGTTAAGTCCGCCGCGCGGTGCGAAAGGTGATCGAATAGCGCAGCGCCTTCGTCGGCGCCACGCTGTGCTGCCAGTTCCAGCGCGCTGGCCCGCGCAGCAGGTAGATGGAGCGCGGCGCCACGTCGAGCTTGATCACGCCTTCGCGGCGGCCCTTCTCGTGCGGATAGGGGCGAAACCGCATCACCGCCTCGTTGCCCAGCGACACGCCCACGATGTCTTCGAAGTCCGGCACGTCGCGGTGCCACCCCAGCGGCGTGCCGGGCCGGTATTCGGCCACCAGCGCGTGCGTGAAATCGATCGGGGCAGCGCCGATCCAGCGGGCGGCCCGCTCGCGCAGCGGATCCAGCCACGGGGGAATCGGTTCGGCCGCCTGCAGCCGCTGGCGGCTGAAGTCGTACTGGCCGCCGTAGCTCACCACGCGGCGCAGCGCTTCGTACTGCTGGTACTGCATGGGCGCGAGCGGCAGCCGTTCGATGTGCGCGACGAGAGCAGCCTCATCGGCGCGCGTGAGGAATTCCTCTTCGTACCGCATGCCCGCGGGCAGCGCCGGCGCGGGCGCGCCGAAGAGATCGGGCTGGTCGCTCATGGGGACACTCTATCCGCCCCATGAAAAACGCCGCGGCATCGCCGCGGCGTCAGGGGGATGCGCCACGGGAAAAACGCCGGAGCGTCCTTCCCGTGCCCTCTCAGGGCTTGGCGGCCGTCGGAAACGGCCAGGCGGCCTGCGGGTTCAGCGTGGTCTGAGCCGCAGGAGCCGGCGCGGGCGCGGATGCAGCCGGCTTGGCAGCAGGTGCTTTCGCGGCCTTTTTCGCAGCAGGCTTCTTCGCAGCAGGCGCTTTCGCCGCCTTCTTCGCACCGCCGGAAGACTTCTTCGCAGCCTTCTTGGCGGTGGTCTTCTTCGCCGTCGCCTTGCGCGCGGTGCTCTTCTTCGCCGTCGCCTTCTTGGCGGTGGTCTTCTTCGCAGCGGCCTTCTTCGCGGCCGGACGCTTCGCGGCGGCCTTCTTCGCCGCCGGACGCTTCGCGGCAGCCTTCTTGGCGGCCGGACGCTTCGCAGCGGCCTTCTTCGCCGCCGGCCGCTTCGCGGCAGCCTTCTTGGCGGCCGGGCGCTTCGCCGTGGCCTTCTTGGCGGCCGGGCGCTTGGCCGTCGTCTTCTTCGCGGAAGCCTTCTTCGCAGGCGCCTTCTTGGCGGCCGATTTCTTCGCAGTTGCCATTTCACTATCTCCTGTTCAAGTTGACATCAACATCAACCAAAGAACACTTCGCGCGTTGTTGGTGGCGCGAAGCGATCCGTGCGGTTGGGCACATGGCCCAGCCCCACGAACACCATCGCCCGCCGCGACCCTCGGGTCGCTTGACATCCTGCCGGCCTCTTCGTGCCGTGCAGTCGTCGCGGGCGCTATTCCAAGCTCACTCGCAGTTGCCGTTCAATCCCAGGAAAGCGCGCCACCCGTCTGGTATTCGATCACGCGGGTCTCAAAGAAATTGCGCTCTTTCTTCAGGTCAATCATTTCGCTCATCCAGGGGAAGGGGTTTTCCTCGTTCGGGAAAAGCGCTTCCAGGCCGATCTGCGTGGCGCGCCGGTTGGCGATGTAGCGCAGGTAGCCCTTGAACATGGATGCATTGAGTCCCAGCACGCCGCGGGGCATGGTGTCCTCGGCGTAGCGGTACTCGAGTTCGACGGCTTTCTGGAACAGGCCCTTGATCTCGGCCTTGAATTCGGCGGTCCACAGGTGCGGGTTCTCGAGCTTGATCTGGTTGATGAGGTCGATGCCGAAGTTGCAGTGCATCGACTCGTCGCGCAGGATGTACTGGTACTGCTCGGCGGCGCCAGTCATCTTGTTCTGCCGGCCCAGCGCCAGGATCTGGGTGAAGCCGACGTAGAAGAACAGGCCTTCCATCAGGCAGGCGAAGACGATCAGGCTCTTGAGCAGGCGCTGGTCGGCTTCGGGCGTGCCGGTGTGGAAGTTGGGGTCCATGATCGCCTCGATGAAGGGGATCAGGAACTGGTCCTTGTCGCGGATCGACTGGACCTCGTTGTAGGCGTTGAAGATCTCGGACTCGTCCAGGCCCAGCGACTCCACGATGTACTGGTACGCGTGGGTGTGGATCGCTTCCTCGAAGGCCTGGCGCAGCAGGAACTGGCGGCACTCCGGCGCCGTGATGTGGCGGTAGGTGCCCAGCACGATGTTGTTGGCGGCCAGCGAGTCGGCGGTGACGAAGAAGCCGAGGTTGCGCTTGATGATCCGGCGCTCGTCCTCGGTCAGACCGTTGGGGTCCTTCCACAGGGCGATGTCGCGGTTCATGTTGATTTCCTGCGGCATCCAGTGGTTGGCGCAGGTGGCCAGGTACTTCTCCCAGGCCCACTTGTACTTGAAGGGGACGAGCTGGTTGACGTCGGTGTGGCCGTTGATGATGCGCTTGTCGGCGGCCTGCACGCGGCGCGTGGAGGTGGCCGCCGCGGGCCGCGCCTGCGTCGCGATCGGCGCGATCGCCGAGGGCGCGACGGCGCCGTCGTCCAGGGTGCGCAATGCGGGTTGCGGAACGGGGAGGGCCTGCGCGAGCGGCGAATGCATCGCCTCGCGGTTGGTGGCTAAACCGCTGCTCACGGGCTTTGACGGTGTGGGCGTGACTTCGTCGTCCCAGGTCAACATAAGTGTTCCAGTGCTCGGATTATGCGAGCGCGGATGGGGGAATCAAAGTGTCCGTTCACATCCGCGTCGCATTTTGTTGCTTGATTGCATCGGCGTTCTGTCGGAGAACGCCGATACCTCTTTCATTTCGCCGCGCGCGCAGCCGCAAGTGCTTCGCGCGTTCGCGCGCTCACTGACATGCTTCGCACGTCGGATCGTCCACGCCGCAGAACTTGATGTCCGTCGCCGGCGTCGCGCTCGGCGCGGTGGCCGCTTCGATCTGCGCGCGCGCGGCGGCTGCCGCTGCTTCGAGCGCCGACATGCCGCTGCCCCCGGTGGCGCCGAGGCCGCCGCCGTTGCCGTTGCTCACCGCGTTCAGGCGGCCGGACTGCACCGTGGACTTCTCGGCCTGCGTCGCGCTGGTGGTGCGCAGGTAGTAGGTGGTCTTCAGGCCGCGCAGCCAGGCGAGCTTGTAGGTTTCGTCGAGCTTCTTGCCGGAGGCGCCGGCCATGTAGATGTTCAGCGACTGCGCCTGGTCGATCCACTTCTGGCGGCGCGCGGCGGCTTCCACCAGCCACACCGGCTCCACCTCGAAGGCGGTGGCGTACAGCGCCTTCACGTCCTGCGGCACGCGGTCGATCGGGCGCAGCGAACCGTCGAAGTGCTTCAGGTCCATGACCATCACGTCGTCCCACAGGCCCAGGCGCTTGAGGTCCCGCACCAGGTAGTGGTTGATCACCGTGAACTCGCCGGACAGGTTGGACTTGACCGACAGGTTGCCGAAGCAGGGCTCGATCGAGGCGTCCACGCCGATGATGTTGGAGATGGTCGCGGTCGGGGCGATGGCCACGCAGTTGCTGTTTCGCATGCCGTCGGCGGCGATCTTCTTGCGCAGCGCGTCCCAGTCCAGGGTGGCGGAACGGTCGACGTCGACGTACTGCTCGCCGCGGGCGTCGGCCAGCAGGTTCAGGGTGTCCAGCGGCAGGACGCCCTTGTCCCACAGCGAACCCTTGTAGCTGGAGTACTTGCCGCGCTCGCGGGCCAGCTCGGTCGAGGCCCAGTAGGCGTAGTAGCAGATCGCCTCCATGGACTCGTCGGCGAACTGGATCGCGTCCTTGCTGGCGTAGGGGATGCGCAGCTCGTACAGCGCGTCCTGGAAGCCCATGACCCCCAGGCCCACGGGGCGATGGCGCAGGTTCGAGTCGCGGGCCTTCTTGACGGCGTAGTAGTTGATGTCGATCACGTTGTCGAGCATCCGCATCGCCGTGGTGATCGTCCGCTTCAGCTTTTCCTGGTCGACCTTGCCGTCCTTGAGGTGCTGCAGCAGGTTCACGGAACCCAGGTTGCAGACCGCCGTCTCGGTGTCGGACGTGTTCAGCGTGATCTCGGTGCACAGGTTGGACGAGTGCACCACGCCGGCGTGCTGCTGGGGCGAGCGCACGTTGCAGGCGTCCTTGAAGGTGATCCAGGGATGGCCGGTCTCGAACAGCATCGAGAGCATCTTGCGCCACAGGTCGCTGGCGGGGACGGTCTTGCTCGGCTTGATCTCGCCGCGCTTCGCCTTCTCTTCGTAGGCCAGGTAGGCCTTCTCGAACTCGCTGCCGAACTTGTCGTGCAGGTCGGGCACGTTGGAGGGCGAGAACAGCGTCCAGTCGCCCTTTTCCATCACGCGGCGCATGAACAGGTCGGGGATCCAGTTGGCCGTGTTCATGTCGTGGGTGCGGCGGCGGTCGTCGCCGGTGTTCTTGCGCAGCTCCAGGAACTCTTCCACGTCCAGGTGCCAGGACTCCAGGTAGGCGCAGACGGCGCCCTTGCGCTTGCCGCCCTGGTTCACCGCCACGGCGGTGTCGTTCACCACCTTCAGGAAGGGCACGACGCCCTGCGACTCGCCGTTCGTTCCCTTGATATGGGAGCCCAGCGCGCGCACGCGGGTCCAGTCGTTGCCCAGGCCGCCGGCGAACTTGGACAGCAGCGCGTTTTCCTTGATGGACTCGTAGATGCCGTCCAGGTCGTCCGGCACCGTGGTCAGGTAGCAGGAGGACAGCTGCGAGCGCAGCGAGCCGCTGTTGAACAGCGTCGGCGTGGACGACATGAAGTCGAAGCTGCTGAGCACTTCGTAGAACTCGATGGCGCGCGCCTCGCGGTCGATCTCGTTCAGGGCCAGGCCCATGGCCACGCGCATGAAGAAGGCCTGCGGCAGCTCGATGCGCGTCTTGCGCACGTGCAGGAAGTAGCGGTCGTACAGGGTCTGCAGGCCGAGGTAGTCGAACTTCAGGTCGCGTTCGGCCTTCAGCGCGGCGCCCAGGCGCTTCAGGTCGTACTGCAGCAGCCTCTCGTCGAGCAGGTCGTTGTCCACGCCCTTCTTGATGAAAAGCGGGAAGTTGTCGGCGTAGGCCGCCGCGCGTTCGGCCTGGGGCACTTCCTGGCCGACCACTTCCTTGAAGATCGTGTGCAGCAGCAGGCGCGCCGTCACGAAGGTGTAGTCGGGCTCCTTCTCGATCAGCGTGCGGGCCGCCAGGATGGAGGCCTTGTACACCTCGTCCAGCGGAACGCCGTCGTACAGGTTGCGCTGGGTCTCGGCGACGATGGGCTCGGGCTTCACGTCCGCGCCCAGGCCGGTGCAGGCATCGACGATCAGCGCCTTGAGCGCCTCGATGTCCAGCGGCACGCGCTGGCCGCGGTCCAGCACATGGAACTGCGGCGCCGCCGGCGCGTGGTCCTGCTGCTGCTTGGCGCGCTCCTGCGCGCGGCGCTCGCGGTACAGCACGTAGGCGCGGGCGACCTCGTGGTGGCCGCTGCGCATCAGGCCCAGTTCGGCGGCGTCCTGCACGTCCTCGATGTGGAAGGTGCCGCCGCCCGGGCGCGAGCGCACCAGGGCGCGCACGACGTTCTGCGTGAGCACGTCCACCGTCTCGCGGACGCTGGCGGAGGCCGCGCCCTGCGTGCCGTGCACGGCCAGGAACGCCTTCATCATGGCGATGCCGATCTTGCTCGGCTCGAAGGGGACGACCGCGCCGTTGCGGCGGATGATCTGGTAGTTGGCCAGCGGAGCGACGCCGGCGGAGCCGGCATTCGACAGCGGAGCGGCGCCTGCGGCGCCGGGGATGGCCACGGTGGGAGTGCTCAGTGCGGGTTGCATGCGGTTCTTCCTCGTCTGCGTTTGTTCTTTGGGGAGGGGGCGAAGTTTAGCCGGCCTCGTCGTCGGGGCACTATAGATAGGGTCCGGAGGCATTGCAAGCCACTAGATGTAGTGGTTTCACGGAGCAACGCGGTGAACGACCTGTGGACAACGCTGTGCGCATGCTGTGATGCGCCAAAAGGCGGATCGCGCGGAAAGCCAAAGCGTGAACTGCTTCGCGGCTGCCGCGTTGCCCGTCAGCAACTGCAAGGCGCCGCGCTCAGGCCGCCGGCGGGAACCAGTCGTCCGGCCAGCCCAGTTCGCGTTGCAGCAGCGCCCAGTCGAAGCCGGCGCCGGGGTCGTTCTTGCGCCCCGGTGCGATGTGCTCGTGGCCCGCCACATGGCGGATCGGATAGTGCTGCGCGAGCGCCGCGCAGATCGCCGCCAGCGCTTCGTATTGCGCCGGCTCGAAGGGTTCACCCTCCAGGCCTTCGAGCTCGATCCCCACGGAGTCGTCGTTGCACTCCTCGCGCCCGCGCCAGGCCGAGCGCCCGGCGTGCCACGCGCGATCGTCGCAGCTCACGAATTGCAGCAGCGCGCCGTCGCGGCGGACGAAGAAGTGCGCGGAGACCTGCATCCCGCGGATCTGCTGGAAGTAGGGATGCGCGTCCCAGTCCAGCGTGTTCGTGAAAAGCTGCCGCACCTCGTCGCCGCCGTACACGCCGGGTGGCAGGCTGATCGAATGCACCACCACCAGGTCGATGCCGGCGCCCGGCGGCCGCGGCCCGAAGTTGGGCGAGGCCACGTGGTGCGCGAAGCGGTACCAGCCCCGCTCCCACAGCGGGTCGCGCGGCTCAGGAGCTTGCGGGGTCATCGGCCTCTTCGTTGCCGGGCGTCGCGATGGCCAGGCGGGCGATGCGGTAGCGGATCTGGCGCAGGCTCAGGCCCAGGCGCTGGGCGGCCGCGGTGCGATTGAAGTTGGTCTCGCGCAGCGCCTTGACCAGGATCTCGCGTTCCTGCTGGTCGAGGTAGGCCTGCAGGTCGGTCGGGACGGCCGGCGCCGCGGCTGCGGCCGCAGGGGCCGCGGCGGGGCCGGGCCCGGCGACCGCCGCCGGAGCGGAGGCCGGCGCGGACGGTGCCAGGTCCACCTGCAACTGCGAGCCATCCGACAGGGCGAGCGCCCGGTGCAGCAGGTTCTCGAGCTCGCGCACGTTGCCCGGCAGCGGGTGCGCCTGCAACTGCGCCAGCACGTGCTGCGACAGCTCCGGCGCCGGCATGCCGGTCTCGTTGGCGATGCGCGCCAGCAGCGCCTCGCACAGCGCGGGGAGGTCCTCGCGCCGCTCGCGCAGCGGCGGCACCAGGATCTCGATCACGTTGAGGCGGTAGAACAGGTCTTGGCGGAAGCGGTTGGCCTGCACCTCGGCCGCCAGGTCCTTGTGCGTGGCGCTCACGACGCGCACGTCCACCGCGTCCTCCTGCGTGGAGCCGATCGCGCGCACCTGGCGTTCCTGGATGGCGCGCAGCAGCTTGGACTGCATCGGCAGCGGCAGGTCGCCGATCTCGTCGAGGAACAGCGTGCCGCCGCGGGCCGCCTGGAAGTAGCCTTCGCGGTCCGCCGTCGCGCCGGTGTAGGAGCCCTTCTTGGCGCCGAAGAACTCGGCTTCCAGCAGCGTCTCCGGGATCGCGCTGCAGTTCACCGCGACGAATGGGCCGTCGGCGCGGTGGCTGCAGGCGTGGATGGCGCGCGCGACCAGTTCCTTGCCGGTGCCGGATTCGCCGCGCACCAGCACGGGGGCCATGCTGCGCGCGACCTTGCCGATGCGCTCCTTCACCTGGCGCATCGAAGCCGAGTCGCCCACCAGGCGCTGCAACGCGCCGCCACCGCCGGCCGGGCGCTCGCCGGCGCCACGACCGCCGTTGGCCGGGCGCGCACGCTCCGGCGTCGCGGTTTCCTGGATGGCCGACGCGACCACGTTGCGGAACTGCTTGAGGTCCACCGGCTTGGTGAGGTAGTCGAAGGCGCCCGCCTTGAGCGCTTCCACCGCGTTCTCGGCGGAGCCGTAGGCCGTCATCACCACGCAGCGCTCGGGGCGGCTTTGCGTCGACATGCGATTCAGCAGGTCCAGCCCGAGCCCGTCGGGCAGGCGCATGTCCGTGATGACCGCGTCGAACCTGCGCTGCTCCAGCAGCTGGCAGGCCTCGGCGAGCGTGCCCGCGGCATCGACGCGGTAGCCCTCGCGCAGCAGCGTGAGTTCGTACAGGGTGCGGAGGTCGGGTTCGTCGTCGACGACGAGCACGTGGGCCGGGGACGTGGGAGGCGGCATCAGGCTCGTATTGTGTCAAAGGGGGAGCTGCCTGGCACCATGCTCATGCGCGTGAGGAATGTCACGGTGAAGGCATTTCCCTCGCGGCCGCTGCCGTCGGGCGCCTCCGTGCGCGCATAGGAAATTTTCGCGCCGTGGCGGTCGCACAACTCGCGGCAGATGTAGAGCCCCAGTCCGCTCGAGCGGCTCTCGGAGGAGAAGAAAGGCTCGAACAGGTGCCGCTGCACGCTCGCGTCCAGCGGCGCGCCGTCGCTCCACACCTGCACGCGCGCATGCGGGCCGGCGATGTCGGTGGCGACGAGGATGGCGCCGCGCGCCTTCGATGCGTAGCGCATCGAGTTGTCCAGGAGGTTCACCAGCACGCGGCGCAGGTGCTCGCCGTCGAAAGCCGCCCACGCGGGACGCGATTGCAGCTGCACCTGCAGGCGCTCGCCCGCCTCGGCGTGCCGCTCCCATTCCACGGCGAAGCCGTGCACGACGGGGTCCACCTCGAGCCAGTCCACCGTGCGCGGGTGCACCCGCGCCAGGTTGAGGATCTCCTCCACGATCTGCGACAGCCGCTGCGCGTTCTTGCCCACCAGCGCGGTGAGCTGCTGGTGGCCGGGCTGGGTCAGCTCCTCCGCGAGCAGGCCGTTGGCCTGCGCGATCGCCGCCAGCGGGTTGCGGATCTCGTGCGCCACCGCCGCCGACAGGCGTCCCATGGCGGCGAGCTTCTCGGTGCGCAGCTGCGCCTCCGCCTCGCGCAGGTCCTGCAGGAACATCACGCAAAGGCCCTCGGTGGTCGCTTCCTGCGGGGGCGTGAGGCGGGTGCGCACCCGCAGGTGCAGGCGCTCGCCCCGGCCCAGCGCGAGGGCGAGGTCCGCTTCCTGCGTGTCGCCGCTTTCGAAGGTGCGCTGCGCCAACGCGGCCAGGGGGCGCCATCCGGGGCGGGAGATGAGCGCCAGCGAGGCCGGCGCTTCGCTGGACTGCCATCCGAGCAGCCTGCGCGCCGCGGGGTTGGCCGCGTGGATGCGCCAGTCGGCACCGATCACCAGCAGGCCGTCCGAGAGCGTTTCGATGACCAGCTCGTTCACCAACGCCTGGGTGCGCGCGGCGGCCTGGCTGCGGCGGGCTTCCTCTTCCTCGCGCTCGAGCCGGTTCGCGACCTCGTTGGCCAGCAGGGCCATCAGGAAGTAGCCGCCGCCGGTCAGGCCGGCCTGCACCACGCGCGACGTCATCTCGGCCGCCGCGAGGGCCTGCACGCCTGCATCCACCAGCAGCAGCAGCGTGACGGCTGCGGCGGTCCCCAGCGCCAGCAGCGACGACCCCAGCGCCGATGCGGTGAGCACGGGCAGGGCGAACAAGGGCGAGTAGTTGAGTCCTGCCGCCTCCAGGAAGTGCAGCGTCGCGAACGCCAGCAGGTCGATGCCGATGGTGGACACCCACTGGGGATCGAACGTCCGGCCGCGCCCCATGGGCTGGGTGAACACGCGCACGGCGATCGAGGCGGCGAGGTAGGTGGCGCACAGCGCCAGCATCCAGTAATTGGGCGGCGTGAGCCCCAGCGCCATCATCCCGGCCAGCAGTACCAGCAGCAGCGCCGCGATGGTGATGCGCGCGCCCATGAAGCCCAGCCAGAGGCGCTGGAAGGCAGGCGGCTGCGGGGGCGGCTCCGGCGGGGGCGCCGCTTCCCAGGTCCAGGTGGAATGCGACCAGCCAGGTTGCGAGGGAGGCACGGACGCCGACATCGCCCGTTCCTAGCCGCCGGAAAGCAGCCGGTGTTCCTGGCTGCAATAAGGCAGGCCGTTGCCGCCGGTGACCGAATCTTCCCGCGGCAGGTGCAAGCCGCAATGCGCGCAGCGCACCATCTCCTGCGGGAGCGCAGCCTGGTCGCGCTCCGCCGGTGGCGGCGTGTCGCGGGCGATGCGGGCGTTGCGCCACAGGAGATAGGCGACCACCAGCACCGCGAGCAGCAGGAGGTACTTCATGCCGGGCGCCTCAGCACCACCTCCAGCACGAACCGCGAGCCCACGTAGGCGAGCAGCAGCAGCGCGGAGCCGGCGTAGATCACGCGCACCGCCTTGCGCCCGCGCCAGCCGAAGCGGGCCCGCCCCAGCAGCAGCAGGGCGAACACGGCCCAGGCGAGCACGGAGAACACCGACTTGTGCTCCCAGCGCCAGGCGCGGCCATAGAGCACCTCGGAGAAGAAGATGCCGGCCAGCAGCGTCCCGGAGAGCAGCACGAAGCCCGCGGTGGCGAAGCGGAAGGTGAGGCGCTCCAGCGTGAGCAGCGGCAGGCCCGCCTGCGGCTCCTCGCCGGTGCGCATCGTGTGCTCGGTGCGCTGCATGAGCCAGGCGTGCACGACGGCCGCGGCGAAGAGCCCGTAGGCGGACACGCCCAGCGCCCAGTGCAGCGGCAGCCAGGGGGACGCGCTCACGTGCAGCGGCGTGCCGGGGAAGGCCAGCGCCAACAACACCGCGGCGGCGCCCAGTCCCGCCAGCGCCCAGCGCGCGCGCAGCTGGGGGAACATCTGTTTCTCCACCGCATAGACGGTGGCGACCAGCCAGGCGGTGACCGACACCGCAGGGGCGAAACCGAAGCGCGGCGCGTCCCCCAGCAGGCCGGTGGCCAGTGCGGCGCCGTGCAGCACCCAGGCGATGACCAGCGCGGTGCGCGCGGCCGCCTCGCTCAGCCGCGCGGCCCCGGCGGCCGGCACGGCATAGGCCGCGGCCGCCGCGACGGTGAACGCCACGCTCGCCGGGGAGGCACTGGATAAAATCATGGTTCGAGTTTATCCCCCTGGCCTCCAGCCCCCCTGCCGCGCGCGCGGCCGGCGTGGCGCAACCCCCACTCCCTCATGGCCTCCGCCCTTTCCGACAAACTTTCCCGACTGGTCAAGCAGATGCGCGGCCAGGCGCGCATCACCGAAGAGAACGTGCAGGAGATGCTGCGCGAAGTGCGCATGGCCCTGCTGGAGGCCGACGTCGCCCTGCCGGTGGTGCGCGACTTCATCGCCCGCGTCAAGGACAAGGCGCTGGGCCAGGAGGTCGTGGGTTCGCTCAACCCCGGCCAGGCGCTGGTGGGCATCGTGCACCGCGAGCTGGTCGCCACCATGGGCCAGGGCGTCAGCGACATCAACCTCGCCGCCCAGCCGCCGGCGGTGATCCTGATGGCGGGCCTGCAGGGCGCCGGCAAGACCACCACCACGGCCAAGCTGGCCAAGCACCTGATCGAGAAGCGCAAGAAGAAGGTGCTGACGGTCTCGGGCGACGTGTACCGCCCCGCCGCCATCGAGCAGCTGAAGACGGTGACGAAGCAGGCCGGCGCCGAGTGGTTCCCGAGCTCGCCGGAGCAGAAGCCGGTGGAGATCGCACGGGCTGCGCTGGACTACGCGCGCAAGCAGTACTTCGACGTGCTGCTGGTCGACACGGCCGGCCGGCTGGCGATCGACGAAGCCATGATGCGCGAGATCAAGGAGCTGCACGCCGCCGTGAACCCGGTGGAGACGCTGTTCGTGGTCGACGCGATGCAGGGGCAGGACGCCGTCAACACGGCCAAGGCGTTCAAGGAAGCGCTGCCGCTCACCGGTATCGTGCTCACCAAGCTCGACGGCGATTCCCGGGGCGGCGCGGCGTTGTCGGTGCGGCAGATCACCGGCGCCCCGATCAAGTTCGCCGGCGTCAGCGAGAAGATCGACGGCCTCGAGGTGTTCGATGCCGAGCGCCATGCGGGCCGCATCCTCGGCATGGGCGACATCGTCGCCCTGGTGGAGCAGGTGCAGGCCGGCGTCGACATGGAAGCGGCGCAGAAGCTCGCCGCCAAGGTCAAGAGCGGCGAGGGCTTCGACCTCAACGACTTCCTCGCGCAGCTGCAGCAGATGAAGCAGATGGGCGGCCTGTCCACGCTCATGGAGAAGATGCCCGCGCAGGTTCAGGCCAAGGCGGGCCAGGTCGACATGGACAAGGCCGAGCGCGACATCCGCCGCAAGGAAGGGATCATCTCCAGCATGACGAAGCTGGAGCGCCGCAAGCCCGAGATCATCAAGGCGACCCGCAAGCGCCGCATCGCCGCGGGCGCCGGCGTGCAGGTGCAGGAAGTCAACCGCCTGCTCAACGAGTTCGAGCAGATGCAGCAGATGATGAAGAAGATGAAGGGCAGCGGGATGATGAAGATGATGAAGCGCCTGGGCGGCGGCAAGGGCATGCCCAAGTTGCCCTTCTGATGAGACCCTGAAGAACGCGCCAGGCGTTCTTCCCCCTGCGCCCACGATGTAGGCCGGCTTCCTGCTTCGCCTCGGGCGCGAGGCTGACTCCCTGACGGGCCCTGCAGAGCCCACGCACGCACCGCCGATCCGAACAATCCATGGCTCGGATGGACAGGGAGGCATGCATGCTGCGTTCGGGCCCGACGCCCCGCTCGATGATTCGCGCTGCCGTGGGCCGCGGCCTGCTGGCGCTGGCGGCCTGCGTGGCGGTCGCGCCATGGCACCCGGCGCAGGCGGCGAGCGCGCTCGCCGCCGCCAAGCTCGCGGACTTGCGCGGGGAGGCGGCTTCGGCCGACGTGCGCCACGTCGCGGACTGGGCGGTGCATTCCGGCGACCATGCCGGCCTGCCGTTCGCGATCGTGGACAAGGTCGACAGCCGCGTTTTCGTGTTCGACGCACAGGGGCGGCTGCAAGGCGCGAGCCCTGCGCTCGTGGGCGCGGCGCGAGGCGACGACTCGGCACCGGACATCGGCAGCCGGCCGATCTCCAGCATCCTGCCCGAGGAGCGCACCACCCCCGCGGGACGCTTCCAGGCCGTGATGGGCAAGGGCCCCAAGGGCGAGGACATCCTGTGGGTCGATTACGAGACGGCACTGGCGCTGCACCGCGTGGTGACCCACGCGCCGCAGGAGCGCCGCGTGCAGCGCCTGCAGAGCAAGGAACCGGCCGAGCGCCGCATCACCTATGGCTGCATCAACGTGCCGGTGCCGTTCTACGAAGCCGTGGTGCGGCCGACGTTCCAGCACACGCGCGGCATCGTCTACATCCTGCCCGAATCGCGCCGCACGCAGGACCTGTTCGGCTCCTACGAGGTGCGTGACGCGGGCCTGCGCAACGCGGCCGCTGCGCTGCCCCTGGCCCGCTGAAGCGCAGCCGGAGCGAGAAACCCGCCTCACGGCGGGTTTCTCATGCGTGCGCCCTCAGTTGCGGTACGGGCGCGGCGCGGGGGC
>SEAY01000047.1 GCA_004144865.1 Comamonadaceae bacterium
CTGGAGAGCATGAAAGGATGAATACACAGCGACTCCGCCACATCCTTGATCAGCACCCCGGGCTGGTCGCTCAGTTGCACCGCCTTGAGCTTGAACTCCAGGCTGTACTGCTTGATCTTAGCCGGACCGATTCTCTTTGCCATTGACCACTCTCTCCGTTAGGTAAGAGTGTCAACGAAAGCGAGGCAAGCTCCGTGTCCGCGTCGAACGACCTGTTAGACCTCACACGCATGTGGGTTTCAGTTCGACGTTACCCATTGCTCGAGCACACATCTCTTGTTGTAAGGCACGATCGAGTTCTCGGCAATCACAGCGCTACGCACGGCGTTTCCCTTACCCATTACCGCGACAATCATTTCATACGGGGTGCCGGTAACGCCAGTGAACTTGATTCTTAAGACCGCCGATTGCTCGGCACCGTACTGCCACTGACGGTCCCAAGGACTACCCAAGATGTCCGTTTGACGGAACCGCGCGGTGCGGTGGTAGCAGGTCAATATGCCTTGGGAGAGATCTACCAGACTGCCTTGCATCCTCGCGACGTCTACGACACCAGGCGCCAAGGCCGCATTTGCCGCGGCAGCCGTGGCGTCAGGGTTCTTCATCATGAGCGTGACGAGCAGCGATACGGGATCCAAGGTCCCTCCTCATTCTTGTTGGGATGATGCTGTGATTGTGAGGTCTAACTTGTTATAGCCCGCAATCCCACGGAATAACACATCCCCCCATTCCCGCTGCCATGTTGAAAACCTTCCTCCAAGTTGTTGATTTATATCCTGAATCCTGCAATCGACCCAACGCCCATCACGTCTAAAACCGGACCATACCCCGCGGCGGCGGGCAATAACATCGCGATCTCGCGCGTGAGAGCTTCACCGCAGTTCCCCGGCGGGCTTGATACGCAAGGGCTTACCGCTGATACTGTATGCATGACCAGCCATAACAACCCCGGCAAAGTCCGCGCGCTGGCGCCCAGGCCGGCGTTGCATGCGACGCGCATCCTGGGGCAACTACGTGAGCGGCTGCGCTATCTGCACTACAGCTTGCGCACGGAGGAAAGCTATGTCTATTGGGTCCGGGACTTCATCCACTTCCATGGATTGCGACATCCGCGCGAGATGGGGAAGACGGAGATCGAGTCCTTCCTCACCATGCTTGCGACGGAGCGGCACGTTTCGGTGTCCACGCACCGCCAGGCCCTGAGCGCCCTGCTGTTTCTCTACAGGGAAGTGATCGATGCCGCGCTGCCTTGGCTGGCCGAGATCGGGCGCCCCCTGCCGAAGAAGCGCATCCCTTCGGTCCTCACGCCACTCGAGGTGCAAAGACTGCTCGGATTCCTGGAAGGCGAGGCCGGCCTGCTGGCGCGGCTTCTCTATGGCACCGGCATGCGGCTGGCGGAGGGTCTCTCGCTGCGGGTGAAGGACGTGGATTTCGCTCGCCAGGTGATCGTCGTCCGGGAGGGCAAGGGCGGGAAAGACCGCGTCGTGATGCTCCCGCATTCGCTGGCTCCCCTGCTCCAGGAGCAGTTGCGCCGCTCGAGGATGCTGTGGGATGCAGACCGTGCCGCCGGCCGCGCCGGCGTCCACCTGCCGCATGCGCTGGCGGCCAAGTACCCCCGCACAGCCCTTTCCTGGCCGTGGCACTGGGTTTTTCCTTCTCCCATTCTGTCCATCGACCCGCGGACCGGGTCGCAGCGGCGGCACCACCTCTTCGAAGAAAGGCTGTCCCGCGCTCTCAAGCGGGCGGCGGTCCTGGCCGGCATCGAGAAGAGCATCTCCGCGCACACCCTGCGCCATTCCTTCGCCACCCACCTCCTGCAGTCCGGCACGGACATCCGCACGGTGCAGGAACTGCTCGGTCACAGCGACGTGAGCACCACCATGATCTACACGCATGTGCTGAAGGTGGCTGCGGGCGGCACACGCAGTCCGCTGGATGCACTGGATTCCTGAGCGGGCAAGGCCCGCGCGCCTATCGTGCGCCTTCGTTGCGATGCCGCGCGGCAGCACCGCCCGCACAGGGCCCGCCGGTCACGAACAGCAAGGCCAGCCCCTGGTCAGGGATGCGGACCTCCACCGCCGAACCGCCTGCAAGGGCCAGGGGGCGGGAATGGACGGCCAGGCCCTTGGCAGCAGCGAATCGGAGGAAAGTGTCCGGGTCCGCAACCTGGCCCAGGTCCGGAAACTTGCGGTGCAGCATCTCGACGGGCGCGCACTCGCCGTGTCTCCCCATCAGGAACCACGCGTCGGCCGCATTTGCCGGTGCAGGCGCCAGCTGGAAAGCCGCCACCACGACCAGCACCGCCAGGCTTTCGCGACGCAAGGGCGAAAGCAGTCGGCGACGCATGGAGGAAGACGAGGGGGGAGCCTCTAGCGCGCAGCCTTGCGCCGCGGCTTGTGCAGTTGCGCGATCGTGCGCGCTTCGGCAGCGAGCTTTGCCTGCACCTGCGCCTGCTGCAGGTAGCTGGCGCGGCGCGCTTCGGCCGCCTCGGGGTCGAATCGGCCATTCACATAGTTGGCCGCGTTGTCCTGCGAAATCTCCTGGATCGAATCGGTCCACTCACGCATGGGAACCTCCCTGGGTACTGCAATGCAGAACTTATAGCGCCCTGCTCCGCACCCGCCAAGCGCACTGTGGCGCCGCAGCCATGCCGAACCGACGAACACCCATGAAGTGACGGACAGGAGGCGTCTTGCGAGGGGTCGCGTCACAAACGGTTGCAGCCTGCGCGCCTCTGCGCCCTGGAAGCCCTGGGTCCCGCCTGCGCGGGGACGACGGATCTCAGTGATGCGCCGGCGGCGTCACTTCCCAGTGCTGCATCACGCGCTCGTGCGCGTCCACGCTTTCCAGGCGCACGCGGAAGCCCCACAGCCGGGCGACGTGTTTCACCACTTCCTCGGCCCCGTTGTCCAGCGGCCTGTCGTTGTGGCGGATGTGGCGCAGCGTGAGCGAGCGGTCGCCGCGCGCGTTGACGTTCCACACCTGGATGTTGGGCTCGCGCCAGCCCAGGTCGTGCTGCCGCGAAAGCGATTCGCGCAGGCGCCGGTAGCCGTTCGCGTCGTGGATGGCCGCGACCTCCAGCTCCGATTGCGCAGCGTCATCCAGCACGGCGAACAGGCGCAGGTCGCGCATCAGCTTGGGCGAAAGGTACTGGCCGATGAAGCTCTCGTCCTTGAAGTGCCGCATCGCGTAGTCGAGCGTCTTGACCCAATCGCTGCCCGCGATATCCGGGAACCACTCGCGGTCCTCGTCGGTGGGGTTCTCGCAGATGCGCCGGATGTCCGAGAACATCGAAAAGCCCAGCGCGTACGGATTGATGCCGCTGTAGCCGGGGTGCGTGATCGGCGGCTGGAACACCACGTTGGTGTGGGAGCTCAGGATCTCCATCATGTAGCCGTCCGAGAGCATGCCCTCGTCGTACATGGTGTTCAGAAGCGTGTAGTGCCAGAAGGTCGCCCAGCCCTCGTTCATCACCTGCGTCTGGCGCTGCGGATAGAAGTACTGCGCCACCTTGCGCACGATGCGCACCACCTCGCGCTGCCACGGCTCCAGCAGCGGCGCGTGCTTCTCGATGAAGTACAGGATGTTCTCCTGCGGCTCCTCGGGGAAGCGCTTGTGTTCCTTCTTGGCCTGCTTGCCCGCCTTCGTGGGCAGCGTGCGCCACAGGTCGTTCACCTGCTGCTGGAGGTAGGCCTCGCGATCCTTGCGCCGGTTCTCCTCCTCCACCATCGAGATCTTCTGCGGCCGGCGGTAGCGGTCCACGCCGTAGTTCATCAGCGCGTGGCACGCATCCAGCGTGGCCTCCACGGCTTCGATGCCATGGCGCTCCTCGCATTCGGCGATGTAGCTCTTGGCATAGACCAGGTAGTCGATGATCGAGCTGGCGTCCGTCCACATGCGGAACAGATAGTTGCCCTTGAAGAAGGAGTTGTGCCCGAAGCAGGCATGCGCCATCACCAGCGCCTGCATGGGCATCGTGTTCTCCTCCATCAGGTAGGCGATGCAGGGATCGGAGTTGATCACGATCTCGTACGCCAGCCCCATGTGGCCGCGGCGGTAACTCTTCTCGCTCTGGATGAAGTGCTTGCCAAAGGACCAGTGGCGATAGTTCACCGGCATGCCCACGGAGGCGTAGGCGTCGAGCATCTGCTCGGCGGTGATCAGTTCGAGCTGCGAGGGATAGGTATCCAACCCGAAGCGCTCCGCCGTGCGGCGGATTGCCTGGAAGTAGGTTTCGATGAGCTCGAAGTTCCAGTCCGAGGGGCTGGGCAACCGCCTGCTCTCGTCCTGCTTCGCATCGGAGGGAGTGAGGAGTCCGGCTTCCATCATGTCGTTCCAGCGGGTTGCTTCTTGAACAGGTCCCGGAACACCGGGAAGATCTGCGAGGGCGTGCAGATCTTCTGCATGGCGAACTGCGGGTTGGCGTCACGCACCCGCGTGTACTCCTCCCACAGGTTCTGGTCTTCGTCCGCCACCTGCACGTACGCGTAGTAGCGCACCAGCGGCAGGATCTTGCTGTCCAGCAGCTCGCGGCATTTCGACGAATCCTGCTGCCAGTTGTCGCCGTCCGACGCCTGCGCGCCGTAGATGTTCCACTCGCTGCCCATGTAGCGCGCGCGGATGATCTCGTTCATCAGCGTGAGCGCGCTCGAGACAACGGTGCCGCCGCTCTCGGTGGCGTGGAAGAACTCGTCTTCCGTCACTTCCGCCGCCTGCGTGTGGTGGCGGATGAACACCACCTCCGTCTTCTCGTAGTGGCGCGAGAGGAACAGGTACAGCAGGATGAAGAAGCGCTTGGCAAGGTCCTTGCGCGATTCGTCCATGGAACCGGAGACGTCCATCAGGCAGAACATCACCGCCTTGCTGGTGGGCTTGGGCTCGCGCACGCGGTTGCGGAAGCGCAGGTCGAACGGATCGAGGAACGGCACGCGCTTGATGCGCTCGCGCAGTTCGGCCACCCGCTTGCGCAGCACCTCCACTTCGGGCGGTGGACCTTCGGCGCGGCGCTCCAGGTCTTCGAGCTCGCGCTCGGCGCGCTTCAGCTCCGCCCGGGCGTCGCCGCCCATCGCAATGCGGCGGGCCAGGCCCACGCGCATCGAGCGCACCACGTGCAGGCTGGTCGGATTGCCTTCGGAGACGAAGCCCGCGCGGCGCAGCTTCCATTCGGGCACGTCGGCCAGCAGCTGCGTGCGGATCATGCGCGGCAGCGCGAGATCGTCGAAGAAGTAGTTCATGAACTCTTCGCGCGTGATCCGGAAGACGAAGTCGTCCTCGCCCTGCCCGTCCTGCGAAGCGCCCTGCCCGCCGGAGCCGCCGCCGCCCCCGCCCTGCGGCCGCTGGATGCGGTCGCCGCGGACGTATTCCTCGTTGCCGGGATGCACCAGCTCGCGGCTGCCGCCGGGGGCATGGCCGAAGGTCGGCTCGGAGACATCGCGCTTGGGCAGCGTGATGTCGGCGCCTTCCTCCATGTCGGTGATGCTGCGGTCGCCCACCGCCTTGCGCACGGCTTCCTTGATCTGCTCGCGGTAGCGGCGCAGGAAGCGCTCGCGATTGCCGATCGACTTGTTCTTGCCCGAGAGGCGGCGGTCGATGACCTGGTGGAGCATGGACCGCTCGCCACCGCTTCTGTTGGTCACTGGGCCGCCCTTCCTCTAGTCGGTTCTCGTCGTCGTTCGTTCAGGAGCTCTTGCGCACGCGCAGGTACCACTCGCACAACAAGCGGACTTGCCGGCGCGTGTAGCCTTTTTCGACCATGCGGTTGACGAAGTCCTCGTGCTTCTTCTGCTCGTCGGCCGAGGCCTTGGCGTTGAAGCTGATCACCGGCAGCAGTTCCTCGGTGTTCGAGAACATCTTCTTCTCGATCACGGTGCGCAGCTTCTCGTAGCTGGTCCACACCGGGTTCTTGCCGGCGTTGTTGGCCCGCGCCCGCAGCACGAAGTTGACGATCTCGTTGCGGAAATCCTTCGGGTTGGACAGGCCGGCCGGCTTCTCGATCTTCTCCAGTTCGGCGTTGAGCGCCGCGCGGTCGAAGATCTCGCCGGTGTCGGTGTCGCGGAACTCCTGGTCCTGGATCCAGAAGTCGGCGTACGTGACGTAGCGGTCGAAGATGTTCTGGCCGTATTCCGAGTAGGACTCGAGGTACGCCGTCTGGATTTCCTTGCCGATGAACTCCGCATAGCGGGTGGCCAGGTGTTCCTTGATGTACGCCAGGTACTTCTGCTCGGTTTCCGCCGGGAACTGCTCGCGCTCGATCTGCTGCTCGAGCACGTACATCAGGTGCACGGGGTTGGCCGCCACTTCGTCGGAGCCGAAGTTGAAGACCTTCGACAGGATCTTGAAGGCGAAGCGGGTGGAGATGCCCGTCATGCCTTCGTCGACGCCCGCGTAGTCGCGGTACTCCTGGAAGCTCTTGGCCTTGGGATCGGTGTCCTTCAGGTTCTCGCCATCGTAGACCAGCATCTTGGAATAGATGCTGGAGTTCTCCGGCTCCTTCAGGCGCGTGAGCACCGAGAACTGCGCCATCATCTTCAGCGTGCCGGGCGCGCACACGGCGTCCTTGAGCGAGGAGTTCTGGATCAGCTTCTCGTAGATCTTCACTTCCTCGGTGACGCGCAGGCAATACGGCACCTTCACCACGTAGATGCGATCGAGGAAGGCCTCGTTGTTCTTGTTGTTCTTGAACGCCTTCCACTCGCTCTCGTTGGAGTGGGCCATCACAATGCCGTCGAAGGGGATCGCGCCGAAGCCCTCGGTGCCCTTGAAGTTGCCTTCCTGGGTGGCCGTCAGCAGCGGGTGCAGCACCTTGATGGGCGCCTTGAACATTTCCACGAACTCGAGCAGGCCCTGGTTCGCCAGGCACAGGCCGCCGGAGTAGCTGTAGGCATCGGGGTCGTCCTGCGCATAGCTCTCGAGCTTGCGGATGTCGACCTTGCCCACCAGCGAGGAGATGTCCTGGTTGTTCTCGTCGCCAGGCTCGGTCTTGGCGATGCCGACCTGCTTGAGGATGGACGGGTAGCGCTTGACCACCTTGAACTTGCGGATGTCGCCGCCGTATTCCTCGAGGCGCTTCACGGCCCAGGGCGACATGATCTTCTGCGTGTAGCGGCGCGGGATGCCGAACTGCTGCTCGAGCAGCGGGCCATCCTCGTCGTTGCTGAACAGGCCCAGCGGCGACTCGTTGACGGGCGAGCCCTTGAGCGCGTAGAACGGGACCTGTTCCATCAGCTGCTTGAGGCGCTCGGCGATCGACGACTTGCCGCCGCCCACCGGGCCCAGCAGGTAAAGGATCTGCTTCTTCTCTTCGAGGCCTTGCGCTGCATGGCGGAAGTGCGAGACCACCTGCTCGATCGGTTCTTCCAGGCCGTAGAAATCCTTGAACGCCGGATAAACGCGGATCACCTTGTTGCCGAAGATGCGCGACAGCCGCTGGTCGTGCCGGGTGTCCACCATCTCCGGTTCGCCGATCGCGGCGAGCATGCGCTCCGAGGCCGTGGCGTACGTCAGCGGCTCCCGTTTGCACAACTCGAGGAACTCCTCGATCGACAACTCTTCCTCACGCTTCTGTTCATAACGCGTGAGGAAATTGCGGACGACGTCCATGAAGCCTCCTTCGTTTGCAGACTGCAGCGCCTCGTGCAGTGCGATGTCACTGTACTCCAGCGGCTCTTCGGGACTCCGATTCGCCCTGTAGGCCGAACACCGACTTCACTGTAGGTGAACGGTAGATAAAAACAAGGGGCGCGAGTTGCTAGGGACAAACGAGAGACGCATGTAAACGACACTCGCGGCACACTGTCATGGCGTGGCACAAAGCAGCGGCGAAGCGTCGCGCGCCGCCCTCATGCGCAACAATGCACGAGGCGTGCCTGCCGTTGACGACGTCAGCTCGTGCGCGTCACCTTCTTCAGGTGCGGCGGCTGGTCCGGATCGTTGCCGCGCGCACGCGCGAGCGCCTCCACCATCGGATAGAAACTCTGGATCGCGCACACCGGATCGAGCTCCACCGTCGGCCCCTCCACGAGGCGCAGTTCCGCTTCCGGCGTGCCCACCGGCGCGGCCAGCAGCACACGTGCACCACGAGTGCGCATCGTGCGCGCCAGTTCGAGCAGGCCGGCTTGCGCCGGGCCGCGCGGCGCGAACACCAGCAGCGGGTAACCCTCCTCGATCAGCGCCATCGGGCCGTGCTGGATCTCCGCGCCGGAGAAGGCCTCGGCCTGGATGCCGCAGGTCTCCTTGAACTTCAACGCGGCTTCCATCGCGACCGGCAGCCCGAGGCCTCGGCCCACCACGAAGAGGCGGTCGGCGCCTTGTAGGACACGCACGGCCTCGGACCAGTCCGTGTTGCACGCCTGTTCCATGGCGCCAGGCAGGGCTTCGAGCGCGGCAAGCAGCGCGGCGTCGTCCTGCCAGGACGCTGCCAGGCGCGCCCCGGCGACGAGCTGCGCGATGAAGCTCTTGGTGGCCGCCACGCTGGTCTCCTGCCCCGCGTGCAGCGGGAACAGCCATTCCGCCGCCCGCGCCAGCGGCGACTGCGCGTCGTTGACGAACGCGCAGGTGAGCGCGCCGCGCTGGCGGAAGTAATCCGTGGGCCCGATCAGGTCCGGGCTCTGGCCGGACTGCGAGAACGCGAGCGAGGCCAGCCCTTCGCAGCGGATCTGCGACTGGTACAGCGTGACCAGCGACATCGGCATCGAAGTGACGAGCCGGCCGAGGCGCGCCATGATCAGGTAAGCGGCGTAGTGCGCCGCATGGTCCGAACTGCCGCGTGCGATCGTCAGCAGCGCGGCCGGGGGCTGCTGCCGCAGCCGCGCACCGAAAGCGTGCCACTGCTGGCGGTCCTCGCGCAGCTGGCGCGCCACGGCTTCGGGGGCTTCGCGTGCTTCATCGAGCATGCGGGACATCGATGGATCCTCCTTCGACGAAGACTTCCTGCACGCGCAGGTCGCGATCGAGCACCACCACGTCGGCCCACGCCCCCGGCGCGAGCCGGCCGCGGTCGGCCAGCCCCAGGAACTCCGCGGCAAACGTGGACACGCGCCGTGCGGCATCCTGCAGTTCCACGCCGACCACGTCGACCAGGTTGCGCAGCGCGCGGTCCATCGTGAGCGTGGAGCCCGCCAGCGTGCCGTCCGCCAGCCGCACGCCGCCCAGGCACTTGGTGACCGCCTGGCGGCCCAGCCGGTACTCGCCGTCGGGCATCCCCGTGGCCGCGGTGGAATCGGTGACGCAATAAAGGCAGGGGATGCTGCGCAGCGCCGCGCGGATCGCGCCGGGGTGCACGTGCAGCAGGTCGGGAATGACTTCCGCGTACTGCGCATGGGCGAGCGCGGCGCCGACCATCCCGGGCATGCGGTGCTGCAGGGGCGTCATGGCGTTGAACAGGTGCGTGAAGCCCAGCGCACCCTGTTCGAGTGCCTGCACGCCCTGCTCGTAGGTGCCCGACGTGTGCCCGATCTGCACTCGGAACCCGGCTGCCGTGAGCAGCGGGATCGCCTCCATGTTGCCTGGCACCTCCGGTGCCAGCGTCAGCAGGCGCACGGGTGCGAGCTCGTGCAGCTCCTTCAATTCGTCCAGCGACACGGGCCGGGCGTAGGGGGGCTGCGCGCCGAGCTTGGCGGCGTTGATGTACGGGCCCTCCAGGTGGATGCCCAGCACGCGCGCGGCGCCCGCCGCGCCGCTGCGGCACAACTCGCCCACGGGCGCCAGCGACGTGCGCAGGTCCTCGATGGGCGCCGTCATGGTCGTGGCCAGGAGCGCCGTGGTGCCGTGCTGCGCATGGCGGCGCGCGACCTGCAGCGCGGCGTCGCCCCCTTCCATGATGTCGCGCCCGCCGGCTCCGTGCACGTGCAGGTCGATGAAGCCGGGCAGCAGCAGCGGCGCGCCCGGTTCGCGCACGCGTTCCGCCGGCAGGTGCCGCCCTTCGATGGCGGCGATGCGGCCGTCCGGCGCGATGAGGAGGCTGCCGTCCACCACCCCCGCGGGCGTGACGATGCGGCCCTTCAGCGTGCGCGTCACAGGGCTTCTTCCGTCTCTTTCCGCAGGGCACGCTCCGCCAGCATCAGTGCGCCCTCCGCCGCGCCGGCCCGGGCCGGGACGAGGCGACTGCGCACGGCCGGACGCATGCGGGGCGCAAGGCGCTCGCCGATGCTGCCCGCGATCGCCAGCGGCAGCCGGCCGCGCGGATCGATGGCGAGCGCCAATTCCTCCAGCGCCTCGGTGGCCTGCTGCAGCACGCGCGCCGCGACCGGATCGGTGTTCTCGCATTCGAAGACGGCGCGCGCGAGCTGCGCGAATTCGAACTGGCCGGCCGTGCCGCACCACGCCTGCAGCGACTCGCGCTCGTCGCCGCAGTGCATCCACACCCGGCGTGCGAGCGGGCTGGCGTTGGCGCGTCCATCCATGGCCGCGAGGCCATGGCGCACCGCCTGCAGGCCGAGCCAGCCGCCACTGCCTTCGTCATCCACGCGGAATCCCCATCCGCCGACTGTAGCGCGGCTGCCGTCCGTGCGGAGCGCTTCGGCGATGCTGCCGGTGCCCGCGATGACGATGGCGCCGGGCCGGCCGCCATGGGCGCCCAGGAGCATCGTGAAGGAATCGGTCTCGGCATCCAGCCAGCCGAAGCCGGGGTCGCGCGCCAGGAACGCGTCGCGCCAGGGCGCATGGCTCACGCCCGACAGTCCCGCGGCGAGCGCGCAACGCGACCACGGCGGCACGGCCCATCCCGCGGCCGCGAACGCCGCGCGGATGCTGCCCAGCACGTTGCCCCAGGCCTGTTCGATCCCCTGGCCGAGAGCGGAAGGACCGGAAGAGCCGCTGCCCGCCACCTCGCCAGCGCCGGCGCGGCGGACCAGCGCGCGCGTGCCGCTGCCGCCGCCATCGACGCCGATGAGGTAGTCCGGTTTCAAATAGGTCCCCTCCCCCTGCTGGCTTCCTGCTGTTCCATGCAGGTTAGAAGCGAGCCACGGCGCCGAGTTGCAGCCCAGCAGGCACGGGATTGCAACACGTTGCGAACGTCACCGGATGCAATGGACGAGCCTGCCGCTTTAAGCTTGCGGCCATGCCGGCCCCGATTGCCTTCTACTTCGATTTCATCTCGCCCTACGGCTATTTCGCAAGCCTGCGGATCGAGGACCTCGCGGCGCGGCACGGGCGCACGGTGGACTGGCGCCCGATGCTGCTGGGCGTGGCGGTGCTCAAGGTGATGGGGCTCAAGCCCTTGCTGGATACACCGCTGAAGGGCGACTACATCCGGCGCGACGTGCTGCGGCATGCGCGAAGGCACGGCATCACGCTAGGCCGCGACCTCGACGCACCGGTGGGCAGCCCGCTGCCGCCGGCACGCGCGTTCTGCTGGGTGAAGCGGCACCGGCCGGATCTGCAAGCCGCCATGGCGCACGCGCTGTATCACGCGTACTGGACCGAAGGGCGGGACCTCTCCACGCCGGAGGCAGTGGCATCTATCAGCCTGCCCGCGGGACTCTCATCCGAGGAAGTGGCGGCGGGCGCATCCAGCGAGGAAGCGGCGACACTGCTGCGCGAGTCGGTCACGGCATCGCTCGCAGCGGGAATCTTCGGCTCGCCGACCACGGTGGTCGACGGCGAGCCGTTCTGGGGCGTGGACCGCCTGCCGGACGTGGAGGCCTGGCTGGCGAGCGGCGACTGGTAAGGACAAACCCGTCATTCCCGCGCAGGCGGGAATCCAGGGCTTCCGGGGACGACGGCTACAAGAAACGGACCGCCGTCCCGACAGCAATTGCGCCCAGCGATTCGCGCAGGCGCTGCTCCAGTGCGGCATCCGCTGCGTGATCGACAAGGACTTCGGCCCGAAGCCCGGCCCCGTGCTCCCGCACGCTGACCTCCAGCCGCACGCCCGGCACCGCGGCTTCCAGCACCTCCTGCAGCTTCAGCTCCGCCGCACGCACGCGCAGCGTCGGCTTGTAGACCTTGCCGATCGCCGTGGTCGGTAGAGCTTCCATCACCACCACCCGTTTGGGCACGGCAGGCCGCTCGTAAACGCGTGGCGCGACCTCGGCCAGCAACTGCCGGCCTTCCACCCGGGCACCCGGCTTCAGCACCACGAAGGCAGCTGGCACTTCGCCGGAATGCGCATCGGGTTCCGCGACCACCGCGCACATCGCCACGGCGGGATGCGCGAGGAAGGCATCCTCCACCAACCCCGGATCGATGTTGTGCGAGCCGCGGATGATCACGTCCTTCGCGCGGCCGGTGACGTGCAGGTAGCCCTGGGCGTCGAGGTGGCCCAGGTCGCCGGAGACGAGCCATCCCTGCTCGAACATGCCGGCGTTGCGCTTCGCATCGGTGTAGCCGGGGCTCACGTGCGGCCCGCTCAGCACCACCACCCCGGTTTCACCGGTCGCGCATTCCGACTGCAGCTGCGCCGCGCCATCGCGCCAGGGCACCACCCGCACCTGCGTGTACGGCAGGCGCAGGCCGCAGGAGCCCGGTACGCGCGGCGCCGCCAGCGGCTCGATGGAAACCAGGCCCGCGCATTCGGTCATGCCCAGGATGTTGCGCACCGGGATGCCGGTCGCCGCTTCGAAGCGCGCCGCCAGTTCGGTGGGCAGGGGCGAGCCGCCCGTGTACGCCACCTTCACCCGCGAGATGTCCGCCTCCACCGGCAGGTTGCACAGGCCGGCGAGGATGGTGGGCACGCAGGCCAGCGCGGTGACCTGCTCGCGCTCGCAGAACTTCCAGTAGCTGCGCAGGAAGGCCGCGTTGCGCATGCCCGTCGCCGTGGGCAGCACCTGCGTGGCGCCGATTGCCAACAGCGCAAGCCCGTAGACGAAGGCGCCGGCGACGTGGAACAGCGGGAAGCCGTTGACCTCCACGGTGTGCTCGTCGAAACCGTAGAAGCGGTGGGCGAACCAGGAAGTGTGCGCCTCGTTGCCGTGCGTGTGCTGCACGAGCTTCGGCGCACCGGTGGTACCGCCCGTATGGAACAGCGCGCAGATGCGGTCCGGCGTGAGCTGGGGGTCGAACGCCAGCGTGGGCGGTTCCTTCGCCAGAGCGGCCTCGAAATCGCCGCCGATCGCCAGCACGGTGCGCTGCGCGAGGCCGGGCACCTTCTGCACCGCCTGCCAGACGTCCAGCTCCGCGTGCGGGCCCAGCGCCACCACCACCTTGGCGCCGCTGGCATCGAGCAGCGCCGCAACATGGTCCGGCTGCAGCATGAAGTTGATCGGGCAGGCGCGGCCCGCGAGTTGCGCGCCCCAGAGTGCGTACTGCGTGGCCGGGATGTTGGGCGCGAGGATCGCCACCGCATCGTCGGGACCCACGCCGAGGCGGCGGAACAGGTTGGCCGCGCGGTGCACGTTGGCCAGCAGCTCGCGATAGGCAATGCGCTGCGACGGCGTGGCGAGCTCGCCGTCGGGCAGGAACGAGAAGGCGATGCGATCGGGGAAGCGCTGCGCGGCGCGCCGGATCAGGCCGTAGGTTGTGCGCTCCGGGATCGCCTGCGCGTAGGGCGTGCGCTCCAGCGCCTCGATGTCCGCGAGGCTGCCGAAGGGCGCGCCCGCGTTCATGCGAGTCCCAGCAACCGCACCGCGTTGCCTTTCAGGATGCCGGGCATCACCTCGGGCTTGAAGCCAGCTTCCTCGAAGTCCTTCATCCAGCGCTCGGGCGTGATCAGCGGGTAGTCGCTGCCGAACAGGATGCGGTCCTTCAGCAGCGTGTTGGCGTACTGCACGAGCTGCTTCGGGAAGTACTTTGGGCTCCAGCCGGAGAGGTCGATCCACACGTTCGGCTTGTGCGTCGCCACCGAGAGCGCCTCGTCCTGCCAGGGAAAGCTGGGATGCGCCATCACGATCTGCATGTCCGGGAAGTCGATCGCCACGTCGTCCAGGTGCATCGGGTTGCTGTACTCCAGCCGCAGTCCGCCGCCGCAACGCATGCCCGAGCCGATGCCGCTGTGGCCGGTGTGGAAGATCGCCGGCATCTTGTGCGCATTGATCACCTCGTAGATCGGCCAAGCCATCCTGTCGTACGGGTGGTAGCCCTGCACCGTCGGGTGGAACTTGAAGCCCTTGACGCCCTCTTCCTTGATCAGGCGCTCGGCCTCGCGCGCGCCCATCTTGCCCTTGTGCGGGTCGATGCTGGCGAAGGCCATCATCATGTCGCTGTTCTCACGCGCGGCCTGCGCGATCTCCTCGTTGGGAATGCGGCGGCGGCCCAGCTTCGATTCGCTGTCCACCGTGAACATCACCAGGCCGATCTTGCGTTCGCGGTAGTACGCGATGGTCTCGGCGATCGTCGGGCGGCGGCTGCTGCGGAAGTACTTGTCGGCGGCGCGGTCGTATTCCTCGCCGTAGTTGTCGAAGGGGTTCCAGCAGCTGACTTCGGCGTGCGTGTGCACGTCGATGGCGATGAGGTTCGCGTGGTCCATCTCGTCTCCGGATCGGTGCCCGTCCTAGGGTAAGTCCTAGGCGTGCAGCCTTGATTTGGTTATTGTTTATAACAAACAATCCCCCGACTCCGCAAACGCTTTCCATGACCGCATCCAAAGACATCCAGCTCGAGATCGACGGCGACGTCGCCATCGTCCGGCTGACCCGCCCGGCCAAGCGCAACGCGCTGTCCGACGGCCTCGTGCTCGCCATCCGCCGCACCTTCGAAGGGCTCCCCTCCACCGTGCGGGCCGCCGTGCTCGACGGCGAAGGCGACCACTTCTGCGCCGGCCTCGACCTGTCCGAACTGAAGGAGCGCGACGCCGGCGCGGGCCTGCACCACTCCCGCATGTGGCACGCCGCGCTCGAGGAAGTGCAGTACGGCCCCGTGCCCGTCGTCGCCGCGCTGCACGGCGCGGTCGTGGGCGGCGGCCTGGAGCTCGCGGCCGCCTGCCATATCCGCGTGGCCGATGAGACCACCTTCTACGCGCTGCCCGAAGGCGCCCGCGGCATCTTCGTCGGCGGCGGCGGTGCCGTGCGCATCCCGCGCCTGATCGGCGCCGCGCGCATGGCCGACATGATGATGACCGGCCGCGTGTACAAGGCGGACGAAGGCGAGCGCGCCGGCTTCGCGCAGTACCTCGTGCCGGCCGGCGAGGCCTTCACCAAGGCGCTGGCGCTCGCGCACCGCGTGGCCGAGAACGCGCCCCTCACCAACTACGCGCTCATGCACGCCCTGCCCCGCATCGCGGAGCAGCCGGCGGACCAGGGCTTCCTGACCGAGGCGCTGATGTCGGCGATCGCGCAGAGCGCCCCGGAAGCCAAGCAGCGCGTGCGCGACTTCCTCGAGGGCCGCGCGGCCAAGGTTTCCAAGGGCTGAAGCGATGAGCACCACCGCCAGCGCCGGCGTGCGCTACCGCCCCCTGCGATTCGGCGTCACCCGTGGCCTGCTGCGCGAAGGCCCGGGCGGCGTGCGTTACCTGCGCGCCGACCAGGACCTGCAGCCGCATGCGCGCCGCATGACGGACCGCTTCCTGCACTGGGTGGAAGCGGCGCCGGACCGCACCTTCATGGCGCGCCGCGTGCGCAACGCCGACGGCGGCACGGGCGAGTGGCGCCACCTCACCTACGCGCAGGCGCACGACGCCGCGCGCCGCATCGGGCAGGCCCTGCTGGACCGCGGCCTCGGCCCTGACCGGCCGGTGGCGATCCTGTGCGAGAACGGTCTGGAGCATGCGATGCTGGCGATCGGCTGCCTGCTGGTGGGCGTGCCCTACTGCCCGGTGTCGCCGCCCTATGCCACCGTGAGCCAGGAGTACGACAAGCTGCGCCACGTGTTCGACACCTTGACGCCCGGCCTGGTGTTCGTGCCGGATGCGGACCGCTACGGCAAGGCAGTGCTGGCCACGGTGCCGGCCGACGTGGAAGTGGTCATCGCCGCCGGCCGCCTGGAAGGCCGTGCGACGACCGCCTTCGACCAGTTGCTGGCGACGCAGCCCACCTCCGCGGTGGAAGCCGCGATGGACCGCACCGGCCCGGACACGATCACCAAGTTCCTCTTCACTTCCGGCTCGACCAAGCTGCCCAAGGCGGTGATCAACACGCACGGCATGTGGTGCGCCAACCAGCAGCAGATGCGGCAATCGATGCCGGTGCTGGCCGAAGAGCCGCCGGTGCTGGTCGACTGGCTGCCCTGGAACCACACCTTCGGCGGCAACCACAACGTCGGCCTCACGATCTACAACGGCGGCACGCTCTACATCGACGACGGCAAGCCCACGCCGGCGCTGATGGGCGAGACCCTGCGCAACCTGCGCGAGATCGCGCCCACCGTCTACTTCAACGTGCCGACCGGCTTCGAGGCGATCGCGCACGCGATGAAGGCCGATCCGGTGCTGCGGCGCAACCTGCTGTCGCGCGTGCGCATGTTCTTCTACTCGGGCGCCGCGCTCGCCCAGCCGATCTGGGACCTGCTGCACGAGGTGCAGGAAGCGGAGGTCGGCGAGCGCATCGTGATGGGTACCGGCCTGGGCATGACGGAGTCCTCGCCTTTCGCCATCTTCATCACCAGCCCCGAAGTGAAGTCGGGCTACCTCGGCCTGCCGACGCCCGGCATGGAGCTGAAACTGGTGCCCGTGGACGGCAAGACCGAGGTCCGCTACAAGGGCCCCAACGTCACGCCCGGCTACTGGCGCAATCCCGAGGCCAGCAAGGAGTGCTTCGACGAGGAAGGCTTCTTCTGTACCGGTGACGCCGTGCTGTGGATCGACGAGAAGGATCCGCACAAGGGCCTGAAGTTCGACGGCCGCATCGCCGAGGACTTCAAGCTGGCCACGGGCACTTTCGTGAGCGTGGGCCCGCTGCGCGCGAAGATCATCGCCGCCGGCGCACCCTATGCGCAGGACGCGGTGATCACGGGCCTCAACCGCAACGAGGTCGGCGCGCTGGTCTTCACCACGCCCGCGGTGCGCAAGCTGGCGCCGCACCTGGCGCCCGAGACGCCCCTGAAGGAGGTGCTGGAAAGCGCCGCCGTGCAGGACCATTTCCAGGACGTGGTGGACGCGCTCGCGAAGCAGGCGACCGGCAGCGCCAACCGCGTGGCACGGCTGCACCTGATGCACGAGGCGCCCTCCATCGACAAGGGCGAGGTCACCGACAAGGGCTCGATCAACCAGCGCGCCGTGCTCAAGCACCGCGATGCGCTGGTGCAGGCCTTCCATGACGACCGATTGCCCTTCACGCTGAAGCCCCGGAAGGAAAACGCATGAACATCCAGGGACAGGCCGCACTGGTCACCGGCGGCGCATCCGGCCTCGGCGAGGCGACGGCACGCGAGCTGGCGCGCCTGGGCGCGAAGGTCGCCGTGCTCGACGTGAACTTCGCGCTGGCGCAGAAGGTCGCGGAAGCGATCGGCGGCGTCGCTTGCGAATGCGACATCACGAACGCCCAAAGCGCCACGGCCGCCATCGAGAAGGCCGCCGCCCAGCACGGCCCCGCGCGCATCCTGATGAACATCGCCGGCATAGGCACGGCGAAGCGTGTGGTGCAAAAGGACGGCAGCCCGGCGCCGCTGGAGGACTTCGCCAGCGTGGTGAACATCAACCTGGTCGGCACGTACAACATGAGCCGCCTGTTCGCCGCCGCCTGCGCGAAACTGCCGCCACTGGAAGACAACGAGCGCGGCGTCATGCTCTTCACCGCCTCGGTCGCCGCCTTCGACGGCCAGGTGGGCCAGCAGGCCTACAGCGCCTCCAAGGGCGGCCTCGTGGGCATGACCCTGCCCATGGCGCGCGACCTGGCGCAGCACGGCATCCGCGTGTGCACCATCGCGCCCGGCCTGTTCGCCACGCCGCTCATGCAGCAGCTGCCGGAGCCGGTGCAGCAGTCGCTGGCGGCCTCCATCCCGTTCCCCTCGCGCCTGGGCAAACCCGAAGAGTTCGCCCAGCTCGCCTGCCATATCGTCACGAACACCCACCTCAACGGCGAGGTGATCCGCCTCGATGGCGCGCTGCGCATGGCGCCGCGCTGAACCCCCTCCCTTACCAACCACGGAGACAAAGAAGATGAAATTCGCACGCACCCTGATCACCGCCGCGGTGACGCTGGTCGCCGCCGGCGCCGCGCTGGCCGACATCAACATCGGCGTGAGCCTGTCGCTCACGGGCCCCGGCTCGGGCCTCGGCATCCCGATGCAGAACCAGTTCAAGCTGTTCCCCAAGGAGATCGCCGGCGAGAAGGTCAATCTCGTGATCCTGGACGACGCGTCCGATCCGGGCAAGGGCGTGAGCAACGCGCGCCGCTTCGTGACGGAAGACAAGGTGGACCTGATCATCGGCTCGTGCCTGACGCCCGTGGCCGGCGCCATGACCCCGGTCGCCACGGAGTTCAAGACGGTGCAGCTGGCGGCCTCGCCCGTCGGCGGCGACAGCCCCTGGCTGTTCCGCCTGCCACAGGGCAACGACGTCATGGCCCACGCCATGGTGGAGCACATGAAGAAGCAGAAGATCAAGACGATCGGCTTCCTCGGCTACACCGACGCCTACGGCGAGCTGTGGCTCAAGGCCCTCACGCCCCTGGCCGAGAAGGCCGGCATGAAGATCGTCGCCACCGAGCGCTTCGCCCGCACCGACACCAGCGTCACGCCGCAGGCCCTGAAGCTCACCTCCGCCAACCCCGACGCCATCCTGGTGGTCGCCTCCGGCTCCGGCGCCGCCATGCCGCAGATGGCCCTGGTCGAGCGCGGCTACAAGGGCAAGCTGTACCAGACGCACGCTGCAGCCACGCAGGACCTGATGCGCATCGGCGGCAAGGCCGTGGAAGGCACCTACGTGGTGTCCGGCCCGGCGATGGTGGGCGAGCAGCTGCCCGACGGCCATCCGTCCAAGAAGCTGGCCGTGGACTTCTTCGGCAAGTACGAGAAGGCGTTCGGCCCGCCGAACCAGTTCGCCGGCCATTCCTACGACGCGGCCATCGCGCTGGAAAAGGCGGTCCCGATCGCGCTGAAGAAGGCCAAGCCGGGCACCCCGGAATTCCGCGCCGCGCTGCGCGATGCCTTCGAGGGGATGGGCCGCACCGTGTTCGCGCACGGCGTGATGAACTGGACCAAGGACGACCACTGGGGCTACACGAACGAGACGGGCGTGATGCTGAAGGTCGCGGGCGGCAAGTTCGTGGTCGAGAAGTAAGCACCGTCGTTCCCGCGCAGGCGGGAATCCAGGAGACGCGCGCAGCGCGTCTCCCCTGGATGCCCTGGGTCCCCGCCTGCGCGGGGACCACGATAACTACAACGAATCTCCCCGCATGGATCTCTCCATCGCCAGCATCCTCGCGATCGACGGCCTCACGAACGGGGCCGTCTATGCGCTGCTGGCCCTCGCCACCGTCCTCGTCTTCGCGGTCACCCGCGTCATCTTCATCCCGCAGGGCGAGTTCGTCGCCTTCGGCGCGCTGACGCTGGCCCTGCTGCAGACCGGCAAGGTGCCGGGAACCGTGTGGTTCCTGCTGGTGCTGGCCGGCACCGCCGCCCTGTACGACCTGGTGGACGGCGTGCGCCTGCGCCGCCCGCCGGCGCGCGTCGCGCTGCAGGTGCTGCGCACCCTTGCCGTCCCCGTCATCGTTTCGCTGCTGGCGATCTGGGCGGCGCCGCGCAACTTCCCGCTGGTCGTCCAGGCGTTGCTCACCCTCGCGCTGGTCACCCCCTTCGGCAAGCTGATCTACCGCATCGCGTACCAGTCGCTGGCCGACGCCTCCGTCCTCGTGCTGCTGATCGTCTCGGTGGGCGTGCACTTCGCGCTGGTGGGCCTGGGCCTCTACTTCTTCGGCGCCGAAGGCTTCCGCAATCCCAGCTTCTGGGACGAGCGCTTCAGCGTCGGCGCCATCGCGCTGACGGGCCAGGCGGTCATCATCTTCCTCGCCTCGGTGGCGCTCATCGTGCTGCTGTACCTGTTCTTCGAACGCACGCTCACCGGCAAGGCCCTGCGCGCCACCGCCGTGAACCGGTCCGGCGCGCGCCTGATGGGAATCTCCTCCAACGGCGCCGGGCAGCTCGCCTTCACCATGGCCGCCTTCATCGGCGCGCTGTCCGGCCTGCTGATCGGGCCGACCACGACCATCTTCTACGACAGCGGCTTCATCATCGGGCTCAAGGGCTTCGTGGCCGCGGTGTTCGCCGGACTCGCCAGCTATCCGCTGGCGCTGGTCGGCGCCCTCGGCGTCGGATTGCTGGAGAGCTTCAGCTCCTTCTGGGCCAGCGCCTTCAAGGAAGTGATCGTGTTCGCCTCCATCCTGCCGGTGCTGCTGTGGCGGTCCCTGCGCGATCCCCATACGGAGGAGCACTGACATGCGCGCCCTCCGCCGTTTCGCCTTTCCCGCCTTCGCGCTGCTGATGCTGGTGCTGCCGGCCCTGCCGGTGCCCGACTTCTGGATCACGCAGAGCAACTACGTCGGCCTCTACGCGCTGGTCGCCCTCGGGCTGGTGCTGCTGACCGGCGTGGCCGGCCTGACCTCCTTCGGCCAGGCCGCCTTCGTCGGCGTCGGCGCCTATACCGCCGCCTTCCTGGCGGTGAAGCTGTCCGCATCGCCGTGGCTCGCCCTGCTGCTCGGCGTCGGCCTCGCCATGGCCGCCGCGCTGGTGCTGGGCGCGATCACGCTGCGCATGTCCGGCCACTACCTGCCGCTGGCCACGATCGCGTGGGGACTGGCGCTGTACTACACCATGGGGAACATGGAGTTCCTCGGCAAGTACGACGGCATCCTGAACATCCCCACGCTGAAGGTGCTCGGCTACGACCTCGGAACCGGCCGCGGGCTGCACGTGATGATCTGGGCCTTCGCGCTCGTGGCGGCGCTGGCCTGCACGCACCTGCTCGACTCGCGCCCGGGACGCGCGATCCGCTCGCTGAAGGGCGGCGCGACCATGGCCGAGGCCATGGGCATCTCCACCTTCCGGGCCAAGCTCACGGTGTTCGTCATCGCCGCCGTGCTGGCCGCGGTGTCCGGGTGGCTGTTCGCGTTCTTCCAGCGCACCGTCAGCCCCAGCCCCTTCGGCATCAACAAGGGCATCGAGTACCTGTTCATGGCGGTGCTGGGCGGCGTGGGCCACGTGTGGGGCGCGTTCCTCGGTGCCGGCGTGGTGAAGATCGTCGAGGACCAGCTGCAGGTGCTGCTGCCGCGGCTGATCGGGACCAGCGGCAACTTCGAGACGATCGTCTTCGGCGTCCTGCTGGTGGTCGTGCTGAAGTACGCGCCCGAAGGGCTCTGGAGCTTCGTGTCGCGCTGGCTGCCGCGCGCCGACCGCGTGCGCGACTGGGACGGCGCCGCGCCCCTGCCGGCGCGCGACAAGCCGGCGGCCGGCGAGCCGCTGCTGCAGGTGGAAGCGGTGCGCAAGGAGTTCGGCGGCCTGGTCGCCGTCAACGACGTCAGTTTCGAGATCCGCGCGGGCGACATCGTGGGCCTCATCGGCCCCAACGGCGCCGGCAAGTCCACGACGTTCAACCTGATCACCGGCGTGCTCGCGCTCACCGGCGGGCAGGTGCGCTACCGCGGCGAAGCCATCGGCGGCCTGCCCTCGCGGGCCATCGCCAAGCGCGGCATCTCGCGCACCTTCCAGCACGTGAAGATGATCCCGGAGATGACCGTGCTGGAAAACGTGGCGCTGGGCGGCTACCTGCGCGGCAAGGCCGGCACCGTGCGCGCCATGCTGCGGCTGGACCGCGCGGAGGAGCGCGGCCTGTTCGCGGAAGCGGAGCGCCAGCTCGCGCGCATCGGCATGGCCGACCGCATGCACGAACTGGCCGGCAACCTCGCGCTGGGGCCGCAGCGGCTGATGGAGATCGCTCGCGCGCTGTGCTCGGACCCCGCCCTGCTGCTGCTCGACGAGCCCGCGGCAGGCCTGCGCCACAAGGAAAAGCAGGCGCTGGCCGACGTGCTGCGGCAACTGAAGGGCGAAGGGATGAGCCTGCTGCTGGTGGAACACGACATGGAATTCGTCATGGGCCTCACCGACCGCATCGTGGTGATGGAGTTCGGCACCAAGCTGATGGAGGGCACGCCGCCGGAGGTGCAGGCCAGCCCGAAGGTGCGCGCCGCCTACCTCGGGACGGAGCACTGACATGGCCGACATCCTCCTGAAAGTCTCCGGCCTGCACGCGGGCTACGGCCGCGCCGAAGTGCTCACCGGCCTCGATTTCGAACTGCCGCGCGGCCAGGTCGTCACGGTCATCGGCCCCAACGGCGCCGGCAAGTCCACGACGCTCAATGCGCTGATGGGCCTCCTGCCCTGCCGAGGCCACGTGCACTTCGACGGCGTGGACCTCGCCGGCTGCGAACTGGAAGACCGCGTGATGATGGGCCTGGCCCTCGTGCCGGAACGCCGCGAGCTGTTCGGCACCATGCCGGTGGAAGACAACCTCGTGCTGGGCGGCTACCGTCCCATGAAGCTGCGCGTGCCCAACTGGAAGCGCGAACTCGAACGCGTGTACGAACTGTTCCCGCGCCTGAAGGAGCGCCGCGCGCAGCTCGCCGGCACGCTCTCGGGCGGCGAGCGCCAGATGCTGGCCGTCGGCCGCGCGCTGATGTCGCAGCCCAAGCTGCTGATGCTGGACGAGCCCAGCCTGGGCCTGGCGCCCCTGGTGGTGCGCGAGATCTTCCAGATCATCGAGCGGCTGCGGCGTGAGGGCGTGTCCATCCTGCTGGTCGAGCAGAACGCGCGCGCCGCGCTGCAGGTGGCGGACCACGGCTACGTGCTGGAAACCGGCGAGATCAGCCTGCAGGGGCCCGCCGCGCAACTCGCCGCCGACCCGCGCGTGATCGAGACCTACCTGGGCGCGGCGCGCAGCGCCACGGCCTGACCATGCCGCGGCTGCGCATGCCCCGCCAGTTCTCGCCCGCCCGCAGCGCGGACACCCCGGCCGTGGACGAGGTGGACACCTCCTTCCTCGAGAGCCTCCTCGGCTACAACGCCAGGCGTGCCGCGCTCGCGGTGATCGAGGTGTTCCTGGAGCGCATGGCGCCGTACGAACTGAAGCCGGTGGATTTCTCCGTGATGTCGCTCATCACGCACAACCCGGGCATCACGTCCCGGCAACTGTGCACCGCCCTGGGGATCCTGCCGCCCAACCTGGTGGGCATGGTCAACGCGCTGGAGAAGCGCGAGCTCATAGCGCGCAGGCCGCACCCTCGCGACGGCCGCGCGATGGGGCTGCACCTCACGGGCACCGGGCAGAAGCTGATGCGCGACGCCGAGAAGACGGCGGCAGCGCTGGAGGCCGACGTGGCCACCCGCCTGTCGGCTTCCGAACTGCGCACGCTGATCGCCCTGCTGAAAAAGGTTTACCAAGCGGAATGACGCCGCGCACGTTGCGCGGCCGTCACGGCGCTATTGTTTGTGTAGCGCAAGCTGCGTACACTGCCCCTCCCGCCCGCGCTGCGCAGGGCGCCAGGAGTGTCCGCCGCCATGAGTCCCAGGGAGAATGCCGCCATCCACCAGCTGCTCGCGCTGCTGGAGGCCCGGTATGCCATCCGCGTGCTCTGGGCGCTGCGCGACGGCCACCCGCAGACCTTCCGGCTGCTGCAGGACAGCGTGGGCGGCATCACGCCCAACACGCTCAACACCCGCATCAAGGAACTGCGCGAAGCCGGCCTGATGCAGCACAACGGCGACGGCTACAGTGTCACCGCGAGCGGCGTCGACCTGCTCAAGCGGCTGGCCGACCTGCAGCCCTTCGCCGCCCGCTGGGTGGCCAGCCAGGCGAAGAAGAAGCAACTGAACTGAGGCCCCGAGATGCAGGACTTCCTGAAGGCGACGCTGCCCGCCGATGCGCAGCAGGCCACGCTGGTCGGCCGCGTGTGGATCGAAGGCCAGGGGCCGGTGCTGGTGCGCGCCGACCACGAGGCGGTGTACGACCTGTCCGCGCTCGCGCCGACCTGCAGCGCGCTGCTCGAGTTGCCCGATCCGGCCGCCGCGGTGCGCGCCCACGCCGCGCCGCGCATCGCCTCCATCACCGCCGTGATCGCCAACAGCGGCCCCGATGCGCGCATCGACGAACAGCCCTGGCTGCTCGCGCCCTGCGACCTGCAGGCCGTGAAGGCTTCGGGCGTGACCTTCGTCGCCTCGATGCTGGAGCGCGTGATCGAGGAACAGGCGCGCGGCAACCCGGCGCTGGCCGAGTCCGTGCGCAAGGACGTGGTCGCCGTGATCGGGGACGACCTCTCCAAGGTGCGGCCCGGCTCGCCGGAGGCCGCGCAGCTGAAGAAGGTGCTGCTCGCCAAGAACCTGTGGTCGCAGTACCTGGAGGTGGGCATCGGCCCCGACGCCGAGATCTTCACCAAGTCGCAGCCGATGAGCGCGGTGGGCACCGGCGCCGAGATCGGCATCCACCCCAAGAGCGAGTGGAACAATCCCGAGCCGGAAATCGTGCTCGTGGTCAACAGCCGCGGCGAAACGGTGGGTGCGACGCTCGGCAACGACGTCAACCTGCGCGATTTCGAAGGCCGCAGCGCCCTCCTGCTCGGCAAGGCGAAGGACAACAACGCCAGCTGCGCGATCGGCCCCTTCATCCGGCTGTTCGACGGCGACTTCGGCATCGCGGACGTGCGGCAGGTCGACCTGGCGATGAAAGTCGTCGGCCCCGAGGGCTTCACCATGGATGGCGCGAGCAGCCTGCGCCTCATCAGCCGCGACCCGCTCGACCTGGTGGGCCACGCGATCGGCCCCAACCACCAGTATCCGGACGGGCTGGTGCTCTTCCTGGGCACCATGTTCGCGCCGACGCAGGACCGCTTCGGCCCCGGCCAGGGGTTCACGCACGCGGTGGGGGACGTGGTGGCCATTTCCACGCCGCGCCTCGGTACACTGGTGAACCGCGTCAACACGAGTGACCGGATCGAACCGTGGCGCTATGGCGTCAACGCGCTGATGCGCGACCTGGCCCGCCGCGGCCTGCTTTGACCCCTCCCTCTCGAAAGAAGAACATGAACACGACTCCCAGCGGCCTGCAGTACGAAGACGAACTCGTGGGTAGCGGCCCCGAGGCGAAAGCCGGCCAGGACGTCCGCGTGCACTACACGGGCTGGCTGTACGAGAACGGCGTGCAGGGCAAGAAGTTCGACTCCAGCCGCGACCGCAACGACCCGTTCGGATTCTCGCTGGGCGCCGGCATGGTGATCCGCGGCTGGGACGAGGGCGTGGCCGGCATGAAGGTGGGCGGCAAGCGCACCCTGATCATCCCGCCGCAACTCGGCTACGGCGCGCGCGGCGCCGGTGGCGTGATCCCGCCGAATGCGACGCTGAAGTTCGACGTGGAGCTGCTGGAGACGCGCTAGTCCCGGCAACGCGGCCTGGGGTGGCGACGGCGGGGTTCGGCTTCGCGCTCACCCCCCCTACGGGTGCTCTGGCACGGCGGGGTTCGCCTGCGGGCTCACCCCGCCCTACGGTGGTGTAGGTCGGGGTGAGCGCGAAGCCGAACCCCGACGGTTCCCACGCTCCAACCCC
>SEAY01000225.1 GCA_004144865.1 Comamonadaceae bacterium
TGCTTTGCCTGCCAGGGCCTGTGGTTCGACCCGAAGGAAAACACGCGCCTGGCGCCGTCTGCCGTGCTGGAGCTGTTCGAGCTGCTGCATGAGCGCCGGTCCGAGGCCCACCAGCCGCTCGCTCAGCGCATGCAATGCCCGCGCTGCACGAAGGCGCTGGAGGCCGGCTACGACCTGGCCAAGGGCGGGCGCTACATGACCTACCGCTGCGCCGGGGGCCACGGGCGGTTCAGCACCTTCGGCTCGTTCATGGTGGAAAAGGGCTTCGTGCGGCACCTGTCGTCGATGGAGATCGAGGGGCTGGCCCAGCGCGTGGGCACCATCGACTGCACCAGCTGCGGCGGCGCGGTGGACATCCGCAATGACCATGCGTGCCCCTACTGCCGCTCGGCCCTGTCGCTGCTGGACCCGCTGGCCGTGGACAAGGCGCTGGAGCGCCACAGCCGCGCCGCGCTGCGCACCGGGGAGCCGGCGCAGCGCACCGATCTGGCGGACGCGCTGATCGCCATCGAGCGCGACCGCAGCCGCGAGTTGCGCGAGCGCCAGAAGGAGCGCTTTTCGCCCGAGACGCAGCAGCGCTTCGATCTGCTGGAGATCGGCGTCGACCTCGTCTGGAACTGGTTGCGGCGCTAAAGCAGGTTAGAAGGCAACCCCCTGAGCGGCTTTGCCGCTCCATGCGGGCACCAGAGGTTGCAGCTCTTCGGGCACGTCCAAGCCTGCGCAGGCAGGCTTGGAGCCGCGGCCCTCAGCCCCTTCTCTCATCGCTACGCGATGGGAAGGGGGACGACGCCAGCGCGGCGGGGCGGCCCTTGCGCGGCGTCTGCTGGCGAAGGCACCGGGAGCGTCGGTGGTGCCGTTTCCAGTTCTGATTACGCCGAACGCCGGTTCAACAGCGCGTACAGGAAGATCGCGCCGAAGGTGGCGGTACCGATGCCGCCCAGGGCGAACTCACCGAACTTGAGCGTGAAGTCGCCCGTGCCGATGATCAGCGTGATGGCCGCCACGATGAGGTTCTTGTTGTCCGAGAAGTCCACGCGGTTGTCCACCCAGATCTTGGCGCCGGCCACGGCGATGAGCCCGAACACGACGATGGACACGCCGCCCATCACCGGCAGCGGAATCGCCTGGATGAGCGCGCCGAACTTCGGAGAAAAGCCCAGCACCAGCGCGATCAGGCCGGCCACCAGGAACACGGCGGTCGAGTAGATCTTGGTGGCGGCCATCACGCCGATGTTCTCTGCGTAGGTGGTCACGCCCGTGCCGCCGGCGCTGCCGCTCACGATGGTGGCGATGCCGTCGCCGATGAACGCGCGGCCCAT
>SEAY01000226.1 GCA_004144865.1 Comamonadaceae bacterium
AGCAACGTGACGAGCCTGTCGACTTCGACCTCGACTGGCATTTCGTCGCTGTCGACTTCGACATCCACGGGCATCGGCTCGCTGTCTACCGGCGTGAGCAGCCTGTCGACCGGCGTGTCCTCGCTCTCCACTTCGACGTCCACGGGCATCGGCAGCTTGTCCACCGGCGTGAGCAGCCTGTCGACTGGCGTGTCCTCGTTGTCGACCGGTGTCTCGTCGCTCTCAACCGGCTTGAGCACGACGAACAGCAATGTCACGAGTCTGTCGACTTCGACTTCGACCGGCATCTCGTCGCTGTCCACTTCCACATCCACGGGCATCGGCAGCTTGTCCACTGGCGTGAGCAGCCTGTCGACTGGCGTGTCCTCGCTCTCCACAGGCGTGTCCTCGCTGTCCACGGGCGTCTCGTCGCTTTCGACCGGTTTGAGCACGACAAACAGCAATGTCACGAGCCTGTCGACTTCGACCTCGACTGGCATCTCGTCACTGTCGACTTCGACATCCACCGGCATCGGCTCGCTGTCCACTGGCGTCTCGTCGCTTTCAACCGGCTTGAGCACGACCAACAGCAACGTGACGAGCCTGTCGACCTCCACCTCGACTGGCATCTCGTCGTTGTCGACTTCGACGTCCACCGGCATCGGAAGCCTGTCCACCGGAGTCTCATCGCTCTCGACTGGCTTGAGCACGACGAATAGCAACGTGACGAGTCTGTCGACATCAACCTCGACCGGTATCTCGTCGCTGTCGACTTCGACATCTACGGGCATCGGCAGCTTGTCCACTGGCGTGAGCAGCCTGTCGACTGGCGTGTCCTCGTTGTCCACTGGCGTCTCGTCGCTTTCGACTGGCTTGAGCACGACCAACAGCAACTTGACGAGTTTGTCGACCTCGACCTCGACTGGCATCTCGTCGCTGTCGACTTCGGCTTCGACCGGGATCTCGTCACTGTCGACTTCGACATCCGCCGGCATCGGCTCGCTGTCCACCGGCGTCTCGTCGCTTTCGACTGGCTTGAGCACGACCAACAGCAACGTGACGAGCTTGTCGACCTCGACCTCGACCGGCATCTCTTCGCTGTCCACCTCGACGTCCACGGGCATCGGCAGCTTGTCCACTGGCGTGAGCAGCCTGTCGACTGGCGTGTCCTCGTTGTCCACCGGTGTCTCGTCGCTCTCGACCGGCTTGAGCACGACGAACAGCAATGTCACGAGCCTGTCGACTTCGACTTCGACGGGTATCTCGTCGCTGTCGACTTCGACCTCAACTGGCATCGGAAGCTTGTCGACCGGGGTGTCCTCGTTGTCCACG
>SEAY01000157.1 GCA_004144865.1 Comamonadaceae bacterium
CCGCGCCCAGCGTCGCGGCGAGCTCGACGGCATTCTTGACCGCCTTCTTGGACAGCGCGGAGCCGTCGGTGGGCACGAGGATGCGTTGGTACATGGTCTTTCTCTTCTCCTTGGGGATCCGCAGAGCTTACGAACGGCGGGCCGGCCGCGCTTGATCCACGTCAACCGGGTCCCGCCCCCCGGCCCTTAGGCTTGCCGCATGCAATCGGCGACCCTTCCCGTCGGCCCCGCGCAAGCGGGGATCCCGGGCTTTCGCGACCCGGAAGTCCCGGATTCCCGCCTGCGCGGGAATGACGGCGTCGTCCTGGACGATCCGGCCGAATGGCAGGCCTTCAGCCGCGAACTGCGCACGGCGCCGGGCACCTGGGAATCCTACCTCGCGATCGAGGGCATCTACTGCGCCGGCTGCTCCCTCACCATCGAAGACGCGCTGGCCGGCCTCCCGGGCGTGCGCTCGGTGGAGGTCAACGGCGCCACGGCGACCGCGCGCATCACCTGGGTGCCCGGTCAGGGGCGGCCTTCGCAATGGCTGCGCGCCCTGGAGCGGGCCGGCTACCGGGGCCTGCCCGCGGGCGACCAGCTCGCCGCCGCCCCGCGCCGCCAGGCGCAGCGCCTGCTGCTGTGGCGCTGGCTGGTGGCGGGCTTCTGCATGATGCAGGTGATGATGTACGCCGTGCCGGCCTACGTGGCCGAGCCGGGCGAAATGACCGGCGACGTGGCGGCCCTGCTGCGCTGGGCCGCCTGGCTGCTGACGCTGCCGGTGCTGCTGTTCTCCTGCCGCCCCTTCTTCGCCTCGGCCTGGCGCGACCTGCGCAATGCGCGCATCGGCATGGACGTGCCGGTCAGCCTGGGCATCCTGATCGCCTTCTTCGCCAGCACCGCCGCCACCTTTGACCCCAGCGGGCCGCTGGGCGGGGAGGTCTGGTACGACTCGGTGACGATGTTCGTCTTCTTCCTGCTCTCCGGGCGCCTGCTGGAGCAACGGCTGCGGGACCGCACCGCCGGCGCGCTGGAGGCGCTGGTGCGCCGCCTGCCGGAGACCGTGGAGCGGATCGCCGCGGATGGCAGTTCCCAGCGCGTTCCGGTCCGCCAGGTCGCCGTCGGCGACACCCTGCGGATCCGGGCCGGCGAGGTGTTTCCCGCCGACGGGCGCGTGCTGGAAGGCGACACGCACGTCGACGAAGCGCTGCTCACGGGCGAATCGAAGCCTTTGCGCCGCGGCGCCGGCGATGCCGTCGTGGCCGGCAGCGCGAACCTGGGCGGCACGGTGCTGGTGGCCGCGGAGCGCACCGGCGCCGCCACGCGCTTCGGCCAGATCGTGCAGCTGATGGAGCGCGCCTCGGTCGAGAAGCCCGGCCTCGCGCGCCTGGCCGACCGGATCGCCACGCCCTTCCTGCTGGGCGTGGTGCTCGCCGCGGCCGGCGCTGCGGCGTGGTGGTGGCCGCAAGGACCGGGCCACGCCCTGGGCATCGCGGTGGCCATCCTCATCGTCACCTGCCCCTGCGCGCTGTCGCTCGCCACGCCGGCCGCCACGCTGGCGGCCGCGGGCGCCCTGGCGCGGCGCGGCATCCTGGTGCGCCGCCTCGAGGCGCTGGAATCCGGCGCGAGCGTGGACACCGTCGTGTTCGACAAGACCGGCACGCTCACGGCCGACCGCATCGCCGTGCGCACCGTGCGCACGCGCGACGGCCTGCCGCAGGACGACGCGCTGGCCCTCGCCGCGGCGCTGGCCCGGCACTCGCTGCACCCCGCCTCGCGCGCCCTCGTGGCGGCCGCGGCGGGCGTGGAGCAGCCGGCGCGCGACGTTCGGGAGCATGCGGGGCAGGGCGTCGAAGGCTGGATCGCGGGCCGTCCCGGCCAGCCGCCGCGGCACCTGCGGCTCGGCTCCGCGGCGTTTGCCCGGGTCCCTGCGCAGCCCGCCGAGGTGGCCCAGGTGCATCTCGCCGACGAGGCTGGCTGGCTCGCGACCTTCGACCTGGACGAAACCGTCCGCGACGGGGCGCTGCGCGCGGTGGAGAGCCTGCGCGAGCTCGGGCTGGGCCTGCAGGTCCTCTCCGGCGACCAGGACGAAGCCGTGCAGCGGCTCGCGCAGCGCGCGGGCATCGCCGAAGCGGCCGGACGCCAGTCGCCGCAGGACAAGCTGGCGCACGTCACGCGCCTGCAAGAGGCAGGGCGTCGCGTCGCCATGGTCGGCGACGGCATGAACGACGGGCCGGTGCTCGCGCGCGCGGACATCTCGATCGCGGTGGGCGATGCCGTGCCGGTGGCGCAGGCCCGCTCCGACTTCATCGTGCAGGGCGGGCAGCTCGATGGCGTGGCCGCCGTGCTGCGCCAGGCCCGGCGCACGCAGCGGGTGGTGCGGCAGAACCTCGCCTGGGCCGCCGGCTACAACGCCGTCTGCGTGCCGCTGGCCGTGGCCGGCCTCATGCCGCCGTGGCTGGCGGGACTGGGCATGGCGGCGAGTTCGCTGCTCGTGGTGCTGAATGCGGCGCGGCTGGCGCGGATTCCCGAACCGTCATTCCCGCGGAGGCGGGAATCCAGCGCGTCCCTGACCCCGGCTTCCGAAGGCCCTGGATCCCCGCCTCCGCGGGGATGACGGAGACTCCATGGACATCCTCTTCATGCTCATCCCCCTCTCGGTCGTGCTCGCGCTCGCCATCCTCGGCGCGCTCGCGTGGGCCGTGTGGCGCGGCCAGTTCGAGGGCGTCGAGGCCGAGGGCGAGCGCATCCTGCGCGACGAGTGAAGCGCGCTTGATTTTCATCAAGCGTGCCCCTTTCTTCGAAAGGGACACTCGGAGCATCTGAAAAAGGTGCTCCATGAAAGAACCCTCCGTCACTGCTGCCTCGTACAACGACACCGTCGTCCGGCAGTTCTCGCTGGCGGCCGTGCTCTGGGGCGTGGTGGGCATGCTCGTCGGCGTGTTCATCGCGGCCCAGCTCGCGTGGCCTGAACTGAACCTCGGGGTCTCCTGGCTCTCGTACGGGCGCCTGCGCCCGCTGCACACCAACGCGGTGATCTTCGCGTTCGGCGGCTGCGGCCTCTTCGCCACCAGCTACTACGTGGTGCAGCGCACCTGCCAGACCACGCTGTTCCTGCCCAAGCTCGCCGCCTTCACCTTCTGGGGCTGGCAGGTGGTGATCGTCGCGGCGGCGATCAGCCTGCCGCTCGGCTACACCCAGGGCAAGGAATACGCCGAACTCGAGTGGCCGATCGACCTTCTGATTGCCGCCGTGTGGGTTTCCTACGCGATCGTGTTCTTCGGCACCGTTGGCATGCGCAAGGTCAAGCACATCTACGTGGCCAACTGGTTCTTCGGCGCGTTCATCCTGGCAGTGGCGCTGCTGCACATCGTCAACAGCGCGTCGATCCCGGCGGGCTGGATGAAGTCGTACTCGGTGTACGCCGGCGTGCAGGACGCGATGGTGCAGTGGTGGTACGGCCATAACGCCGTGGGCTTCTTCCTCACCACCGGCTTCCTGGGGATGATGTATTACTTCATCCCGAAGCAGGCCGAGCGCCCGGTGTACAGCTACCGCCTCTCGATCGTGCACTTCTGGGCGCTGATCTTCACCTACATGTGGGCGGGCCCGCACCACCTGCACTACACGGCGCTGCCGGACTGGACGCAATCCGTCGGCATGATGTTCTCGTTGATCCTGCTGGCCCCGAGCTGGGGCGGGATGATCAACGGCATGATGACCCTGTCCGGCGCCTGGCACAAGCTGCGCGATGACCCGGTGCTGCGCTTCCTCATCGTGTCGCTGTCCTTCTACGGCATGAGCACGTTCGAGGGCCCGATGATGTCCATCAAGACCGTCAACGCGCTCTCGCACTACACGGACTGGACGGTCGGCCACGTGCACTCCGGCGCGCTGGGCTGGGTGGGCCTGATCACCATGGGCTCGCTGTACTACCTGATCCCGCGCCTGTTCGGCCAGAAGCAGATGTACTCGATCAAGGCGATCGAGGTGCACTTCTGGACCGCGACCCTGGGCATCGTGCTGTACATCGCCGCGATGTGGATCGCCGGCGTGATGCAGGGCCTGATGTGGCGCGCGGTCAACGCCGACGGCACGCTCACCTACACCTTCGTTGAATCGGTCAAGGCGACGTATCCCTTCTACGTGATCCGCGTGCTGGGCGGCCTGCTGTACCTGGGCGGCATGTGCGTGATGGCCTGGAACACCTGGATGACCGTCGCCGGCGGCCGCGCCACCGAGGCCCGCATCCCGGTGCCCGCCGTCGCCCACGCCTGACCGAAGAAAGAGCCTGAACCATGAGCGACAACAACACCCCGGTGCCGACCTTCTCGCACGAGAAGGTCGAGACCAGCAACTTCCTGATGATCGTGCTGATCCTGCTGGTCGTCGCCGTCGGCGGCCTGGTGGAGATCGTGCCGCTGTTCTTCCAGAAGTCCACCACCGAGCCGCTGCTGGGCGTGAAGCCCTACACCGCGCTGCAGGTGGCCGGCCGCGACGTCTACCTGCGCGAGGGCTGCTACAACTGCCACTCGCAGATGATCCGCCCGTTCCGCGCGGAGACGCTGCGCTACGGCCACTACTCGGTGGCCGGCGAGTTCGTGTACGACCACCCCTTCCAGTGGGGCTCCAAGCGCACCGGCCCGGACCTGCACCGCGTGGGCGGCAAGTACAGCGACGAGTGGCACCGCATCCACCTGGTGAACCCGCGCGACGTGGTGCCCGAGTCCAACATGCCCGCGTACGCCTGGCTGGAGAAGAACCCGGCCGACGCGACGACCATCCAGAACCACATGAAGGCGCTGCGCACCGCCGGCGTGCCGTACAGCGACGAAGAGATCGCCAAGGCCCCGGCGGACCTCAAGGGCAAGACCGAGATGGATGCCGTGGTGGCCTATCTCCAGTCGCTTGGCAAGGCGCTCAAGTAAGGCAAGGGGCAAGAAATGGACGTGAACATCCTGCGCGAAGTGGCCACCGTGGCCTCGTTCGTCACATTCATCGGCATCTGGGGCTGGGCCTGGGCCCGCGGCAACCGCGCGCGCTTCGAGGAAGCCGGCCGCATCCCCTTCGAACAAGAAGACTGAGGAAGAGACCATGAGCGATTTCACCAGCGGCTTCTGGTCCGTCTACGTGGCCGCGGCCACCGTGATCGGCATCGCCGCCTGCCTGCTGCTGCTGTGGGTGACCTCCCGCAAGAAGGTGGCCGCCAATGCCGACAACACCACCGGCCACGTCTGGGACGAAGACCTGACCGAGATGAACAACCCGCTGCCCATGTGGTGGGTCGGCCTGTTCATCCTGACCATCGTCTTCTCCGCGGCCTACCTGGTCTTCTATCCCGGCCTGGGCACCTACCAGGGCAAGCTGGGGTGGACGCAGAAGGGCGAGTACGACGCCGAGGTGGAGAAAGCCACCAAGGCGCTCGAGCCGCTCTATGCGCAGTTCACCGCGCGCAAGCCCGAGGAACTTGCCGGCGACGCGAACGCCATGGCCATCGGCGAGCGCCTGTTCATGAACAACTGCGCCCAGTGCCACGGCTCCGACGCGCGGGGCAGCAAGGGCTTCCCCAACCTGGCCGACGGCGACTGGCTGCACGGCGGCGCGGGCGAGAAGATCGCCGAGTCCATCACCAAGGGCCGGGTCGGCATGATGCCGCCCATGGCGGCGGCGGTGGGCACCAGCGACGACGTGAAGAACGTGGCCCACTATGTGCTGAGCCTGTCCAACAGCCCGCACGATTCGCTGCGCGCCCAGCTGGGCAAGGGCAAGTTCATGGCCTGCGCGGCCTGCCACGGCGCCGACGGCAAGGGCAACCCTGCGATGGGCGCGCCCAACCTGGCCGACGACACCTGGCTGCACGGCTGGGGCGAGCAGGCGATCGTCAACATCGTCAACAACGGCAAGACCAACGAAATGCCCGCCCAGTCCGGCAAGCTGACCGACGCGCAGATCCACGTGCTTTCCAGCTACGTGTGGGGCCTGTCGAACAAGCCGGCGGCGGCAGCGGCGAAGCCGTAGCTTTCCGTCATTCCCGCGGAGGCGGGAATCCAGGGCATGGAGAAGAGGCGCGGGTTGCGCCGCCTTTTGTCCTCGTGCGAGCCGGGCGGCCGGTCTTCGTCCCCCGGTGATTGCCGGCGGCTATAGGCTGGTGGTGATCGCGAAGCCGAACCCCAGCGTGACAGGCACTCTGCCGCTGCCAAGCCGCGTGCGGGCGGGCCGGGGCGCGCTGGCAGGGCGTCCGGCGCGCAAGCGCGCCGGCAAACCTGCGATGGCCGGTCAGGCGGCCCCACGCGAAGAACTCGTC
>SEAY01000227.1 GCA_004144865.1 Comamonadaceae bacterium
TGCTGGGGCGTTCATGCGGTGGCAGAGGGACGGGGGTGGGAGGAGGAACCGGAATCGGAGCCCGAGCCGGAATCGAAAGGGGAGTCGCTGGGCGACGCTGCGGCGCTGCGCCCCGCGCTGTCTGAGAACGCGGCGGCCAGCAGCGACTGCTCGGTCCATTCGCCGCGCTCGAACACGGCGACCAGGCGCCCGGCGTTCATCACGCCGATGCGGTCGGCCATGGCCATGAGTTCGCGCAGGTCGGACGACACCATCAGCAGGGCGCGGCCCTCGGCGGCCATGCGGTCGAGTTCGCCGTACAGCTCGGCGCGCGCGCCCACGTCCACGCCGCGCGTGGGCTCGTCCAGCATCAGCACGCGCACCGGGCGGTGCAGCCAGCGCGCAAAGACCACCTTCTGCTGGTTGCCGCCCGACAGCTGCCCCACGGGCTGCTCGGGGCTCTGGCAGCGAATGCCCAGCGTGCGCACGAAGCCCTGCACCAGCTGGTGCTCCCGCGCGCGCTGCAGCCAGCCGGCCGAGGCGATGGCGCCCAGGTCGGACAGCGTGGCGTTCACGCGGATGGGCTGCGCAAGCAGCAGCCCCTGGGACTTGCGGTCTTCGGTCACCAGGCCCACGCCGGCGGCGATGGCCTGCAGCGGCGAGGCGAAGCCCCGTGCCAGGCGCTTGCGCACCGGGGGCAGGGCGGTGGGTGTGTTTGCTATTGATTTACTAGCTGCTTGCGCTTGTGGGTCGGTCGCTGCAGCCGGTTGATTCGTATCTTGCGTGGTGTCTTCATGCAGCGTGACGTGGCCGCGGTCCGCCCGGTCGGCGCCGAACAGCAGGCGCAGCAGCTCGGTGCGGCCCGAGCCCACCAGGCCGGCGATGCCGAACACTTCGCCCGCGCGCAGCTGCAGGCTCACGTCCTGCACGGCGTGGCCCCGGCCGATGCCGTCCACGCTCATCACCACCGGGCCGGCGGCGCGGCGCGGGCGGTGCTCCAGGTCGCTCACCGAGCGGCCCACCATGCGCCGCACGAGGTCGTCTTCCGACATGCCGGCCATGGGGCGTACGTCCACCAGGCGGCCGTCGCGCAGCACGGCCACGCGGTCGGCGATGCGCCGCAGCTCCTCGAGGCGGTGCGACACGTAGACGATAGCCACGCCGCGCGCGGTGAGGTGGGCGATCTGCTCGAACAGGTAGTTGGTCTCGCGCGGGGTGAGCATGGCGGTGGGCTCGTCCAGCACCAGGATGCGCGTGTCGTCCTGCAGGTTGCGGGCGATCTCCACCATCTGCTGCTGGCCGATGCCCAGCGCCGACACC
>SEAY01000158.1 GCA_004144865.1 Comamonadaceae bacterium
CTGGGGCGGGGGCGGCGGTTTCGGCTCCGGCGGCGGTGGCGATTTCGGCGGCGGCGGCGCCTCGGGAGACTGGTGATGGGCAAGCGCCTGCAACGCATCTTCAGGCATCGCTGGCTGGACGAGTCGGACACGCGGCGCGCGATTCCGCCGGCGATGGTCGAGCGCCTGGCGCAGCACGTCGCGCAGAGCGAAAAGCGCCACACCGGCGAAGTGCGCATCTACGTCGAGGCCGGCCTGCCCCTCAGCTACCTGTGGCGCGATGCCGCCCCGCGCGAACGCGCGATCGCCATGTTCGGCAAGCTCGGCGTGTGGGACACCGAGCAGAACAACGGCGTGCTGATCTACCTGCTGCTGGCCGAGCACGCCATCGAGGTGGTGGCGGACCGTGGCCTGAGCCGGCACGTGGGCGAGTCGCAGTGGCGGGAGATCGTCGCGCACATGGGCGGCGAGTTCCGCGCGGGCCGCTACGAAGAGGGCCTGCGGCAGGCGGTGGACGAGGTCACCGCCCTGCTGGTGCGGCACTTTCCGGCGGCTCCGGGTGCGCCGAATCCGAACGAACTGCCCGACCGGCCGGCCTTCGGCTGATCTGCCGCGTCCGCGGCGCGCGGCGGCCTGCCGCCGTGGGGCCCGCTTCAGCCGGCGAACAGTTCGCCGCGCGCGGCCTGGGTGATGGCAGCGATCGCCGGATGCGTGATGCGGCGCTCCACTGAGATGCCGTAGAACTCCTCGACGAGGTCGGCCGCGGTGGCGACCTCCACCACCTGGTACTGGCGGGCGATCTCGGCGGCCAGCACCGCCGGCGCGGGAAACACGCCCCGGCCCTCGCGTCCGAAGGCTTTCATCAGCGCGCTGTCGTCGAACTCGGCGGCGACGCGCGCGACCACGCCGTGCTGGCGCAGCCACGCATCCAGTCGCGGCCGCAGCGCGGAGTCGGCGCCCGGCAGCAGCAGGGGCAGTCCGCCCAGGGCCGCGGGGAAGCGCGCGCGGAGCTTGCGGACGGTGGTGCCGGCGCGCTGCAGCAGCGCCGGTGCGGCGAAAAAGGCGATGCGGCTCTGTCCCAGCAGGTGCGTGAAGGCCTTGACGTTGACATGGCCCGGCATCGGAACGTCCGAGACCACCAGTTCCAGCCGGCGCAGCGCCAGTTCGCCCAGCAGGGCGGGCAGCTTGCCTTCGACGCACTGCAGGCGGGGCGGCGCGTCGGTGCGCAGCGCAGGCTCGACGACGTGGTAGGCCACCGACTTGGGAACGGAGTCCGCGATGCCGATGCGCAGCAGCGGCGGCAACGGCGTCTCGCGCCCCCCGCGCAGCGCGTCCTCGAGCTCGCCCCCGAGCGAGAAGATCTCGTCGGCGTACTGCATGACCAGCCGTCCCGTCGCAGTCGGCTCCACGCCGCGGCCGGCCTTGCGCAGCAGGCGCTGGCCCAGCCGCTCCTCCAGCACCCGGATCTGTCCGCTCAGGGTCTGCGGAGTCAGGTGCAACTGCTCGCTCGCGCGCAACACGCCTCCGGCGCGAACCACCGTCCAGAAGTACTCCAGGTGCTTGTAGTTCATGCGCTGCGGGGGGAATGGTTCGGGATTATCGAATGATCACATGCGATTTTCGATTTTTCCTTATCGACGGGCATGCCTACATTGGCTGGGTCGATGCAACGAACGGCCCTGCCCCACTCCCTGAAAGGACTCGCCATGTACGTGGACCTGCGCATTTCCGGCATCCGGCTTCCCCTCGGGGCAGAGCGGTCCGCCGGCCCCGCCCCGCGGCTGCAGGCGCCGCTGCACGCCCGCCTGCTGCCCACGCCGCAACGATCCGTGGGGGGCGCGGCTTGACGCAGATGCACTGGGCCTTGCTGGCCTCCACCCTGTCCCTCGCCTTCATCGCCGCCGCCGTCCTCGGGCGCCGCGGCGGTGATGCGCCAGGCGCCGTCCGGCGGCTGCTGGCCGGCGGCGCCGCCGCCGGCGGTATCGCCCTCCTCCTGATTTCCTTGCGGAACGACACGTGACCGACCTGCTCCTGCTTCCTTTCCTCGGCCAGCCTGCCTGGCTGTGGCTGACCTTCGTTGCCGTGGTCGTCGCGCTGCTCGCCTTCGACCTCGGCGTGCTGCACCGGGATGACCGCGCGATCGAGGTGAACGAGAGCCTCTTGCTGTCCGCCGGCTACATCGCCGTGGCCGTGCTCTTCGGCGGCTGGCTCTGGTGGCAGCTCGGCGCGGACAAGGGGATCGAGTACTTCACCGGCTACCTGATCGAGAAATCGCTCTCGATGGACAACGTGTTCGTCATCGCGCTGATCTTCTCGTTCTTCGCAGTGCCGCGCGAGTACCAGCACCGCGTGCTCTTCTGGGGGATCATCGGCGTCGTGGTCCTGCGGGCCGTGATGATCGGCCTGGGCGCCGCACTGGTCTCCGAGTTCTCCTGGGTGCTCTACGTGTTCGGGGGCTTCCTCGTGCTCACCGGGATCAAGATGCTGTGGATGGCGGACCACCATCCGGACCTGGAAAGCAACCCGCTGGTGAGGATCCTGCGCCGGGTGCTGCGGGTCACGCCGCGGCTGCACGGCAACGCCTTCGTGGTGCGCGCGCCCCATCCGGTGAGCGGACGGCCCGTGCTGTGGGCGACGCCGCTGCTGCTGGCGCTTTGCATGGTGGAGTTCACCGACCTGGTCTTCGCGGTCGATTCGGTGCCTGCGATCTTCGCGATCACCACCGACCCTTTCATCGTCTACACCAGCAACATCTTCGCCATCCTCGGCCTGCGTGCGCTCTACTTCGCCCTTGCGGCGATGATCCACCGCTTCACCTACCTCAAGTACGCGCTCGCGCTGGTGCTGGTGTTCATCGGCGGCAAGATCTTCCTGGTGAACATCATCGGCAAGCTGCCGCCAGCGTTCAGCCTGGGGGTGACGGCAGCGCTGATCGCGGGCGGCGTGCTCCTGTCGCTGTGGAAGACGCGCGGGACGCGGCCCGTCTCCGAGTCCGCGGGGAGCGCCTGACCTACATCCACCGACAAGTTCCCTGCACAGCGGGGGAGGAAGGCGCACGCGACACTGGTGCCTGCCTCCTTCCCCGTCCCATCCATGGAAACCTCCTGGCCCGAACTGCTCTGGATCGCGCGCCACGGCCAGAGCGCCGGCAACGTGGCGCGCGACGCCGCGGAGGCCGCCGGCCACGTATGGATCAATGTCGAGCATCGCGACATCGACGTGCCGCTTTCCGAGCTGGGCGTCGAACAGGCCATCGCGCTCGGACGCTGGTTCGGCGCGCTGCCCGCGCGCGACCGGCCGCAGGTGGTGCTGAGTTCGCCCTACGTGCGCGCACGCGAGACCGCGCGTCTCGTGATGGAAGCGGCGGGCCTGCGCCCCGGCCCCGACGTGTGCCTGCGGCTCGACGAGCGCCTGCGCGAAAAGGAGTTCGGCATCCTCGACCGCCTCACCAAGCACGGCATCCGCGAGAAGTACCCCGAGCTGCACGAGCAGCGCAGCCACGTGGGCAAGTTCTATTTCCGCCCGCCCGGCGGCGAGAGCTGGTGCGACGTGATCCTGCGCCTGCGCAGCCTGACGGAGATGATCACGCGCGAGCACGGCGGCCAGCGGGTGCTGGTCGTGGCGCACCAGGTCATCGTCAACTGCATGCGCTACCTGGTGGAGAACCTCGACGAGGACAGGATCCTGGCGATCGACCGGCTGGCCGACGTGCCCAACTGCGGCATCACCTCGTACCGCCACGATCGCCAGTCGGATGCGCTGGTGCCCGACCTGGTGAACTTCATCGCGCCGCTGCTCGAGGCGGGCGCGCCGGTCACCGCCGCCCCCGATCCGCCGCTGGCGCCCAAGCCATGAACCTTCCTGCACTGACCGAAGTGGACGAGGCGCTGCTGCGCGCGTGGCCGCTGCCGCCGCCGGCGCCCGACGGCGACAAGGAGGACCGCGGACGCGTTCTGGTGATCGCCGGCAGCGCGGAGATGCCGGGCGCCGCGATCGTCGCCGGCATCGGCGCGCTGCGCGCGGGCGCGGGCAAGCTGGTGATCGCGACCTCGCGCTCCGCCGCGCAGACGGTCGCCGGCAGTGTGCCGGAAGCGCGGGTGATCGCCCTGCCGGAGACCTCCGATGGCGGGCTCGGCATGCACGCCCTGCCGCTGCTGCAGCCGCTCGCAGGCCACGTGGCCGCCGTCCTGATCGGCCCCGGCATGGTCGGCCGCGAGGTGACGCTTGCCCTCGTCCAGGCCCTGCTGCCTCTCCTGCGCGATGTGCCGGTGGTCCTCGACGCCCTGGCCATGGACACCGTGCGTTCCCTGCGCCGTTTCGCGCAGCCGGTCCTGCTCACGCCGCACGCGGGCGAGATGGCCCACCTCACGGGCGAGGAGAAGGAGGACCTGAAGGAGGAGCCCCTCGCCATGGCGCGCCGCGCGGCCGCCGCCTGGAATGCCGTGGTCGCGCTCAAGGGTGCGACGACCGCCATCGCCCGCCCCGACGGCACGGCGTGGAACCACACCCTGGAGGTTCCCGGCCTTGGGACATCGGGCTCCGGCGACGTGCTTGCCGGCCTCGTCGCGGGGCTCGCGGCGCGCGGCGCGACACTGGAGCAGGCAGCAACCTGGGGGGTCGCGCTGCATGCGCGCGCCGGGCAGGCGCTGGAACGCCGCATGGGCACCTTGGGCTATCTTGCGCGCGAGCTCGCCGGCGAAGTGCCGGCGCTGATGCACGCGCTGAATCCCGCGCGCGGCTGAGGCGGCGCGTGTCGGGCGGGTTAGGGCGCCAAGTCGAGCGCCGGCACCACCTGGTCGAAGGGGATGTTGGCCTGCCGGTTGAGCGCTTCCACCGTCTCGCAGCGCTCGCTTTCGAACAGGCACATGCATTGGCCCGTGGTGGGAACGAAGGCGGTGCGCAGGTAGCGGATCGGCGTGCCCTGCGCGCTCATGTCGGCGGCGGTGCGGATGGCGCGCTGCTGCGCGGCGGCGAGCTGCTCGAGCGGCAGCCCCTTCAGCGATCGCTGGACCATGAAGACTTCCATGAGGCGCTCCTTGCGTCGTGGTGAACAAGGCGCAGTGTCCCCTCGCGCCCACGGCGCGGGAAGGGTCCCGCGCTTATGCATCCATCAGCGCCGCGGCTTGACCGCCGCTTCGCTGCGCTGCTAGGCTGGCCCGCACGCCATTCCGGCGACGGGAGCTGCCATGGAACTCCAGCAGATCCGCTACTTCCTCTCGGTGCACAAGCACGGCAGCTTCTCGCGCGCCGCGGCCGAAGGCGACGTCTCGCAGCCGGCCCTCACCGCTGCCGTGAAGAAGCTCGAGGGCGAGGTGGGCGGCGAGCTGTTCCACCGAGAGGGCAAGCGGCTCGTGCTCAGCCCCCTGGGCCGGCTGGTCCATCCGGCGCTGGAACAGGCGGTGGTCGGCGCACAGAGCGCGCGCAGCATCGCGGAGAACTTCAAGCTGCTGCGACAGGCGCCGTTGCGCGTGGGCGTGCAAAGCAGCATCGGGCCGGTGCGCATGGCGGACTTCCTGCGCAGCTTCCACCGCCGGCAGCCGGGCGTCGAGCTCACACTGCAGGATGGGTCGCACGAGCAGCTGCTGGCGCGCCTGGAGTCCGGCGAACTCGACCTGGCGTTGCTCAGCGGATCGCGCCCCCTGCCGGATCCGTTCCGCCACGAGCGCCTGTACGCGGAGCCGTACGTGGTGGTCTTGCCGGCGGGCCATCCCCTCGCGCGCGAGGCGGGATTGCGCCTGCAGGACCTGGACGGGGAGCCCTACGTGGACCGGCTGGCGTGCGAGATGCGCGAGGCGGTGATGGCCCTGTCCAGCGCCCGCGACGTGCACCTCTATGCCACTTTCCGCAGCGAACGCGAGGACTGGGTGGAGGCGATGGTGCTGGCCGGGCTCGGTTTCGCGTTCATGCCGGCGTACTCGATCCGCTCGACGCAGCTGCAGGTGCGCCCCCTGGTCGATCCGCAGGTGCAGCGCGACATCCTGGCGGTCGACGTGCGCGGCCGGTTGCGCTCGCCGCCTGCGCGCTTGTTCCTGGAGGACATCCGCGCCCACGCGTGGGTGCCCTGAGGCTTGGCTGCCGCCCCATGAAAAAAGCCCCGTGACTTGCGGCACGGGGCTCCAGGGGGCTGGTTTTTAGCCCGTTCTTATTTCTTCTGCCGGTACTTGCGCAGCGCCGCGATCTGGGCGGCCATGACCGCCAGTTCGGACTGCGCCTTGGCGATGTCGATTTCGCTCTTGGCGTGATCAGCGGCGTATGGCGCGGGTAGATGCCGAGTTCGCCGGCCTCACCCGGGAGGGCGACGAAGCGCGCCTCGCCGGAGAAGATCGACTCCTCGGCGCTCACCACGTCGACGTGGATGGTGTGCGGGGTATCTGCCATGGTTTCCTAATCAGTTGAGGACAGAGCAGTCGCTTCGCTCTCTGGTCTGTCCCGCAATTACGCGGAAATCTTCTTCGCCTTCTCGAAGGCTTCGTCGATGGTGCCGACCATGTAGAAGGCCTGCTCGGGCAGGTGGTCGCACTCGCCGGCGGTGATCATCTTGAAGCCGCGGATGGTTTCCGACAGCGGCACGTACTTGCCGGGCGAGCCCGTGAACACTTCGGCCACGTGGAACGGCTGCGACAGGAAACGCTGGATCTTGCGGGCGCGGGCCACGGCCAGCTTGTCTTCCGGCGCCAGTTCGTCCATGCCCAGGATCGCGATGATGTCGCGCAGTTCCTTGTAGCGCTGCAGCGTCTGCTGCACCGAGCGCGTCGTGGCGTAGTGGTCCTCGCCGACCACGTTCGGGTCGACCTGGCGGGACGTGGAGTCCAGCGGGTCCACGGCGGGGTAGATGCCCAGCGCGGCGATGTCGCGCGACAGCACCACGGTGGCGTCCAGGTGGGCGAAGGTGGTGGCGGGCGACGGGTCGGTCAGGTCGTCCGCGGGCACGTACACGGCCTGGATCGAGGTGATCGAGCCGACCTTGGTCGACGTGATCCGCTCCTGCAGGCGGCCCATTTCCTCGGCCAGCGTCGGCTGGTAGCCCACGGCGGAAGGCAT
>SEAY01000048.1 GCA_004144865.1 Comamonadaceae bacterium
CCCTTGTCCCCCGCCGCCGCCCGGGAACCGGCGGCTACACTCGCGCCGGTGAGCCTGTTCAAAGCCGCTTCCACCATCTCCGTCCTGACGCTGGCTTCGCGGGTCACCGGCCTGCTGCGTGAATTCCTGATGGCCGCCGCCTTCGGCGCCTCGGCCATGACGGACGCCTTCAACGTCGCCTTCCGCATCCCCAACCTGTTCCGGCGGCTCTTCGGCGAGGGCGCCTTCAGCCAGGCCTTCGTGCCCGCGCTGGCGCACACCAAGGAGCGGGAGGGCGAGGAGGCCACCCGGCGGATGATCGACAGCGTGGCCACCATCCTGGCCTGGACGCTGCTGCTCACCTGCGTGCTGGGCGTGCTCGCCGCGCCGCTGCTGGTCTACGCGCTGGCCAGCGGCTTCCAGAAGGACCCGCGGGCCTTCGACGTCGCGGTGCTGCTCACGCGCATCATGTTCCCCTACATCGGCTTCATGTCGCTGGTGGCGCTGGCCGCGGGCATCCTCAACACGTGGAAGAAGTTCGCGGTGCCGGCGGCCACGCCCGTGCTGCTGAACATCTGCATGATCCTGGCCGCCTGGCTGCTCGCCCCGTGGCTCGGCCGGCAGGGCATCGAGCCCATCTTCGCGATGGCGGTCGGCGTGATGGCCGGCGGCGTGCTCCAGCTCGCGGTCCAGGTCCCTGCGCTGCGCCGGCTGGGCCTGCTGCCCCGCGTGGGCGTGGCGTTCGGCCGGGTGCGCGAAGCCTGGCACGACCCCCACATGCGCGACGTGTTGCGCACGATGGCCCCGGCCCTCCTGGGCGTGGGCGTGGCGCAGATCTCCTTGCTCATCAACACGCAGATCGCCTCGTGGCTTGCCGCGGGCAGTGTCAGCTGGCTCAGCTATGCGGACCGGCTGATGGAGTTTCCCACGGCCATGCTGGGGGTCGCCCTGGGCGTCGTGCTGATGCCGCAGCTCGCCTCCGCGAAGGCCGCCGACGACGCGAAGCGCTATTCCGCGATGCTCGACTGGGGCCTGCGCCTGGTGGTGCTGCTCAGCCTGCCGAGCGCCGTGGCGCTGCTGGTGTTCGCTCAGCCGCTGGTGTCCACCCTGTTCCACTACGGCGCCTTCCGCGACGAGGACGTGCGCCAGGTTTCGCTGGCGCTGGCCGGCTACGGCGTCGGCCTGCTGGGACTGGTGGCGATCAAGGTGCTGGCCCCCGGCTTCTACGCCAGCCGCGACATGAAGACGCCAGTGCGCATCGCGATCGTGGTCCTGGTGCTCACCCAGCTGATGAACATCGCGCTGGTGCCGTGGCTGCAGCACGCGGGGCTCGCGCTGTCGATCGGCATCGGCGCGCTGGTCAACGCCGGCTGGCTGCTGGTGGGCCTCATCCGGCGCGGCAGCTACCAGCCCAGTCCCGGCTGGGGCCTTTTCGCGCTGCAGGTCTTCGCTGCCACGGCCTTGCTGGGCGTGTTCCTCATGTGGGCGGCGCACAGCTTCCCCTGGGTGCAATGGCGCACGGAGCCCTTGCTGCGCGCCGGTGCGATGGCCGGCATGCTGGCCGCATCGATGGCGATCTACTTCGCCGCGCTGTTCGTCGGCGGTGTCAAGCTGCGTCAGTTTGTCACGCGCTGAGGCGGTGTGCACGCGATAGCGCCGGCCTGGCTTGACGCTCGCTGGCCCGTCCATTAAAACGGGCACATGTCGTCTCTGCAATTCACCGTCCCGACGCCTCTGGAATATTTCCGGATGCTGGTGCAGAGCGATGAACAGATCCCCCTGCTGGAGGCGGCCGCGAGCTTGGCGCAGGACGAATACCCCGATCTCGACCTGCAGGTGGTGCTGGGCGACGTCGACCAGCTTCTCTCGCGCCTGAAGCGCCGCATCCCGGCCGACGCCGCCGCCCTGCAGCGCCTGCGCACGCTCAACCAGTTCTTCTTCCGCGACCTCAGTTTCGGCGGCAACGTCAACGACTACTGCGATCCGGACAACAGCTACCTCAACGTGGTGCTGCGCACGCGCCGCGGCATCCAGATCTCGTTGGCGGTGCTCTGGATCGAGCTGGCGCAGGGCATCGGCCTGCACGCGCGCGGCGTGTGCTTCCCCGGCCACTTCATGGTGAAGGTCAACCTGCCCAAGGGGCAGGTGGTGATCGACCCCTTCACCGGCCAGTCGCTGTCGCGCGAGGAACTGTCGGAACGCCTGGAGCCGTACAAGCGGCGCAGCGGCCTGGTGGACGAATTCGAGGTGCCGCTCGGGCTGTACCTGCAGGCCGCGCCGCCGCGCGACATCCTGGCGCGCATGCTGCGCAACCTGAAGGAGATCCATCGCGCGCAGGAAGACTGGCAGCGGCTGATCGCCGTGCAGAACCGCCTGCTGATCCTGCTGCCCGACGCCTGGGCGGAGTTCCGCGACCGCGGCCTCGCGCACGCGGAACAGGGCCACACCGTCCGCGCGGTGGAGGACCTCGAAACCTATCTTGTCCACGCGCAGGACGCGCTGGACATCGACGCGATCGCCGACCGCGTGGCGGGCCTGCGCCGCGCGATGCAGTAGCGCCTTCTACCGGGGTGTGACCCCTCCCGCCATCAGGCGGGCCCCATTCGCCAACGACATCCGTCCCGCCTCGTTCAGCGGGCGCGCGCCGAGGACCGGCACGCGCCGCTGGGGCAGGATCGCTTCCTTTTTCGGTTCCGGGGCCACGACCGGGTTGAGCACCGGGCGCAGCCATTCCAGGATCGGATCCCATTGCGCCATGTCGGCGGCCACCTTGTCGGGCGGCACGTCGAAGAGCGTGAGACCGCGTTCCAGGGCTTTCACATAGAGCTGGGTCTCGCGCAGCACGCCGATCATCGGCACCTTCTGCTCCTCGGACCAGGCGCGCAGGGTGGCGGCGGCCGTGGTGCGTCCATCCACGCGCATGCCGACGGCGGCCACCTTGCACTGGCCCTTGGCCACGCGCGGCAGCGTCATCAGTTCCGCGATGCACTGGGCGGCCGATTCGCGGTCGAAGACGGAAGGGCAGACGGGGATGACGATGGCGTCCGCGAACATCACGATGCGGGCGAGCTCGAAGCCATGCATGCCGCCGGGTGTGTCGAGCACCACGTGGGTGATGCCGCTGGGCACGCGCAGGACGTTCTTCTGGTCGATCACCCAGGGGGCGATCGCGGGCAGGGACGGGTCCCGCCGGCGCAGCCAGCCGCGGCTGGACTGCTGGCGGTCGATGTCGCCGAGCATGACGTTGAGACCCTGGCGCGCGCACCAGGACGCCACGTGGGCGGAGAAGGTGCTCTTTCCGCTCCCTCCCTTGCGGTTGACGACCGCGACGACGGGCATGGAACCTCCCTGTGAGGGGGCCAGTGTCCGGCAGGCCGCACGGCAAGTCCAGCACTGGCTGGGCCCAGTGTGCTCCCCGTTTTGTAGCGGCGCAACGCGGCTGCCGCTCGTCCGCCGCTAGCTGCCGTTCGGGTCCGGCGCCCGCAGGGCGAGCACCGCCAGGGCGGCCAGGCTGATCGCGGCGCCCGCCAGGAAGGTGCTGGCGGGGCCCAGCTGGTCCCACAGCAGGCCCGCCAGGCCGCTGGCGACCAGCAGCGCGAGGCCGCTGGCCAGGTTGAAGAAGCCGAACGCGGTGCCGCGCAGCGCGGGCGGCGAGGTGTCGGCGACCATGGTGGCCAGCAGGCCCTGCGTCATCGCCATGTGCAGTCCCCACAGCGCGATGCCCGCCCACAGCAGCGGCCCGCGGTCGGCGGCCGCCAGCGCGAGGTCGGCCGCCACCAGCACGGCCAGCCCCAGGGCCAGCAGCTTGCGGTGCGACATGCGGTCGGCCAGCCGGCCGAAGGGATAGGCGCCCACGGAGAACACCACGTTCATGAAGATCAGCACCAGGGGCGCCCAGGCGATCGCCAGGCCGCCTTGTTGCGCGCGCAGCACCAGGAAAGCCTCGCTGAAGCGCGCCAGGGTGAACAGGGCGCCCAGGCCCACCACCCACCAATAGGCGGGCGGCAGCTGCCGCAGGCTGTCGCGCCGGATCGGGTTGACGCGCGGCGTGCCGGCGGGCCGCTCCGGCTCCCGCACGCCGAAGGCGAGCAGGGCCACGGACAGCACGCCGGGGATCACCGCCACCCAGAAGATCGCCTGGAAGTCGTTGGCCCACAGCAGCATGAGGACTATCGCGACCAGCGGCCCGAGGAAGGCGCCCACCGTGTCCAGCGCCTGCCGCAGACCGAAGGCGGCACCGCGGATCTCCGGCGGCGCCAGCTCGGAAACGAGGGCGTCGCGCGGCGCGCCTCGCAGGCCCTTGCCGACGCGGTCGATCAGCCGTGCGGCGAGCACCAGCCCGGGGGTGGTGGCCAGCGCGAACAGCGGCTTGGAAGCGGCGCCCAGGCCGTAACCCAGGACGGCCAGCGGCTTGCGCCGGCCGATCCAGTCGCTCCACGCGCCCGAAAACACCTTCACGATGAGGGCGGTGGCCTCGGCGGCGCCTTCGATCAGGCCGACCGTCAGCATGCTGGCGCCCAGCCCGGTGACCAGGAAGACGGGCAGCAGGCTGTGGATCATCTCCGAGGAGATGTCCATCAGCAGGCTCACGAAGCCCAGGGCCCAGATGCCGGCCGGCAGGCGCGACCGGGCCCCTGGCATGGCGGCGCTCAGGCGACCGTGACGGGGGCGCCGTCGCCGCGCGGGGCGATGCGGCCGATCTCGTGCACCGATTCGCCGGCCGCGCGCAGCGTGGCGGTGACCGCGGCGGCTTCCCCGGGCGCAACCACCACCACCATGCCGATGCCGTTGTTGAAGGTGCGGTTCATCTCGTGGTCGTCGATCGCCGCGGTCTGCTGCAGCCAGGCGAACAACTCCGTGCGCGGCCAGCTGCCCTGGCGCAGGTGCGCCGCCAGGCCGTCGGGCAGCACGCGCGGGATGTTCTCCAGCAGGCCGCCGCCGGTGATGTGGGCCAGCGCCTTGATGCCGGCGTGCTTGCCCAGCGCCTCGAGGACCGGCTTCACGTACAGGCGGGTCGGCTCCATCACCGCCTGGCGGAAGGGCTTGCCGTCCAGGGTGGCGGGCAGCTGGTTCCCCGCGCGCTCGATGCACTTGCGCACCAGGGAGAAACCGTTGGAATGCACGCCGCTGGAGGCCAGCCCCAGCACCACGTCGCCTTCCTGTACGTCCTGGCCGCCCAGGATCTTGGACTTCTCCACGGCGCCCACCGCGAAGCCGGCCAGGTCGTATTCGCCCGGCGGGTACATGCCGGGCATTTCGGCCGTTTCCCCGCCGATCAGGGCGCAGCCCGAGAGCTCGCAGCCGCGGGCGATTCCGCCCACCACGGCGGCCGCCGTGTCCACGTCGAGCTTGCCGCAGGCGAAGTAATCGAGGAAGAACAGCGGCTCCGCCCCCTGCACCAGCACGTCGTTGACGCTCATGGCCACCAGGTCGATGCCCACCGTGTCGTGCATGTTCCACTCGAAGGCCAGGCGCAGCTTGGTGCCCACGCCGTCGGTGCCGCTCACCAGCACCGGCTCCTTGTAGCGCTTGGGCACCTCGAACAGCGCGCCGAACCCGCCGATGCCCGCCAGCACCCCCTCGCGCATCGTCTTCTTCGCCAGCGGCTTGATGCGTTCGACCAGCGCGTCGCCCGCATCGATATCGACGCCGGCGTCCTTGTAGGAAAGGGGGGAGGGGTTCATGGAGGAGGGGGTCCGGGCCCGGAAGGCCGCGAACTATAGAATTTGCGCTGGATTTTACTTGCCGGGGCTGCGCGCCCCGCCCCGTCTCCCCGGATGCAATTCACCCCCACGCAGAAGCGGGCCGCGGCCTGGACGGCGATCGCGGCCCTGGCCGTGCTCGTCCTGTGGGCGCTCGGCCCGGTGCTCACGCCCTTCGTCGTGGCGGCGGTGCTCGCCTACGCGCTGACGCCGCTGGTGGACCGGCTCGACGACGCCGGCAGCGGCCGCGTGCCGCGCGTGCTCGCCGTGGTGATCGTGGAGCTGCTCTTCATCCTGGCGGCGATCTGCCTGGTGCTGCTGATCGTGCCGGTACTGGTGAAGGAGATCCCGCTGGTGCGCGAACAGCTGCCGCAGCTGCTGGACAAGCTGCACGCGACCGTCTCGCCCTGGCTGGCCCAGTTCGGCATCAACATCGCGCTGGACTTCAGCAGCCTGCGCGCCCTGCTGGTGGAATACCTCAATGCCAACTGGGGCGAGGGCTTCTCCTCGCTCTGGTCCTCGGTGAAGCTGGGAGGCAGCGTGCTGTTCACCGTGATCGGCCTCGCGGTGCTGATCCCGGTGGCCCTGTTCTACCTGCTGCTGGACTGGAAGCACGTGGTGGCCAAGGTGCTCGAACTCGTGCCGCCGCGGGTGCGCCCCAGCGTCGACGCCTTCACCTCGGAGGCCGACGAGGTGCTGGGCCAGTACCTGCGCGGCCAGCTGCTGGTGATGGTGACGATGGCCGTGTTCTACAGCGTGGGGCTGGCGCTCTTCGGGCTCGACCTGGCGCTGCCCATCGGCGTCTTCACCGGGCTGGCGATGTTCGTGCCCTACGTCGGCTTCGGCGTCGGCCTCGCCCTCGCGTTCGTCGCCGGGCTGCTGGAGTTCGCCTCGGTGAAGGCCGTGGTGATGGTGGGCACCGTCTACGGCCTGGGGCAGCTGGTGGAGAGCTTCTACCTCACGCCGCGCGTGGTGGGCGAGCGCATCGGCCTGCACCCGCTGGCGGTGATCTTCGCGCTGCTCGCCTTCGGCCAGCTGCTGGGATTCGTCGGCGTGCTCGTCGCCCTGCCGGCGAGCGCCGTGCTGCTGGTGGCCATCCGCCGCATGCGCGCCAGTTACCTGGACAGCAAGCTGTACCGCACATGAAGCAGCTGCCCCTGGACATCGGGCTGGCGCGGCCGCCCAGCCTGGCCAGCTTCCTGGCCGGGCCCAACGAGGCCGCGTGGAAGCACCTGCTCCTGTGGGCCGGCAGTCCCACCCGCTCGCCGGTGCCCACCTATCTCTGGGGGGCCGCGGGCAGCGGCAAGACGCACTTGCTGAAGGCGGTGCGCGAGAGCCTGCGCGAGCAGGGTGCGACCTCGGGCTGGCTGGATCCGTCGCTGGCCGAGCCGCCGGAGTTCGACGAGCGCTGGGCGCTGGTGCTGATGGACGACGTGCACCTGTACAGCGCCGTGCAGCAGCACGCGGCCTTCAGCTGGTTCGTGCAGGCGCAGGCGCTGCAGCGCGGGGTGCTCGCGGCGGGCCTGCTGCCGCCGGCCGACCTGAAGCTGCGCGAGGACCTGCGCACGCGCCTGGGCTGGGGGCACGTCTTCGAGCTGCACGTGCTGGGCGAGCAGGAGCGCCGCGCGGTGCTGCGCCAGGCGGCGGACGCACGCGGCGTGTTCCTCGGCGACGACGTGATGGACTTCATCCTGCACCGCTTCTCGCGCGACCTCGGCAGCCTGATGCAGCTGCTGGAACACCTGGACGCGTACGCCTTGCAGACCCAGCGGGCGATCACCATTCCCCTCATCAAGTCGATGCTCGAAAACGAATGACCAAGCAGCGCATCGCCCTCTTCGACCTCGACCATACGCTGCTGCCGATCGATTCGGACTACACGTGGGGCGAGTTCACCCAGCAGATCGGCTGGACCGATCCGGTCGTGTTCAAGCGGCGCAACGACGAGTTCTACGCGCATTACGTGGCGGGTACGCTCGACGTGCACGATTACGTCCGGTTTGCCGTCGAGGCCCTGCGCACGCGCGGCGATGCGGCATATCGCGAGGCGCATGCGCGCTTCATGCAGCAGTGGATCCATCCCAACCTGAAGCCCGTCGCGCTGGAACTGGTGCAGGCCCACCAGCGCCAGGGCGAGCTGGTGGCCATCGTCACGGCCACCAACGAGCTGGTGACCCGTCCGATCGCCGAGGCTTTCGGCGTCGCGGAGCTGATCGCCGTCGAGCTGGAGCGCGACGCGTCGGGCTGGATCACCGGCGAGATCGCGGGCGTGCCTTCGATGCGCGAAGGCAAGGTGGTGCGCGTCACGCAGTGGCTGGAGCAGCGCGGCCTCGACTGGCTGGACGTGGAAACGACCTTCTATTCCGATTCGATGAACGACGTGCCGCTGCTCGAGCGCGTCGACCACCCGGTGGCCACCAACCCCGACCCCCGCCTGCGCACGCTGGCGCTCGAGCGCGGCTGGCGCATACTGGACCTCTTCAAAGACCAATGATCAAACAGTTCATCGACAAGCTCTTCGCGGGCGGCAAGAGCAAGCCGAAATTCGGCAAGCGCAAAGAAGTGGGCCCCGAGGAGCACGCCATCGACCCCACGCTCGTGGACGAGCGTGCCCTCAACGTGGTGCACACCCTCAAGGAGGGCGGCTTCGAGGCCTACATCGTGGGCGGCGCCGTGCGCGACCTGCTCCTGGGGCTGCGGCCCAAGGACTTCGACGTGGCCACCAACGCCACGCCGGAACAGGTGAAGGGGCTGTTCCGCCGCGCCTTCATCATCGGCCGGCGCTTCCGCATCGTGCACGTGGTGTTCGGCCGCGGGCGCGAGCACGAGGTGATCGAGGTCTCCACCTTCCGCGCCTACCTCGACAGCGCCGCCGCCGAGGCGGTGAGCGGCAACGAGCGCACCAGCAAGAGCGAGCTCGCGGGCATGCACCACGCCGTGGACTCCACCGGCCGCGTGCTGCGCGACAACGTCTGGGGCCCGCAGGAGGAAGACGCCGCGCGGCGCGACTTCACCATCAACGCGCTGTACTACGACCCCGAGCGCCGCATCGTGGTGGACTACCACGGCGGCATCGCGGATGCGCGCAAGCGCATGCTGCGCATGATCGGCGACCCGGCGGCGCGCTACCGCGAGGACCCGGTGCGCATCATCCGCGCCGTGCGCTTCGCGGCCAAGCTCGCGGGCCTGGGCTTCAAGTTCGATCCCAAGACCAAGGCCCCGCTGCTGCCCAGCCTGTCGCTGCTCAACGAAGTGCCGCAAAGCCGCCTCTTCGACGAGATGCTCAAGCTGCTGCAGACCGGGCACGCGCTGGCCACGATCGAGCAGCTCAAGATCCTGGGCATGGCCGCGGGCATCTATCCCTTGCTCGACCTGATCGTCGAGCGCGCCGCGCAGCCCTTCGTGCGCGCCGCCCTGCAGGACACCGACCGGCGCGTCGGCGAGAACAAGCCGGTGGCGCCCAGCTTCCTGCTCGCCTGCGTGCTGTGGTCCGACGTGCGCGACGGCTGGGCCCAGCGGCTCGGGCGCCGCATGCATCCCTTCCCGGCGCTGCAGGAGTCCATCGACGAGGTCTTCGAGTCCCGCATCGGCGACATCTCCGGCCGCGGCAAGCTCGGCGCCGACATGCGCGAGATCTGGATGATGCAGCCGCGCTTCGAGAAGCGCACCGGCAGCACGCCCTTCAGCCTGGTGGAGCAGCCGCGCTTTCGCGCGGCCTTCGATTTCATGCGTCTGCGCGCCGACGTCGGCGAGGTCGACGTGGTGCTGGCCGACTGGTGGCAGGAGTTCAGCCAGGCCGGCGACCAGGTGCGCGAAGACCTCGTGGCGCAGCTGCGCGACGAGCAGCTGAAGCACCAGCGCCGCGTGCGCACCGTCCGCCCGAAGGCGGAGGGCGAGGCCGGCGGCGAGACGCAAGCGCGCGACGAGCCGCCGCGCGAGCGTCCGCCGCGCCGCGAGCGGCAGGCCGCCGCGCCGCAACAGGAGGACGGCATGCCCGTGCCCCAGGGCGATGGGGACGGCGAGGGCGGTGCCTCCGACGCGCCGCGCAAGCGCCGGCGCCGCCGCCGCAAGCCCGGCGGCCAGGGCGGTGGCGACGCCGCGGCGTCCGCGCCGTCCGGCGACAGCGGCGACTGAGCGATGCGCGCGCCGGTCACGGCCTTCGTGGGGCTGGGCGCGAATCTCGGCGAGCCGCTGCGCGCGTTGCACGAGGCGCTGGCCACCCTGGGAAGCCTGCCATCCACGCGCCTGGTGCGCAGCTCGCGCATCTACCGCAGCGCGCCGGTGGACGCGGGCGGGCCCGACTACCTGAACGCCGTCGCCGAACTGGAGACGGGCCTCGCCGCGCCGGAACTGCTCGCGCAGCTGCAGCGCCTGGAGCAGGCCGCCGGCCGGGAGCGTCCCTACCGCAATGCGCCGCGCACGCTGGACCTGGACCTGCTGCTGTATGGCGACGGCCGCATAGAGAGCGCGGCCTTGACCGTCCCGCATCCGCGCATGCGCGAGCGCGCGTTCGTGCTGTTGCCCCTGCGGGAGCTGGCGCCCCACCTCGTCGATGCGGCCGACCTTGCCGCGGTCGCCGCTCAGCGCATCGAGGCATTACCTCCGACGTCATCGCCGGCATGACCGGCGCGGTGCATCCTTCGTCCAGGTTCAACGCAAGGAGAAAAGCACCATGACAGACACCGGACTCATCGCCGTCGCATGCGGCCTCATCATCGGCCTGGGCGCCATCGGCGCCTGCCTGGGCATAGGCACCATGGGTGGCCGCTTCATCGACGGCGCCGTGCGGCAGCCCGAGATGATGGAACCGCTGCAGACCAAGATGTTCCTGCTCGCCGGCCTCATCGACGCCAACTTCCTGATCGGCGTGGGCGTGGCGATGATGTTCGTGTTCGCGAATCCCTTCGCGGGTTGAGGAAGGCGAGGCGGCGGACAATCGGCGGCATGCGCCATTTCCAGCCCGTCGCCCTCCACCACGCCAGCCGCCTCGTCAACCACGGCCCCACCGTGCTCGTCACGAGCACGGACGGCACGCGCCGCAACGTGATGGCCGCGGCGTGGTCCATGCCGGTGGAGTTCACGCCGCCGCGCATCGCGGTGGTCATCGACAAGAAGACCTTCACGCGGGAGCTGGTGATGGCCAGCGGCGGCTTCGGCATCTGCGTGCCCGGTGCCGCATTGCTGGACCTGACTTACGCCGTGGGGAGCACCAGCGGGCGTGACGACGACAAGTTCGCGCGCCACGGCATCGACGCCGCGCGCGGACCGGTGCTCGGCTTGCCGGTCATCGAGGAGGGCTGCGCGGCCTGGCTGGAATGCCGGCTGATCCCTGAGCGCCATACGGAGGACGCCTACGACACCTGCTTCGGCGAGGTGGTCGCGGCGGCCGCCGATGCGCGCGTTTTCGCCAACGGCCACTGGGACTTCCGCTCGGACAACGTGGACCTGCAGACCCTGCACCACCTGGGCGGCGGCAACTTCGTGCGCAGCGCGGGGATGGTGCGCGCCAAGGCGCCTTAGGCGCCGAGGAACGACTGGCCGCAGACGCGCAGCGTCTGCCCGGAGATGCAGCCCGCATCGGGCCGGGCCAGGAAGGCGATCGCTTCCGCCACGTCCTCCGGCAAGCCGCCCTGCATCAGCGCATTGAGCCGGCGCCCGGCCTCGCGGGTCATGAACGGGATGCGTTGGGTCATTGCGGTCTCGATGAAACCCGGCGCCACGGCGTTGACCGTGATTCCGCGCGGCGCCAGCACTTCCGCTCTGGCCGCCACGTAGCCGATGAGCCCGGCCTTGGCCGCCGCGTAGTTGGATTGGCCCGCATTGCCCGCGATGCCGCTGATCGAGGCGAGGCAGATCTCCCGAGCCCCGTCGCGCAGGGCGCCCGCGGCGTCGAGCGCGGCGTCGATGGCCAGCACCGCACGCAGGTTGACCGCCAGCGCGATGTCCCACTCGCCGGCATTCATGCGGCCGAAGGTGCGGTCGCGGGTCACGGCGGCGTTGTGCACGAGCACGTCGACACCGCCTGGCAGCACGGCCTCCGCCAGCCGCTGCGGCGCGTCCGCGCCGGTGATGTCCAGCGCCAGGGGCGTGCCGTGCACCTCGCCCGCGATCGCCTCCAGGGCCGCGGCGGCTTGCGGGCGATCGACGCACAGGACGTGCATGCCCTCCGCCGCCAGCCGCCGCGCCGTGGCGGCGCCTATGCCGGCGGCCGCGCCCGTCACCACGGCACGCCGCTGGTTGTCAGGCGCCAGGAAGAAGCCGCCATCGCGCAGCCGCAGCGCTTGCCCCGACACGTAGGCGGAGCGGTCGCTGCCGAAGAACTCCAGCACGGGCGCCAGGCCCGGCAGCATCGCCTCGGTGAAGTAGACGGCGTTCGCAGTCGCGCCGCGCCGTCCGAGCTCCTTGGCCAGCGAGCGCATGAAGCCCTCGATGGCGCGGGCGCAGGCCGCCGCCTCGGGCGGCAAGGCCCCGCCCGGGGCCAGCAGCAGCATGCGGCCTCCGTCGGCCAATCGCTGGACGGCAGGCTGCAGCACCTCGTGCAGGAGGCGCAAGTCGGCCAGGCCGCGGCAGCCCGTCGCATCGGCCACCAGGGTGTCGATCCCGCCGCGCTCCGCCAACGTGGCACCCGCGCGCACCAGCAGTGCGCTGCAGGTGGCGTGCGCGAACCCGCCCGGCAGCGCAGCCACGAGTGTGCGGCGGCCGCGCATGTCCTCCTGCTGGTACGGGGTCGTCACGCGCCGGAGTTCACGCGGGCGCGGCAGCCCCATCTCGCGCAGCACGTGCCGCGCCCAGGGATGGTTGGCGAAGGCGACGAGGCGGTCGGGCGCGGCGCTCATGCCGCGAGCTGCGCCTTGAAGAACGCCACGGTGCGATCCCACGCCTGCTTCGCCGCGGCAGCGTCGTAGCGCGGGGTGGTGTCGTTGTTGAAGCCGTGTTGCGTGCCGGGGTACTGGTGCACCGCGTGCTTCACGCCGGCTGCCTTCAGCGCGGCCTCGTACGCGGGCCAGGCCGCATTGATGCGCTCGTCGACACCCGCGAGCTGCACCAGCAGCGGCGCCTTCACCTTCGCCGCTTCTTCCGGCGCGGGGCTGTTGCCGTAGAAGGGCACCGCCGCGTCGAGATCGGGCAGCCGCGTCGCGAGCCAGTGCACGATGCCGCCGCCGTAGCAGAAGCCGACCGCGCCCAGCTTGCCGTTGCCGTCGGCGCGCGCGTCCAGCCAGGCGACGGCCGCCAGGAAGTCCTCGCGCGTCTTCGCCTGGTCCAGGGTGGCGAAGGCGGCGCGCGCCTTGTCCTCGTCGCCGGGGTAGCCGCCCAGCGGGGTGAGGGCGTCGGGGGCGAATGCCATGAAGCCGTCGAGCGCCAGGCGGCGCGTGATGTCCTCGATGTGCGGATTGAGGCCGCGGTTCTCGTGGATCACCAGCACGGCGGGCAGGCGCGCGGCCCCGGCGGCGGCAGGGCGCGCGAGATAGCCGTTGATGGAGCCATGGCCCGCCGGAGAGGCGACCTTCACGCGCTCGGTCTTCAGCCGCGCGTCGTCGGGCTTCACCTGCTGGCCGGCTGCGAAGTTGGGGCTCAGCGCGGCGAGCAGGCCGGCCGCCGTGACGCCGGCCTTGGCGAAGCGCTGCGCTCCCTGCAGGAAGCCGCGCCGGTCCACGTCGCCGTGGACGTACGCGTCGAAGAGGATCAGCAAGTCCTGGTCGAAATCCTGGGCGGTCAGGCGAGGGGGCATGGCGGCTCCTGCACGAAAGCGTGCAGCTTAGCGTCAACGGAAGGGCCGGCGTCCGGGTGAAGCGGGAAGGCCGTATTCTCGCGGGCATGAACATCCCTCCCTCCAGACGCACGCTGCTCGCCGCCACTGCCGCGAGCCTGCTCCTCCCCGGCTGGGCCCGGGCGCAGTCCTTTCCTTCCAGGCCCATCCGCATCGTGGTGCCCTTCGGCGCCGGCGGCATCGCCGACCTCACGGCGCGCACCATCGCCCAGAAGCTGTCCGACAACCTGAAGCAGGCGGTCGTGATCGAGAACCGCCCCGGCGCCGGTGGCGTGGTGGCCGGCGAGGCGGTGGCCAAGGCGGCGGCCGACGGCCACACGCTGCTTCTCATGAGCAACGGCACGGCGGTGAGCGCCGGGCTGTTCCAGTCGCTGCCGTTCGACGCGCAGAAGGACTTCGCGCCGGTGGCGACCCTCGGCTTCTTCGACATCGCCGTGCTCACGGCTGCGAACAGCCGCTTCAAGAGCATGCAGGAGCTGCTCGCCTTCGCGAAGGCGAATCCGGGCAAGCTGAACGTGGCGAGCATCAACGTGGGCAGCACCCAGCACCTGGCGGCGGAACTGCTGAAGACGAGTGCCGGCGTCGATTTCCAGGTGGTGCCTTTCAATGGCTCGCCGGCGGTGCTGACCGCGCTGCGCGGCGGCCAGGTCGATGCGGCGGTGGAGATCCTCGGTCCCATGCTGCCGCAGATCTCGTCCAAGGCCGTGCAGGCGCTGGCCGTGATGGGCGCGCGCCGCGCGGCGACGCTGCCCGACGTGCCGACCATGGCGGAGAGCGGCGTGCGCGGCTTCGATGTCGCGTCGTGGAACGCGCTCGCGGCGCCCGCGGGCACGCCGCCGGCGGTGATCGCCAAGCTGAACGCCGAAGTCAACAAGGTGCTGGCGGACCCCGGCGTGCGCAAGCAGCTCGCCGACCTGAACGTCACGGCCCGCGGCGGCCCGCCGGAGCAGCTGCGCGACCTGCTCGCGTCGGAGATCCGGCGCTGGTCCGACGTGATCGTGCGGGCCAAGGTGCCGCGCCAGTAGGAAGCTTCGCGGGCCTACCCCGCCGCGTTGGCCAGCGCCTCGCCCCGCACGAAGCGCGCGAGGTTGTCCAGGAACATGCGGGCGACGCGCTGCTCGTTGCCGTCCGAGAACCCCGCGCTGTGCGGCGTGCAGATCACGTTGGGCAGGTCCCACAGCGGCGAATCGGGCGGCAGCGGCTCGTGGGCGAACACGTCGAGGTAGGCGCCCGCGATGCGCTGCGCGCGCAACGCATCCACGAGCGCCGCCTCGTCGACGACCTCGCCGCGCGCGACGTTCACCAGCCCGCAGTGTGGCGGCAGCAGAGCGAGCTCGCGCGCGCCCAGCAGGCCGCGGGTGCGCTCCGTGAGCGGGCAGGCGAGCAGCAGCCAGTCGGCCGTGGGCAGCACCTCGTGCAGCTGCGTGTCGGCAACCATGGTGACGCCTGCGGCGCTGCCGGCCTGCCGGCGCACGACGACGACGCGCAGTCCCAGCGCGCGCAGCAGCCGCGCAACCTCCTGGCCGACCGGGCCCCAGCCCACCACGACGGCGGTCTGTTCTTGCAGGTCGCGCGGCAGGCCGCTCGCGATCAGCGGCGCCCAGCGGTGCTCGCGCTGCGCCGCCGCGAGCCGCGGCCAATGCCGCGCCAGCGCGAGCACGCCCAGGAGGGCGTTCTGCGCCACGACGGGCGCGTTGGCGCCGGAGGAGGTCGTGACCGCCACGCCGCGTTCGAGCAACTGCACGTAGACCGGCCGGTCCGCGCCGGCGGAGTGGATGTGCACCCAGCGCAGCGCCGGCGCCGCGAGCAGTGCGTCGTACATGCGCTGCGTCTCCGGCAGCACCTCGTGCTTGGTCGACAGGCCGGTGACGTCGCGCGAGACGAAGGCGACGTCCGCGAGTGCGGCGTCCGCGTCGCCGGGCGCGAGCAGGACATGCGCTCCCGCACCGAGCACGCCAGCCACTTCGCCGGCCAGCTTGCCGGCGGCCTGGCGCGACATCAGCACGCGCAGCGGACGGCCTGCAGCGGTCAAGTCGCCGTCGCGCCGGACTCCCGCACGACCGCCTTCCACTTCTCGTACTCCTTCATCACGAATTGCCGGAACTGCTCGGGGCTGCCGCCCACCGGGTCCGCGCCTTCGCGGATCATCTGCGCCTCGAGCGACGGGATGGACTCGTTCACCGCCTTGTTCAGCGTGGCGATCACCGCGTCGGGCGTGCCCTTGGGGGCGAAGAAGCCGAACCAGGAGCCGGCCTCGAAGCCGGGGAAGCCGCGCTCCTCCACGGTGGGCACGTCGGGCATGGAGCGCGAGCGCTTGGTGCTGCTGACCGCCAGCGCGCGCAGTCCACCCGAGTGGATGTGCTGGATCACGGACGGGATGGTGGCGAACATGAACTGGATGCGGCCGGCCAGCAGGTCCTTCAGCGCGTCGGCGCCCTTGTACGGCACGTGCGTGACCTGCATCCCGGTGCGCTTGGCCAGCATGTAGCCGGACAGGTGCGATGACGTGCCGATGCCGGTGGAGCCGTAGTTCGCCTTGTCCGGATGGGCCTTCGCGTAGGCGACGAACTCCTCGATCGTCTTCGCGGGCACCGAGGGATGCACCACCAGGACGTTGGGCACGTCGGCGATCTGCACCACCGGCACCAGGTCCACCAGCGGGTTGATATTCAGCTTCGTGTAGAGGGTGGGGTTCACCGCGATCGGTCCCACCGAGTTCACGATCAGGGTGTAGCCGTCGGGCGTGGCGCGCGCCACCATCTCGGTGCCGATGTTGCCGCCGGCGCCGGGCTTGTTGTCGATGATGAAGGTCTGCTTCAGGCGCTCGGTGAGCTTCTGGCTCACGGCCCGCGCCAGGATGTCGGTGGTGCCGCCCGCGGTGAAGGCGACCACCACGCGCACCGGCTTGGCGGGCCACGGCTCCTGCTGCGCCCAGGCGGGAAGGGCCGCGAAGGCCGCGGCGCCGGCGAGCACCGTGCGGCGCTTGAGGGGGGTGTTGCTGTCCATGCTTGTCTCCTGTTGCTTCGTTGGTATGGGGTGCAGGGTCAGGTCTTGTAGCTCGGGTCCATGCGGTCGAGCTTGCGCAGCAGGGCCGGCCATTCCATCAGGCCGTAAGGCCTGCGCGTGCCGGGTTGGTAGTTGTTCCAGGTCTCCTCCATCACGTCCTGCGGCACCGCGCGCAGTTTCGTGTTGCAGGACATCGCGGCGATCTGCGAGCGGCAGGACAGCTCCAGCCGGTGCGTCCAGTTGAAGCACTCGCCCACGCTGCGGCCGACGACCAGCGCGCCGTGGTTGCGCAGGATCAGCGCCTCGCCCTGGCCGAGGTCGCGCACGAGCGATTCCTTCTCGGCGTCGTCGAGGACCACGCCTTCGTACTCGTGGTAGCCGATCTTCAGGAAGCGCATCGCCGTCTGCGTGATCGGCAGCAGGCCGCAATCGAGCGCGGACACCGCCATCGACGCCCAGCTGTGCGTGTGGATGACGCAGGCGACCTCGGGCCGCGCCTCGTGGATGGCGCTGTGGATCACGTAGCCGGCCCGGTTGATGCCGTAGTTCAGCGCGCCGAAGTCGGGCTTCGAGAGGACGTTGCCGGCGATGTCCACCTTGATCAGGCACGAAGCGGTGATCTCCTCGTACATCATCCCGTACGGGTTGATCAGGAAGGTCTCCTCGCCGGGCACCCGCATGGAGATGTGGTTGGCCATCATGTCGGACATGCCGTAGAGGTCCACCAGCCGGTAGCACGCGGCCAGGTCCACGCGCGCCTGCCATTCCCCGGGCGAGCACTTGTCCCTCATCGAGGGGATATCCAGCACACCTTCGCTCATTGCCTTCTCCTTCGCAACTTCAATCGGCGCCCAGCTTCAGCCGGCTCGGCTGCCTGCGCTCCACGACCCACTTCAACAGCGCGGCGCCGCGGTAGACGGCATGCGCGAACTTGCCGTAGGGCAGGGTGAGGAACAGCGCCATCACGCAACCCAGGTGCACCGCCAGCAGCAACGCCATGGCGCCCGTGTCGCGCCACGCCAGCAGCGCGAGGCCGGTCAGGCTGGTGGCGAACAGCAGCACGATGAAGGCGCGGTCCATGGGACGCTGGCGCGGATCGCCATGCAGCGGATGCCGCCGCAGGTTCAGCCACAGCAGGCCGGCGGGACCCGCGAGCAGGCCGAGGCCGCCGACCGTGCCGAGCAGCACCGGCAGGCTGGTCAGCGCATAGGGTGCGGGCTGGCCGAGTACGTAGTGGTAAAGCGTTGCCACGGAAGTGGACGCGAAGCAGAGCAGGAAACCGTAGAACGTGAGGTGGTGGAAACGCCGGCGCGCCAGCGTGAAGCGGTCGTCCGCCTCGTTGCAGCCGTCGCCGTGTCCGCCATCGAGGTAGGTGAGGGCCAGCACGTGCTTCAGCGCTTCCGCCGCTGAAGCGCTGTTCACGGCGCCCGGGTGCTGTCCGCGCCAGAACCGCGCCGCGCCGATGCCGAGCGCGATCACGGCGAAGGCGAAGGCCGCACCGAACAGGCCCACCATCAGTCCATGCGGGAACACCGCGTAGAAGTTGCCCTCCAGCGGTTCGTGGAACAGCGTGCCGCGCATCGCCAGCAGCAGCACCAGGAACAGCGCCAGCCCCCCGGCGGTGGCGAGCGCCAGCGTCATGCCGTTGTGGCGGTAGAGCGCGCCCAGCGCCGGCGGCCACGCGTAGTCGGAGTAGGTCTCGCGCCGTACCTGCGCCATCGCCCGCGGCACGTTCACCGCGAACTCGTGCGGCGGCGCGTACTGGCAGGCATGCAGGCAGGCGCCGCAGTTGTGGCACAGGTTGGCGAGGTAGTGCACGTCGCCCGCCGCGAACTCCAGCCGGCGCGTCATGGCGGGGAAGACGGCGCAAAAGGTCTCGCAGTAGCGGCAGGCATTGCAGATCTGCATCTGCCGCGACACCTCCGCGACGGCTGCCTGGCCGTTGGCGAGTGCGGCGGCCTCGCGCGCCAGGGCGTCAAGCGAGCGCATCGGCGGCCTCCTTCTGCGCGGCGCGCGCCGCCTGCGTCCCGGCGATGCGCCCGAACGCCGTCCCAATGCTCATGCCCACGCCCGCGGTGTAGCCCTGGCCCAGCACGTTGCCGGCCATCATCTCGCCGGCGACGAACAGGTTCTCGCTGGGCGCGCCGCCGAAATGCACGCGCGCCTCGGCATCGGTCTTCAGGCCGAGGTAGGTGAAGGTGATGCCGGGGCGCAGCGCGTAGCCGTAGTACGGCGGCTGGGCGATGGGGCGAGCCCAGTGCGTCTTGGGCGGCGCCAGGCCCTCCGTGTGGCAGTCGTCCAGCACCGTGTGGTCGAAAGTGCCGACGCGGCATGCGTCGTTGTAGGTCGTGAGGGTTTGCATGAAGCGCCGCTCGTCGAGGCCGAGCGCGCGCGCCAGCTCGGGAAGCGTGTTTGCGCGGACGCCCGGAAACACCGGCGGCATGAAGCGGCCGATCGCCTGGCTGTCGATGATGCAATAGCCGATCTGCCCCGGCTGCATCGCCACGAGGCGACCCCAGATCGCGTAGCGCTTGGGCCAGAAGTCCTCGCCTTCGTCGTAGAAGCGCACCGCGTCCCGGTTGACCATCACGCCCAGCGACACCGCGTCCACGCGCGTGACGATGCCGCCATCGTAGAGCGGGGCGCGCGCGTCGATGGCGACGCAGTGCGCCTGCGTCGGGTCGCCGATGATGTCGGCCCCCTGCGCCATCATGTGCTTGAGCAGCACGCCCTGGTTGAAGCGGGTGCCGCGGATCAGGAAGTTGTCGGCCGGCCATTCGCCGCGCTCGTTCCGGCCCCAGGCCTCGCGCAGCCATTCGCGGTTGGACTCGAAGCCGCCCGCGGCCAGCACGCAGGATTTCGCCTCAATGCGCCGCCCGCCCGCGATCGCGGCCACGAAGCGGCCGTCGCGCAGCTCGAGGGCTTCCACCGGCGTGTCGTAGCGGATCTCCACGCCCAGGTTCTCCGCGCTGCGGTAGTAGGCATTGACGAGCGCCTTGCCGCCGCCCATGAAGAAGGCGTTGGTGCGCGACAGGTGCAGCGTGCCCGCCAGCGAGGGCTGGAAGCGCACGCCGTGCTTGCGCATCCAGGGGCGGCAGGTCGAGGAAGCGCGGATCACCATGCGTGCAAGCGGCTCGCTGGTCTTGCCGGCCGTGACCTTCAGCAGGTCCTGCCAGAACTCCTCCTCGGGGTAGGCGTCCAGCAGCACGTCCTGCGGCGCATCGTGCATGCAGCGCAGGTTGCGGGTGTGCTGCGAGTTGCCGCCGCGCCATTCCCGGGGCGAGGCTTCCACCAGCAGCACGCTGGCGCCCGCCTCCCGGGCCATCAGGGCGGCGCACAGCGCGGCGTTGCCGCCGCCTATCACCAGGACATCATGCATCGCGCCGCACTGTAGGCGCGCGCGGCCGCACTGACCAGCCCGCCCCGGTGACAGGGCCATCTGCTTCCGTGATGGCCCGTCCGGGCAGGTGCCTCAGGCTTCGTCCATCTGCGCGAGGCTTTCGATCTCGCGCTGGGCCTGGTTCACCGCGCCGGCCACCTTGCGCTTGTTGGGCCCCGCCGTGCGGCCCCCGGCGGCGAGGCGGTCGCGGCCGCTCATCAGGTGCTTGCCATCCAGCAGCACCGAGAAGCAGCCGCGTCCGTCGACGCGGATCTGGTAGGTCAGGCGGCGGCCGCCGGAACGCGTGTATTCGAAGGAAGACATGGCCCACGATACCGCTCGCGGCGCCACTTCCGCCGTGGGTGCTTGCGCCCCTTGCGTGCAGTCCGGCACGCCGTCGCCCGCCGCGCACCCCGGGCTCAGAACCAGCCCACCAGGCCCGATTGCTCCGCGTTCTGCGGATTGGATCCCGCCTCGCGCACGCGCACGAGGGCCTCCTGCGCATCGACGCCGAGGGCCTTGAGCACGCAGGCAGCGGCAGTGCCGGTGCGTCCCATGCCGGCGGCGCAGTGCAGCATCACCGAGCCGCCGCCGCGCAGGCCTTCCGCGATGGCGCCGATGTCGCGGCGGAACCCCGCGCCGTCCTCGGGCAGGCCGAAGTTGCGCATGGGCAGGTGCATCCAGCGAAAGGGCAGGCGGCCGCGCGCGATGGCGGCGTTGTACTCGGGCGAGAACTCCGCGAGCTCGGGCCGCGGCGTGAGGCACACGACGAGCGAGAGGTGCGCACGGTCGGCGTGCGCCTGGAAGGTGCTCCAGGGCTCGAAGCGGCCCGGCATGGACCCCAGCCAGAGCTGGCCCGGGACATCTGCGGGCAGGCGGACGCGTCGCAGGGACATGGAAGCGATTGTCGCCCCTACCGGCGGACGCTGCTGCGCTGCTGGGCGATTTCGAGTTCGCTCACCGGCGCGGCGCGGTTGTTCCAGCCCGCGCGGATGTAAGTGAGGACGGCAGCGACGTCGGCATCCGACAGCGTGGTGGCGAACGGCGGCATGCCGAAGGGGCGCGGGTTGCCGCGCGTGGCCGGCGGGAAGCCGCCGTGCAGCACCACCTGCACCAGGTTCGAGGTGGAGGGCATCGTCACCGCCCGGTTGCCAGCGAGCGGCGGATAGGCGCCGGGCACGCCTTGCCCCTGCTCGCCATGGCAGCTGGCGCAGTGCCGCTCGTAGAGCCGGCCGCCGCGGTCCAGCGTGGCGGCTCCGGCGCGCGGCAATTCGCGGGGGTCGGTGTCGGTGGGCGCCGGCGGGAGGCCCTGCAGGTAGACGGCCATCGCGCGCACGTCGCCCGGCTCGAGGTATTGGGTGCTGTGCAGGACCACCTCTGCCATCGGCCCCAGCACGGCGCCCCGGCGCGAGGTGCCGGTGGAGAGCAGCTGCGTGATGTCCTCGATGCTCCAGCTCGCCACGCCGGCCTCGTTGTCGGCCGCGAGCGAGGGTGCATACCAGTTCTGCATCGGGATCAGCCCGCCCGACAGGTCCATGCCTTCGCTGCCGCCCAGCGCGTTGCGCGCGGTGTGGCAGGCGCCGCAATGGCCCAGCCCCTGCACGAGGTACGCGCCGCGGTTCCATTCCGGCGTGCGCGCCGGGTCGGCCACGAACTTCTCCGGACGGAAGTAGAGCGTGCGCCACACGGCCAGGGCGGCCTGCGTGTTGTAGGGCCAGCGCAGGCGGTGCTGCCGGTTGGGCTTGTTCACGGGCGGCAGGCTGCGCAGGTAATCGAACAGCGCGTCCGCATCCGCCCCGGTCACCCGCGTCGTGTGCGTGTAGGGGAACACCGGGTAGAGCAGGCGCCCGTCCCGCGAGCGGCCCTCGTGCAGCGCGCGGCGGAACTGCGCGACGGACCACGCGCCGATGCCCGCCTGCGCGTCGGGCGTGAGGTTGCTCGCGTAGACCGTACCGAAGGGCGTTTCCATCGGCCTGCCGCCCGCGTAGGCTGCGCCGCCGCGTTCGGTATGGCACAGCATGCAATTGCCGGCCCGTGCGAGGTAGGCGCCGCGCGCCACCTGTTCCGGCGAGGGCGGCGCGGCGGGCGCGGCTTCGTGCACGCGCGTGTCGTCGCCGAAGTTGGACAGCCACACCAGCCCGCCCAGAGCCGCCAGCACCACGAGCGCGATCAGCAGCAGGCGCTTCACCGGGCGGCCTCCGCGGGCGGCGGCGTGGCGGCGCCGCAGCGCATGGGCGGCGGCTCCGGTGCCGGTGCGGGCTGCGCGCGGCGGCCCTTCTTGCGGGCCACCGGCGGCGGCTCCGGCGAGACGGGCTTCGCATTCGCGGGCAGGCGCTCCGCCGCGAGCCAGGCGGTCACGGCCGAGAGATCCTCGGGCTCCAGGCGGCGTGCGATCTCGGCCATGCAGTCGGGCGCGAGCGCGCGTCGCTGGCCCGTGCGCCAGGCGCCGAGCTGCGCATTGAGGTAGTCGCGCGACAGGCCCAGGAGGCCCGGCGTGTTGGGAACCACTCCCGTCAACGCCTTGCCGTGGCAGGCCGCGCAGGCGGGGATGCGCCGTTCCGCATCGCCCTGCAGCGCGATCAGCCGCCCGCGTTCCAGCACTTCGGCGGGGGCGGTGGGCGGTTGCGGCGGCGGGTAGGGCAGGTCGAGGCTGGCGAAGTGCCGCGCGATGTCGTGCAGGTAGGCGTCCGAGAGGGGATCGAGCAGTCCGGTCATCAACCCGTAGTGGCGGCGGCCGTCGCGGAAGTGCAGCAGCTGGTTGTACAGGTAGCCCGCCGGCTTGCCGGCGATGCGCGGGTAGTAGCCGTCGGGGCCCGCGCGTCCTTCGCTGCCGTGGCAGCTGGTGCACGCCAGCGTGCGCTGCGCCATCGAGTTCTGGAAGCGGATGGGGGCCGCGGCCGCGGCGGCACACAGCAGGGCAAGGGGAAGGAGGAGGAGGCGGAGGCCGCGCATGGCCCGCGACTATGCCATTGTTGCCGTCACGTCTCCGTTCCGTCGGCCGCCGGACGACGTGCGCGTCGAAGGCGTCCTACAACCCGCGCCGCGTCCGCCTCCTAATGTGGGCTCATGAACCTCTACCGACGTTCGAGCAAGCCCAAGCCGCAGGCGGAAGCGCCGCGCGCGCGCCGCCGCCCGCCCGAGGGTGGCGAAGGGACCAACGCCACCCAGCACCGGCCGGACCCGAAGGCGGAACCCATCCCCGACGGCGAACACAAGTACGTGCCGCGCAGCCCGTACCGCACGGGCAACTACTGAGGCGGCGGACGCGGCGCGTCCGCGTCATCCAGCACCACGTCCGACAGCGGGTACGCCACGCAGGGCAGCACCCAGCCGCCGGCTTTTTCCTCGGGCAGCAGTCCGGGCCACTCGATGCGGTAGTGAACGGCGCCCGAGCGCAGCGGCCGCAGGCAAGTGCGACAGGTGCCGTTGCGGCAGGAATTCGGAAGTTCAATGCCCGCGGCGAGCGCGGAGGCGAGCAGCGTGCGGTCGGCGGGTGCGGTGAACGTGCGCCCCGAAGGCTGGAGGCACGCGTGGAACGGGCCTTCGGCGGCCCCCTCGTCGGTCATCGGTTGATGATAATCAGCCCACGCCAACAACGACTGCCCCCATGGCCTCCAGCCTGCTCGCACTGATCGACGACATCGCTTCGTTGCTCGATGACGTCTCCGTCCTGACCAAGGTCGCCGCCAAGAAGACCGCGGGCGTGCTCGGCGACGACCTCGCGCTCAACGCGCAGCAGGTCACCGGCGTCAATGCCGACCGCGAACTCCCGGTGGTGTGGGCCGTGGCCAAGGGCTCGCTCGTCAACAAGGCGATCCTGGTGCCCGCGGCACTGGCGATCAGCGCCTTCGCCCCCTGGGCGGTGACGCCCCTGCTGATGGTGGGCGGGGCCTTCCTGTGCTTCGAGGGCGCGGAGAAGCTCGCGCACAAGTTCCTGCACAGCCGGCAGGAGGAAGAGCAGCACCACAAGGAACTGGTGGAGGCGGTCGCCAACCCGCAGGTGGACATGAAGCAGTTCGAGAAGGACAAGATCAAGGGCGCGGTGCGCACCGACTTCATCCTCTCGGCGGAGATCATCGTCATCAGCCTGGGCACCGTCGCGGGCCAGGACTTCCTCACGCGCGTGACGGTGCTGGTGGGCATCGCGCTGCTGATGACGGTGGGCGTGTACGGCCTGGTCGCCGGCATCGTGAAGCTGGACGACCTCGGCCTGCACCTCAGCCGGCGTGCTGCCGCCGGCACGCGCGCCGTGGGCCGCGGCATCCTGCGCGCGGCGCCCTGGTTGATGAAGGGACTGTCCATCGCCGGCACGGCCGCCATGTTCCTGGTGGGCGGCAGCATCCTGGAACACGGCATCGCGCCGGTGCACCATTTCTTCGAGGAAGTGATCCACCGCGCCGGCGGCGCCGGCGTGGTCGTGGGCATGCTGTTCGACGCGCTGGTGGGCATCGTGGCGGGCGCGGTGCTCGTCGCCGTCTACGCGATGGTGCGCAAGATGCGCGGGAAGTCCGCACTCCCCGCGTAAACCCTGGCTCATGCGTAGGCGCGCTCCTACGAGCTCTTGGGTGATGCGCGGATAACGGCGGGCAGGCGCTGACCGAACAATGGCCCATCGATGAGAGGGAGAGCCGTCATGTCCGATCTGCAGCCGTCCATGCCGAATGCCGCGATGCCGGCGGGTTTCGAGTCCGCCCCGGCGTTCGAGGACTTCGACTACGCACTCGGATGCGAGTGCGCCGATCCCGCGCTGCAGATCGAGCGTTGGGGCCAGGACGCCTTCGGTACGCCCGAGGCGAACTGATTCCGCTGCCGGCACTCCTACCCGGGTGCCGGCGATCCCCGAGCGGGGGGTTATGAGCCGCGGCTTCCTTTGCGAGTACTGCCATGCATGAACCCCGGAACGGACAATCCCGCGACACGGACGACGAGCCAGGCGAGTTCCTCGCTGCCCTGAAGAAGGGTGCCCTGATCGGGGCCGTCCTGCTGGTGCTGATCATCCCGGCGATGCGGATGGCCAAATCGCCCAAGCCGCCGGAGGTAGCGCCGCCGGTCGCCACGGCTCCGCAGCAGCTCCCGCAAACCCCGCCCCAGGCACCGCCGCCCCC
>SEAY01000159.1 GCA_004144865.1 Comamonadaceae bacterium
TTGCGCCTCAGCCCATGATGCCGGTGCGGTGCAGCACGTCGCTCACCAGCTCCAGCCGCACCAGCGGGTTGTCCAGCTCCATCAGGCGCTGCTTGAGTTCCACGGGCAGCGGCAGCAGTTCGCACCAGCGGTTGGCCACCCATCCGCAGTCTTCCAGCTTCCAGGGCGGCGCGAGGGGCATCGGCCCGGCGCTGCCGGACCGCATCTCGAGCGACTGGATCAGGCGCTGCAGGGCGTCGGAAACCGGCTTCAGGTCGTCGGGGATGGTGACCGCCACGTCGGCGGCCAGGCGCTCCACGTCGGCCACCCACAGGCCGTGCTTGAGCTGGTCGCTGGCCGTGATGCGGAAGCGCTGGGCGCCGACCGCGCGCACCAGCATCAGGCCGGCCTGCGGATTCTCGAGCTCCTGGATCGTGGCCAGCGTGCCGACCTGCGCGAAGGCCTCGGTGCTTCCCGGCTGGCGCACTTCGCTGCCCTGGGTGAGGGAGACCACGCCGAAGGGTGCGCCCGCCTTGCGGCACTTGGCGATCATGTCGAGGTAGCGCACTTCGAACACCCGCAGGGACAGCAGGCCGTCCGGGAACAGGACCGTGCTCAGGGGAAACAGGGGAAGGGACTGCAGGGTGAGGGTGGCAGGCACAGCGGTTCCAATGGCTGCCGCTATCATCCCACGACTCCCAGGCACCCATGTTCCTCCAGATCACCTCCCTCCTGCTCGACGTCATCGCGGGGCTGCTCGGCGGCGCCTGCCTGTTGCGCCTCTACATGCAGTACCAGCGCATCCCTTTCGGCAACCCCGTGGGGCGCTTCGTCTTCGCGCTGACGGACTGGATCGTGCTGCCGCTGCGCAAGGTGCTGCCGGGCTACAAGCGCTGGGATTTCTCCAGCCTGCTCGCCGCTTACCTGGTCGAACTGGTGCAGTTCACCATCCTCTGGCTGCTCATGGGGCGCACCAGCTTCGGCGCCTACGTGCCGCTGCTCGCGCTGTTCGGGGTGGTGCGGCTGGCGATCTCCGGCGCGATCGGGCTGGTGATCATCGCGGCGATCCTGTCGTGGGTGCGGGCGGATTCGCCGATCACCGACGTGATCGACCGCCTGGCGGCGCCGCTGCTGCGGCCTTTCCGGCGGATCATCCCGCTGGTGGGCGGCTTCGACCTGTCGCCGCTGGCCGCGCTGGTGGCGCTGCAGGTGGGGGCGATCGTGGTGGCGCACCTGCAGAACGCAGTCATCCGCTGAGCGGATGACCCCCTCCCCCTTTGGGGGAGGGTTGGGGTGGGGGCTCGCGCGGCCTCTATTCCACCGCGTCGGCCGACTGCCGCGTCAGCATCGCCAACACGTTCGCCACGGTCTTGCGCAGTTCGCGGCGGTCGCAAATGAAGTCGACCGCGCCCTTTTCCTGCAGGAACTCCGCGCGCTGGAAGCCTTCGGGCAGCTTCACGCGCACGGTCGATTCGATCACGCGCGGGCCCGCGAAGCCGATCAGGGCCTTGGGCTCGGCGATCACCACGTCGCCCACGAACGCGAAGCCGGCGCTGACGCCGCCCATGGTCGGGTCGGTCAGCACGCTCACGTAGGGCAGGCCCTTCTTGGCCAGGCGCGTGAGCGCGGCGTTGGTCTTGGCCATCTGCATCAGCGACAGCAGGCCTTCCTGCATGCGCGCGCCACCCGTGGCCGTGAAGCAGACGAATGGCACCTTCTGCTCGATGGCGGTGTGGACGCCGCGCACGAAACGCTCGCCGACCACGCTGCCCATCGAGCCGCCCATGAAATCGAATTCGAACGCGGCGGCGACGAGGTTGATGCTGTGCACCGAGCCGCCCATGACCACCAGCGCGTCGGTCTCGCCCGTGTTCTCCAGGGCTTCCTTCAGGCGCTGCGGGTACTTGCGGCTGTCCTGGAACTTCAGCGGATCGACGGGGATGACTTCCTGGCCCACCTCGTAGCGGCCTTCCGGGTCGAGGAAGGCGTTCAGGCGCACGCGGCCACCCATGCGGTGGTGATGGCTGCAGGTGGGGCAGACGTACTGGTTCTGCTCCAGGTCGTTCTTGTACAGCACCGTTTCGCAGCTCGGGCACTTGATCCAAAGCCCTTCGGGCACGCTGCGGCGCTCGTTGGGATCCGTCGGCTGGATCTTGGGCGGCAGCAGTTTTTCCAACCAGCTCATCTGGGGGCTCCTCTAGCGAATCTACGAGTCTAGCGCGTCGCGGATCTCACGCAGGAAAGCGGAGAGGTGCGGCGCGACTTGTTCACGGGGCTGGTCCTCCACGACCTGGATGACCTTGGTGCCGATGACCACGGCGTCCGCCACCCGGCCGACCGCCTTCGCGGATGCGGCGTCGCGGATGCCGAAGCCCACGCCGACGGGAATCTTCACGTGCCGGCGGATGCGCGGCAGGGCTTCCTCCACGGCGGCCGTGTCCAGGTGCCCGGCGCCCGTGACGCCCTTGAGCGACACGTAGTACACGTAGCCGGTGGCGATGCGCGCGACCTGCTGGATGCGCGCGTCCGTGCTCGTGGGTGCCAGCAGGAAGATCAGGTCCAGGCCGTGCGCCTTCAGCTGCGCGGCGAACTCCTCGCACTCTTCCGGCGGGTAATCGACGATCAGCACGCCGTCCACGCCTGCGGCCGCCGCGTCGCGCGCAAAGCCGCCGGCGCCATGCTTCAGCTCGTAGCGCTCCACCGGATTGGCGTAGCCCATGAGCACCACGGGGGTGTCGTCGTTGCGCTCGCGGAAGCTGCGGACCATCTGCAGCACCTGGGCGAGGCCGACGCCCTGCGCCAGCGCAAGCTCGCCGGCCTTCTGGATGACGGGGCCATCGGCCATCGGATCGGAGAAGGGCACGCCCAGTTCGATCACGTCGCTGCCGGCTTCGACCATCGCGTGCATCAGGTCCGGCGTGATGCCGGCCTGCGGGAAGCCGGCGGTGATGTACGGAATCAGCGCCTTGCGCTTCTGCTCGCCCAGCCGGGCGAACGTGGCTGCGATGCGGCTCATGCCTTGGGCCCTCCCTTGAGGGTCAGGCCCCGCATCGAGGGACGGTCGTAGAAGTCCACGCCGGCGAGGTCGGCCACGGTGCCGATGTCCTTGTCGCCGCGGCCGGACAGGTTCACCAGGATGTGCTGGTCCGGCTTCATGGTCTTCGCGAGCTTCATCGCGTAGGCGATCGCATGGCTGGATTCCAGCGCGGGGATGATGCCTTCGGTGCGGCACAGGTAGTGGAAGGCCTCCAGCGCTTCCTGGTCGGTCACCCCCACGTATTCGGCGCGGCCGGTGTCCTTCAGCCAGGCATGCTCGGGGCCGACGCCGGGATAGTCGAGGCCGGCGCTCACGCTGTGCGTCTCGATGATCTGGCCGTTCGCGTCCTGCAGGATGTAGGTGCGGTTGCCGTGCAGCACGCCGGGGCTGCCGCGCTGCAGCGAGGCGGAGTGCTTGCCGCTCTCCATGCCCTCGCCGGCGGCCTCCACGCCGATCAGGCGCGTCTGCTCGAACGGGATGTAGGGATGGAAGATGCCCATCGCATTGCTGCCGCCGCCCACGCAGGCGATCACGGCATCCGGCTGGCGGCCGGCCATCTCGGGCATCTGCGTGAGGCACTCCTTGCCGATCACGCTCTGGAAATCGCGCACCATCATCGGATACGGGTGCGGGCCCGCCACCGTGCCGATGATGTAGAAGGTGTTCTCGACGTTGGTGACCCAGTCGCGCATCGCCTCGTTCAGCGCGTCCTTCAGCGTCTTGCTGCCCGACTCCACGGGTACCACCCGCGCGCCCAGCAGGTTCATGCGGTAGACGTTGGGGCTCTGGCGCTTGACGTCGTTGCTGCCCATGTAGACCACGCACTCCAGGCCGTAGCGCGCGCAGATCGTCGCGGTGGCCACGCCGTGCTGGCCGGCGCCCGTCTCGGCGATCACGCGCGGCTTGCCCATGCGGCGGGCCAGCATCGCCTGGCCGATCACGTTGTTGATCTTGTGCGCGCCGGTGTGGTTCAGGTCCTCGCGCTTGAGGTAGATCTGCGCGCCGCCCTGCTCGCGGCTCATGCGCTGCGCGTGGTAGATCGGGGAAGGGCGGCCCACGAAGTGCTTGAGCTCGTACTCGAACTCGCGCAGGAACTCGGGGTCGTGCTGGTACTTCGCGTAGGCGTCGCGCAGTTCGGCGATCGCGTGGGTCAGCGTCTCGCTGACGAAGCTGCCGCCGTAGATGCCGAAATGGCCGCGGGCGTCAGGCTGCTGGTAACTGGACATGGGGGGACCTTGCAAGGAGCGCGTCGGCGGCGCGCACGGCCGCGACGAACTGATGGATCTTGGCGGCGTCCTTGACTCCCTTCGAAGCCTCGACGCCCGAACTCACATCAACGGCCAGCGTCCTGAAACGCGGCCGCACTTGCACGATGCCATCGCCCACGTTTGCAGGTGTGAGCCCACCAGACAAAACGGCGTGACAGCTGGCGCTTGGTGGAAGGCGTGACCATGGGAATGTCTTGCCGGCGCCGCCGTAGCCCTCGACGTGCGCGTCGAGCAGCAGGGCGTTCGCCTGGGAGTGCTCCGCCGCGAATTCTAGCAAGTCGAACGGCGTGGCCTCGTCGAGCGGCATGCGCGCTGCGCGCACGTAGGGACGCACGCCGCCGGTGGCTTCGCGGCAGTAGGCCGCACTCTCGTCGCCGTGGAATTGCAGCAGCGCGTGCGGCAGCACGTCGGTGGCCGCGCGCACGGCGGGCAGGGCCTCGTTGACGAACAGCAGCACCGGGGTGACGAAGGGCGGCAGGCGACGCGCCAGTTCGGCCGCGCGCTGCGCGGTGACGAACCGCGGGCTCTTCGCATAGAGCACGAAGCCGACCGCGTCGGCGCCCGCTTCGGCGGCCGCGTCCACGTCCTGCTCGCGGGTGAGGCCGCAGATCTTGATGCGCGTGCGGAGCAGCGGGCTCATGGCAGCCAATCATACGCAGCGGCCTGGCTCGGCAGGTCCCACGCGGGGTCGTACACCGGGCCCAGGAAGTACAGGCCGTCCGGGGAGAAAGTGGGAGCCGCCGCGTCGCGGCTCCTGGCTTCCAGCACCTCGCGCATCCAGTCCGGCGGCGCGAGGCCCTGGCCCACGTGCACCAGGCAGCCCATGATGTTGCGGATCATGTGGTGCAGGAAGGCGTTGGCCTGGAAGTCGAAGCGCCAGTACGGGCCGCGCCGGCCGATGCGCACCGGCTCCATGGTCTTCACCGGCGTCTTCGCCTGGCAGGCGGAAGCGCGAAAGGAGGTGAAGTCGTGCTCGCCCACCAGGTGCGCCGCCGCCGCCTGCATCGCTGCGGCATCGAGGGGGCGGAACACCCAGCCGGCCCGTCCCGCCTCGACGCTGGGCCGCACGGGCGACTCCAGCAACACGTAGGCGTAGCGACGCGCCTTCGCGCTGTTGCGCGCGTGGAAAGCGTCGGGGACGGGGCGCGCCCACTGCACGGCGATGTCGGGCGGCAGGAAGGTGTTGGTGCCGCGCACCCAGGAGAAATCCTCGCGCTGCAGCCCGGTGTCGAAGTGGACGACCTGCATGAGCCCGTGCACGCCGGCGTCGGTACGGCCCGCGCAGACGGTGTGCACTTCCTGCGTGGTGAAGCGCGCGAGCGCGGCTTCCAGGTGGTCCTGGACGGTGCGGCCCGACGGCTGGCTTTGCCAGCCGTCGTAGGCCTGTCCGTTGTAGCTGATGCCGAGCGCCAACCTCATCGGCCGGCCTCCTGTGCGGGGATCAGCCGATTTCGGCGAGCAGGCGCTGCGCGCGGGACTTCAGGTCGCCGGAGGCTTCCGCCACCACTTCCTCGGCGAGGCTGCGGGCGCCGTCGGCGTCGCCGATCGCGTTGAATTCCTCGGCCAGGGCCAGCTTGGTGGCGAGCGGGCTGTCCGCCTCGCCCCCGGCGTCACCGCCCAGCGGCGGCACGTCGAGGTTCATGCTGTCGTCCAGGCCCATCGCGGGAGCGGCTGCGGGCGGCTTGGCCGCGGGGGCCGGTGCCGGTGCCGCGGAATTGCTGCCGGGAAGGTCCAGCGACAGGCCGGCCAGGTCGAACTCCAGCATGCCGGAGTCCGCCACCGGCGCAGGTGCGGGAGCCGCCTTGGGAGCCGGCGCGGGCACGGGCGAGGGCGTGAAGTCGAGGCTGTTGTCGGCGACGTCCAGCGCGGGCACATCGAGCGACGGCAGTGCGGGCGCGCTGAAGTC
>SEAY01000160.1 GCA_004144865.1 Comamonadaceae bacterium
GGCGGCGACCCGCTGCTGTGGCAGCACCTGTTCTGGTTCTTCGGCCACCCGGAGGTCTACATCATCTTCCTGCCGGCGGCCGGCATGGTGTCGATGATGGTGCCGGCGATGGCGCAGGCGAAGCTGGTGGGCTACACGGCGATCGCGTGGGCGCTGGCCGGCGTGGGCGCCATCAGCTTCCTGCTGTGGATGCACCACATGTTCACCGCGGGCCTGGGGCCGTGGGCCCTGAACCTCACTTCGGCGGCGAGCTTCGCGGTGGCCATTCCCAGCGGCGTGCAGGTGTTCTCCTGGATCGCCACCTTCTGGAAGGGGCGCGTGGGCATGCAGGCGCCCACCCTCTTCCTGCTGGGCTTCCACTTCATCTTCGTGCTGGGCGGGCTCACGGGCGTGATGGTGGCGGTGCTGCCCTTCGACTGGCAGGTGCACGACAGCTACTTCATCGTGGCGCACCTGCACTACGTGCTGATCGGCGGCATGGTGTTCCCGCTCTTCGCCGGCTTCTGGTACTGGGCGCCGCTGCTCAAGGGCCATCGCCTGTCCGAGCGCGCGGGCCGCTGGAGCTGCGGCCTGATGTTCGTGGGCTTCAACCTCGCCTTCTTCCCGATGCACATCGCCGGGCTGCAGGGCATGCCGCGGCGCGTGTACACCTATGACGCCGGGGTGGGCTGGACGCTGTGGAATGCCCTGTCGACGGCCGGCGCGTTCGTGTTCGCGGCGGGCGTGCTGCTGTCGTTCGTGGCGCTCGCACGCGGCGTGCTCCAGCCCAAGCGCGAAGGCGGCAACCCCTGGAACGCGCCTTCGCTCGAATGGGTGCCGCAAGAGAGCTACGGCATGCGCAGCATCCCGCAGGTGAGCTCGCGCGACCCGCTCTGGGACCAGCCCGGCCTGGCGCAACAGATCCTGGACGGCCGCCACTGGCTGCCCAGCACCGTCTTCGGCGGCCGCGAGACGATCCTCACCAGCCCCATCCGCGGCGACATCCGCCATCTCGTGCGGCTGCCGGGCGACGGCTGGATGCACTTCATCGCCGCGGCAGGGACCGCGGGCTTCTTCCTGCTGCTGACGGTGTCGTGGTTCGTATCGGCCGCCGTGTGCGGCATCGTGGCGATCGCCGCGATCCTGGCCTGGGTGTGGGAGCTGGACCGCCCGCCCCCGCAGCCGACGGCGCAGATCGGCGACGGCGTGAGCGTGCCGTCCTTCGCGGTGGGACGCGCCTCGCATTCCTGGTGGGCCACCGTCGTGCTGGTGGCGGTGGACGCCACCATCTTCGCCTCGCTCGCCTTCTCGCACGTGCACGTGTCGATGAAGCTCGACGTCTGTCCGCCGCCGGGCGAACGGCTGCCGGCTGCTGGCGTCTGGCCCGCGCTGCTGCTGGTGGCCGCATCGGTGCTGATGGCCTGGGCGGTGCGGCGCGTGCACAAGCCGGGCCAGGCGTTGCTGCGCACCGCGGTCGCATTGGCGATGGCGGGCTCCATCGGTGCCTTCGCGCTGGAACTCGCACTGCACCTGCAGGCGGGACTCGCGCCGACACACACCGCCTGGGGCGCGACGATCGCCGCCATGTTGTCCTGGCAAGGCTTCCACGCCGCCGTCCTGCTCGTGATGGGCGGCTACGTGATCGCCCGTTCCTTCGCCGGAGCGCTGCGGCCCGACGCCCGCGCGACGCTGGACAACACCGCCCTCTTCTGGCACTACGTGGGCGTGCAGGGCATCGCGGCCATCGTGCTGGTTCGGCTGCTGCCGCAATGGATGGGCGCTTGAACGACCGGGTGGTGCTTTTTGCGGCATTCGCCTACAAGGATCCGCGGCATCCTGGGGAAACTTCCCGCATGAAGAAGAACCATCGCAGCTCCCTGCTGCTTCCCCTCGTCGCCGTGGCCGCGCTCAGTGCATGCGCGGCCGGCGTGATCGCGCAATCCGCGCTGCCCGGCGTGGGACCGAGTCCCCAGTTGCCGCAGCCCGAGGACAAGCTGATCCCCATCCCGACAGTGAACATCGCTCCCGCGGAGGGCTGGCCGGAAGGCGCCACGCCCAAGGCGCCGGCGGGCTTTCGGGTGACCGCGTTCGCGCGTGGCCTGCAGCATCCGCGCTGGGTGTACACGCTGCCCAACGGCGACGTGCTGGTCGCCGAGAGCAACAGCCCGCCGCCCAAGGACAACGCGAAGAACGTGCACGCCGAGGGCCTGCGCGGCAAGGCGATGGAATGGGTGATGAAGCGCGCCGGCGCGGGCGTGCCGAGCGCCAACCGCATCACCCTGCTGCGCGATGCCGACGGCGACGGCGTGGCCGAAGTGCGCACGGTCTTCATGAGCAACCTGTTCTCGCCCTTCGGCATGGCGCTGGTGGGCAACGAGTTCTTCATCGCCAACGCCGACGGCATCGTGAAGGTGCCTTACCAGCCGGGGCAGACCAGCATCAGCGCGGCGCCCACGAAGGTGACGGACCTGCCCGCGGGCGCCAACCACCACTGGACCAAGAACATCATCGCCAGCCCCGACGGCAGCAAGCTGTATGCGACGGTGGGCTCCAACAGCAACATCGGCGACAACGGCATGGCTTCCGAGGAAGGCCGCGCCGCCATCTGGGAAGTGGACCGCGCCACCGGCAACAAGCGCCTGTTCGCGAGCGGCCTGCGCAATCCCAACGGCCTCGGCTGGGAGCCGCAGGGCAAGGCGCTGTGGACCGTGGTGAACGAGCGCGACGAGCTGGGCAACAACCTGGTGCCGGACTACCTGACGTCCGTGAAGGATGGTGCGTTCTACGGCTGGCCGTGGGCGTACTGGGGCCAGAACGTCGACACGCGCGTGCAGCCGCCCAATCCGCAGATGGTGGCGAAATCCATCGCGCCGGACTACGGCTTGGGTGCACACGTGGCGCCGCTGGGCCTGGCGTTCTCCGACGCCCGCATGCCCGCCAACTACGCGAGCGGCGCTTTCATCGGCCAGCACGGCTCGTGGAACCGCAAGAACCTGGCGGGCTACAACGTGGTGTTCGTGCCGTTCGCCGGCGGCAAGCCGTCGGGGATGCCGGTCGAATTCCTCGGTGGCTTCCTCAGCGACGACGGCCGCGCGTACGGTCGGCCGGTGGGCGTGGCGCTGGATGGCAAGGGCGCGCTGCTGGTGGCGGACGACGTGGGCAACACCATCTGGCGAGTGGGCGCGGCGCGATAGGCCAAGCCGTCATTCCCGCGGAGGCGGGAATCCAGGGCGTCCTGCAGTTCGTGCCACCGGGATCTCCGCCTGCGCGGGGATGACGGAGCCCATGCCCAACCGTAGGGCCCTCCTACACCTGTCCCCTCCCAATGCCGACTTGGGCATGAATCCAAAGGATTGAAAGTTTGCGGAAGTTAACAACATCCGCAACCGGAGATCTCCATGCCCACCCAAGTCACCGAATGGAGCGACGCGATGTTCACGTCGCTCGCGGCCGCGATGGCCCTGCTCTTCTCGGCCATCCCCAAGATCATCGGCTTCGTGCTGATCATCGTCGCCGGCTGGTTCATCGCATCGCTCATCGAGCGCGGGCTGGCGGCCATGCTGCGCGCGATCAAGTTCAACGACTTGTCCGAGCGCGCGGGGCTGAGCGACTTCATCCGCAAGATGGGCATGAACACTGACGCGGCCGGCATGATCGGCCTGGTGGTGAAGTGGTTCGTGCGCCTCATCGCGCTGGTGGTGGCCTTCGACGCACTGGGCCTGCCCGCGGTTTCCGAGGTCCTGCGGCAACTGCTGCTGTGGCTGCCCAACGTGGTCGTCGCGCTGGTGGTGCTGGTGATCGGCGGCCTGGCGGCCCGCGCGCTCGGCAACGTGGTGCGCGGCGCGGCCAGCGAGGCGGGGCTCACCAACGCCAACTTCCTGTCCAAGGCGGCGGCGGTGGTGGTGTGGGCCTTTGCGATCGTGGTCGCCGTGAACCAGCTGGGCATCGCCACCGAACTGGTGAACACGCTGTTCATGGCGGTGGTGGGCGCCCTGGCGCTCGGCCTGGGCCTGGCCTTCGGACTGGGCGGCCGCGAGACGGCGGCGGAGATCCTGCGCAAGTGGTACGCCAAGGCGCAGGAGCGCTCCGGCCAGATGAAGGAGATGGCCGAGAACATGGGCGAGCAGGCGCGCCGGCAGGGTCCCGCCGTCGGCTCGGGCCAGTGGCCCACCGGCGGCTATCCGCAGGGCGGCGGCTCGCAGGGCGGCACCCCGGTGCCGGCTGACCGGCGCCACGACGTCGAGGGCGGCTGACAAAACCCTGGGGTCCGCGAACGCGGAACCCAGCCTGCGAAGGGCCCTGCAAGGGCCCTTTTTCTTTGCCACACTCACGCATGGCATTCGAACCCATCGTCCGCAGCCTGCTGGACACCGACCTCTACAAGTTCACCATGTGGCAGCCGATGCTCCATCGGCACCCGCAGGCGCAATCCACTTACCGCTTCGTCTGCCGTAACGAACCCGAGTACCCGCTGGCCGAATTGCTGCCGGACGTGCAGGCGCAGCTGGACCACCTGTGCAGCCTGCGGTTCCACCGCGACGAGCTGGACTTCCTGCGCGGGCTGCGCTTCATCAAGCCGGACTTCGTGGACTTCCTGCGCATCTTCCACTTCCAGCGCGACTTCATCCGCGCCTGGGCCGAGGGCGATGCGCTGCGCATCGAGGCGCGCGGGCCGCAAGTGCACGTGATGGGTTTCGAGATCTTCGTGCTGGCGATCGTCAACGAGCTGTACTTCCGCCGGTTCGACCACGAGGCGGCGCTGGCCGAAGGCCGGCGGCGCCTGGCGGCCAAGGTGCAGCAACTGCGCGCCTTCGCCGCCGAGCCGCCGCTGGCGCACCCGTTCGAGTTCTTCGACTTCGGCGTGCGGCGCCGCTTCGGCCGCGACTGGCAGCGCGAGGTGGTGGCCACGCTCAAGGAACAGGTGCCCGAGTACTTCAAGGGCACGTCCAACGTGCTGCTGGCGCGCGACCTGGGCCTCACGCCCATAGGCACCATGGGGCACGAGTACCTGCAGACCTTCCAGGCGCTGGGCGTGCGGCTGCGCGACTTCCAGCGCGCGGCGCTGGAAGAGTGGGTGCAGGAGTACCGCGGCGACCTGGGCATCGCGCTCACGGACACCGTGGGCATGGACGCCTTCCTGGCCGACTTCGACCTCTATTTCGCCAAGCTGTTCGACGGCCTGCGCCACGACTCGGGCGACCCCGTCGCCTGGGGCGAGAAGGCGCTGGCGCACTACGCCAAGCTGCGCATCGACGCGCACACCAAGCGGCTGGTGTTCTCGGACAGCCTGGACGTCGCCAAGGCACTGGCTCTCTACCGCCAGTTCGGCGACTGCGTGCAGATGGGATTCGGCATAGGCACCAACCTCACCAACGACGTCGGCCTGCAGCCCCTGAACATCGTGATGAAACTGGTGGAAGCCAACGGCCAGCCGGTGGCGAAACTGTCGGACGCGCCGGGCAAGACGCTGGCGACGGATGCGACGTTCCTGGCTTACCTGCGGCAGGTGTTCGGGGTGCAATAACCTCGTACCCGCGGAGCCAAGCGCCCCGCCTGTCATTGCGGGCTTGACCCGCAATCCACGGCGGTGGTGAATCTGCGCAGGATGGATCCCGGGTCAGGCCCGGGATGACAGGCTCCGGGGGTTCAGCGCGCCGACGGACGCTCCGAAGACGCGGAGCCTCGCTGCAGGTGCATCCGCACCTTCTCCGCCTCGTCCCCCACGGCGGCCACGGCTTCCTTCACGCGCCTCTCGCTCACGTTGAAGTGCCGCGCCCAGGCGCAAACGGCGTAGTCGTAGCTGACGTCGATGCGTTCACTGCGATCGGAACGCTGGCGGTTCTGCGGGTGGACCATCGTGGGCATCTCGTGGTGTTTCTTCGGAAAACACCGATGCTAGGCAGGCGCCGCGCAGCGCGGTGTAGGACACCGGGCAAGGCGAGATGGGATGCAGAGGAAGCGGGAAAGAGGCATGCGAAGAAGGTTCGCATGGAGCGGGCGATGGGAATCGAACCCACGTCTTGAGCTTGGGAAGCTCAGGTCCTGCCATTGAACGACGCCCGCGGGCAGGTGCGGATTCTACGTGGAATCCGCCTGGCGCCTGCGGCGGCAGCGCGAGCGCAGTAGCATCCGGGCATGCGAGATCCAGCCATCTGGGTGGAGCCGGTCGGCTCCGTCATCGTGGCACGCCTGCGCGGGAAGCCCACCGCGGGGTCCGCGTCCTGTACGACGCGCTGGAGCTGGAGGCGCCCGAGATGGAGCTGGTGCTGCTGCAGCAGCGGCTGGACACCGACAAGAAGGACACTCTCAGCGCCGCCTCGCTGCGCACCGCCATCCTCGTTCCCAACACCCGCATCGCGTACCTGTCGCGCATCGCCTTCGGGCACGCGGGCGAGGCCAACTACCGGGTCTTCTACAACGACTTCGGCGCGGCGCTGAAGTGGCTGGAACAACCCGGTCCGTGAGCACACCCGGCGGCCGGGCCAGGCTGGCGGGGGTGCAACCCTGCTCCTTGCGGGAGTGGACTCACGGTTGAGCAGGGGCGAGAATAACCGCATGCAGTCCGTTCGCGCCGTCCTCCTCGCAGCCTTCCTCACCCCTGGCGCCTGCGGCGGCAGCGCGAGCGCAGTAGCATCCGGGCATGCGAGATCCAGCCATCTGGGTGGAGCCGGTCGGCTCCGTCATCGTGGCACGCCTGCGCGGGAAGCCCACCGCGG